>JBALVO010000155.1:0-7440 GCA_036961445.1 Halioglobus sp.
CATAACCGGCATTTTACTGTTGGCGGTGTTGACCGGAGTCGCTGCGGCCGGCTGGTATTACTGGGAGTCGCGCTGGTATGAAACAACCGAAAATGCCTACCTCACCGGCAATCTGGTACAGGTCAGCGCACAAATCGGCGGCACGGTGGTATGGATAGGCCGCGAGCAAAACCAACGGGTACAGAAAGGCCAGGAAATACTGCGCCTGTCGGACGGCGACGAGCTGCAGTTGCTGGCCCTGAGAAAAAGCGAACTGGCCCTTGCAGTACAGGACGTGCTCACCCTCCGTGCGGAAGTAAACAGGCTGCTGGCGGAACAGCGCCTGAGAGTGGTCACCCACGACCTGGCCGAGGATGAATTTGAGCGCCGGCAACGCCTGGTTACCAAGAATATGGTCTCCAAGGAGGAACTGGATGCAGCACACACACGTGAAGCTGAAACCCGGGTGGCGATGGAAACGGCCCAACTGGCCCTGACGAAGGCCAGGGTGCGCGCCGGAACCCAGGAACTCTCCGAACACCCGATGGTAATGGTCGCCTCAGCCCGCCTGCGTAGCGCCTACCGGGACTGGCACAAGACCCGGGTCATGGCTCCCGTAGACGGCGAAGTAGCCCGCAGACGGGTTCAGGCCGGACAACGTATAGCTGCCGGCACACCGCTGTTCAGTATAGCCGAGCGACATAGCGCCTGGGTCGAGGCCAATTTCAAGGAAACCCAACTGCGCCATATTCGCCCCGGTCAGCCGGTGGAAATTCACAGCGACCTGTACGGTAATACACTGACCCTGCGCGGACACGTGGGCAGCATAGGTACCGGCACGGGTTCCGTATTCTCACTGTTGCCACCGCAGAACGCCACCGGCAACTGGATCAAAATCGTACAGCGGGTACCGGTGCGGATCGAACTTGACGAGGGCTTTGACCGGAAGCTTCCGCTGCCCTTCGGAGCATCCCTGCACGTTCGCGTAAACACCCGCGAGCGCGATGGTCCGGCCCTGCGTATCACAGAGTCCGCTGAACCTGTTGCCGATGCCGATATATACCATTATCAGGATGAAGGTGTGGACGAGCTGATAGCGCAGATTATCGCCGACAGCCAGGGTTAAGCGGAGAATCCGGTGTCCAGCCCTGACCTGCAGCCAAGACTGAAAGGCCTGCACTTGGCCCTCGCCAGCCTGGCGATCGCAATGGCGGGTTTTATGAATGTGCTGGATACCACCATCGCCATTGTCGCTCTACCGACCATTTCCGGAAACCTGGGCGCTACCCCTTCACAGGGCAGCTGGATCATTACGATTTACGGCGTTTGCCTGGCGGTGATACTGCCTCTATCTGGCTGGATTACCCGCCGTTATGGTGAGGTCCGCACGTTTTGCATCGCGGTTTTATTATTCTCGCTGAGCTCCTGGTTGTGCGCCATCGCTACCAGCTTTGACCAGCTGTTACTGTTTCGGGCTCTGCAAGGACTGTCCGGTGGTTTGCTGCTCCCGCTGTCACAATCGTTACTGCTGCGCATCTGGCCACCGGAAAAACACGGACTGGCACTGGCAATCTGGGGGATAACTTCTGCCGTTGCTCCGGTAGTGGGTCCGATGGTTGGCGGCTATATCACCGACAATTTTGGCTGGCCATGGATATTCCTGATCAACCTGCCAATAGGCGCGGCGGCGGCCTACGTGTGCTGGACCCTGATGCGCCACCTGGAAACCGACAAGCATCGGGAGCCAGTGGATTTTGTCGGTCTGGTTTTACTGGTGGTGGGCGTTATCTGCTTTCAGCTGGTACTCGATAGAGGGCACGAACTGGACTGGTTGGCCTCGACCCAGATCCGGGTCATGCTGGTCATTTCGGTATTGTTCTTTTTTCTGTTTGTTGCCTGGGAGCGCGATGAACCACACCCGGTAGTCGATCTTTCGCTGTTCACCTATCGCAATTTTGTCACTGGCACCGCCATGGTCTCAGTCATCTATGTTTGCTTTGTGCTGGCCACCGTGCTGTACCCGATTTGGCTGCAAACCGCTATGGGCTACACCGCCACCTGGGCAGGCATAGTCATGGCGCCGTTCGGTATCGCCCCCATTGTTATCATGCCGTTACTCGGACAGCGCATGCGTCAGTGGGATGCACGCCCCACAGTCACCTTTGGTGTTTTTATATTCGTCATCGCCTTTTGGGCGCACGCTCAAACAAGCACGGATACCACGGCAGAATATATCGCCGCCACCCGACTTTTAATGGGTGCGGCCATGGCCTTTGCCTGGATGCCCCTGATGATGCTGGCACTGGTTGGCCTGCCCCCGGAAAAAATGGCCTCGGCGACAGGCATTTTCAACTTCGTCCGCATGCTAGCCTCCAGTATGGGTACGGCACTGGGTGTTACCTTGTGGAATGAGAGAACGATTTATCACCACAGCCAGTTGGCCGAGACAATCTCTCCCGACGCACCACAGTATCAACAGACGATGGAGATGCTGTCTGCCCGCTTGCCCGAATCTGAATCAGCGCTGGCTGCCCTGGACAGGGCCGTCAACGTGCAGGCCAGCACCCTTGCCCTGAACGATGTATTTTACCTGAGCGCTGCCATTATTCTGCCACTGGCACTGCTAGCCTGGCTGCTGCCAGCACATGGCGCCACAGAGGACACCGCGACATGATTGATCTCGCACACCATGAGGCGCGCTACCTTGCGTTGCTAAATCGGCAGTTGATGAAACAACTGGAGAAGGAGCTGACCCCCCTTGAACTGGGACCCGGTAACTACCTCTATCTATACAGTCTGTCCATCCTTGATGGTCGTAAACAACAGGAGTTGGCGGATACTATTGGCGTGGATAAAGCGGCCGCCACCCGGGCGCTGTCCCGGCTGGAGCGGGGCGGTTTTGTGCGTCGACAGTCAGACCCGGAGGATCGTCGCGCCACACGCGTTTACCTGACCGACAAAGCCCGCCAACTCAGGTCGCAACTGGAGGCCGCCGCCGCCGCGACCACTGCCATCCTGAATGGGGCCCTGGACAGCAACGAACAACAAGAATTGCGCCGCCTCCTGGCGAAGATGGCCCAACCCTTTATGCGGTAATACCAGGCTAACTCAGTTTGTTTAGCGACAGCCCATCACCCCAAGTCACTTGTCAGTACCTCTGCCCGGGTCAATTTGGCGGAACGGCCTCTACTCATCCAGCGAACGCTCGGATGCGTAATTACTCCAAACCGTTAAAACTGAAAGACTATCGAGGTTGGACAATGTTCGGATTGTTTAGGAAAAACCCGCTGAAGCAGTGGCAGAGAGAACATGAGGCCTTGCTGACCCAGGCCTTCCTGGCACAACGTAATGGCAATATTCGGCTCTACTCAACGCTTACCGCAGAAGCCGAAGTTTTTAGGGAGAAAATCGAAGCGTGTAAAAGTAGTGAGAGTGCCGGCGAGTAAATTTCCAGAGATTCCCATGCATGTAAGCTGAACGCCCATAACCGAGACCGCTTTCTGCTCGATATCATCATCTATGCTGCCTGGCTTCAGTTGACCTTTAGATATCCATATAACCACCGACTCCAAGCTATGGGCCAGTACCTCACGAGGCGTTCAGGTTCAGGGAGCAGCGCAGTTGCTTCAGACTTGATGATGGATTTCTGTAGTAAGGTTGGGTTACCTTGTCAGAACCGGCGAAAGGGTAGGCGATAAACGCCGGGAGAGTCTTTTGTATGAAACTGGTCTACACCCATCCAAATAGTATCGTCGTTGCTCAGGCGCGCAGCTCGATTGAGCAAGCGGGTATAAAATGCATATTGCGCAATGAGTATGCTTCAGGGGCGATAGGTGAGCTAGCACCAATTGATGCATGGCCTGAGCTTTGGGTCACGAATGACAGGGACTTCGATAGGGCGGCGTTGCTGCTTGAGAAGTCTCGCACCGCGACTCAAGAAGCCGACTGGAACTGCGATCAGTGCGGTAGCGCTAGCCCGGCCACATTTGAGTTCTGCTGGCACTGTGCTGGTGAGAGGCCAGCGGTATAAAAGCTGCGCGTGTGCGTTACCTAAATGTGCGGGTAGCGGTGCAGTCGGAATAACTTCTTACTTGTAATAGCCAAGATCCGATCTCACAGGAAGTTTCAGATCGAATATAGGCTCAATGTTTGCTTCCACCTCAAAGCCGACTAAATTTGGTGGCAGTTTCAATCCCAAGCATGTCGCTTATGTGCCACGAGCGGCTCTAGCCGCAAATCGACCCTGAGTAAGATGTGAGGAGCTACAGGGGGGCGCTTTGCCCTAGGTAAGGGCGTACAGGGTCTGCTATGCTCCACCGCAGCTAATATCTCAAAGCGTACGTTTCACTTTTATTGAATGAAGTTAGCTTGGCGTTAGTCTTGTCATAATCCAATCTCGGAACTTAGAGGCCTAGAATCGTGAATATACTCAAGAAGATACCTGTCGTTGCCGCTATTACAGCTGTTGGAGCGATAATGTACATGTGGGGCCATATAGATGGGCAATATGGTAGAACTGTCTTCAATTCCGCAGAGGCTGCGATTTCACCACTAGTTTCTCCAACCAAGGCAAGGCCAGTCGACGTTTATTTCCCGAATACCGAGGACCTGGCATCGGATGAAATGCGCGTCATAGCGTGTGGCACGGGTATGCCGACTACCCGCGCAGCCCAAGCTGCAGCCTGTTTTCTTGTAGAACTCGGCAATGGCGACAAGTTTATCTTCGATATAGGCTCGGGATCGGCAGAGCGCTTGTCGTCGCTGCAGATTCCCTACGACTTTCTTGACAAAGTCTTCATCGGACATTTACACGCAGACCATTTCGGGTCGCTGGCCGAATTATTTATCGGGGGTGCCCTCATGGGGCGGCAGAGGCCGCTTCAGGTCTGGGGTCCGAGTGGCCCCACTCCTGAGCTAGGTACGGCCTACGCTGTTCAGAAGATGGAAGAAATGTATACCTGGGACCTTTCAGGCCGCGTAGGTCTTGTCGATTTTCGTGGCTACTCGATCGAGGTCAATGAGTTCGATTACAAGGGAGTGAACGCCGTTATCTATGAGGATAACGGCGTCACAATACGTTCTTTTCCCGCGATTCATTCACTGGATGGTCCGGTGAGCTTCGGCCTCGAATGGAACGGGTTGAAGTTTATCTTCGGCTCCGATACCTATCCCAATAAATGGTTTGTGGAGTACGCCAAAGACGCAGATCTTGCCGTACATGAATGCTTTGTTGCTGTTCCCGATCTTGTCAAGAAGATGCGCTTCACGCCAGAGCAGGCATTGTTGGTTGGCACTCAAATCCATACAGCGCCCGAGGCCTTCGGTAAGGTCATGTCAGAAATCCAGCCGCGTATGGCTGTCGCCTATCATTTCTTTAAGGATTTTGATACGACCGCGGAAGTGAACGACCGTATTCGTACTACCTACGATGGACCTTTGAGCCTTGCGGAGGACTTCATGGTCTGGAACATTACCAAGGATGACATCAGGGTGCGAATGGCAATTGTTGAGGAACACACTTGGGCACCACCTTTGGCAAGTGAGGCGAAAACTCCACAGACAGGCGACAGAGAGCAGTTTAGCAAGGATGTCGGTGTTCCCGTAGAAGCTTTACGTTACTCCGACTTTATCAGCGAAGGCCGATGGAGCGAAGTCGACGAGGCGCTTCGTGGGGTTTATTCGGAGGCCAGTGAGGCGCTCGGAAGAGAGTTTGAGTATCCAAGCAAGTAGTATGATCCAGTATCTTATAAATAAAATTGCTTTGGAAACTTAACGCCGCACTGCCTTGATATTGGCCGCTTCGCGTCGCTAGCGGCCCTTCAGCGCCAGAGACTCTGGGCGGCCGCTTAGTGGCAACAGCGAAGTCTCAGTCATGAATCTCTTTTTATTGCTCTGGTCATCAGCAGGTCTCGAATCTATTCTGCCCATCCAATAAGGAATCCGGCTACTCGCTCCCCAAGAATATCAACACCCTTGTCACCTTGTGGGCGGCTTGCACCCCAACCCAGGCCATTTCGACAGTCAGCAAAATCAGCGAGTTTATTTCCCCCTGAGTCTGTAACTTCACCAGAGATACAAACCTTACTTTTTCCGGCCCCAAGTCCAATCCAGACTCTCAAGTTCTGGCTACCAGGATCAAGTTTGGTGAACCTACCTGTCACATTGATGGCATCAGGTGATCTATTACCTTCAGATTCGTCAAGACTCACCATCGTAAACCCAGCATCGCGCAGGGTTTCTACAATATCTGTTGCTAAAAGGTGTGGAGCTGACTTTGCCATAGCAGTAGCTGTGTCGTGAAATTTGGGCTTGCCGAGATCAGCTTCGGCTGTGCTGAAAGGATGTACGTGGATTGCGCTTCCTTTCGATAGCTCACCAGCATACAACCTCTGACTGTCCATCTCATCCCCAGCCAAGGTAGTCTGACAGGTCAATGCCAAGTAACAACACGCTACTTTTGCTGTGTGTCGAATCACTATTTGCATAATTTAGGCTCTTGATGTTTTATACGAAAATTGTAAATCGTTTGAAATTGCTTAACCATCGAGCGTTACGATCATGCCATCCATGCAAGCTTCCCTGCAACTAAATCCAGTGTCGGCTTGGAGTCATCAGCAGACCCTCGTCATTTGATAGCTCAAATGTTAGCTAATAGGTGCGATGTCTGCTTTCGCCTACTTTGAGACATTAAGGCTATACTGTTCCGAGAGGCCGCTCCTTACTCTAAGCGGACAACCTGGCAACGTGCTGTATTAGATGGGGCATGACGAAGTGGTAAACTACGAAGCGCTATTTACGCTATCCGAGATTGCAGTAACAATGGTTGGCGTCTCTGGATTGGTGGCGATCTTTCTATCAAAGGGTAATCTCCAACCAGCTGACAGAGTGAGGTTTGTGTTAATCCTGGGGCTTGGCATCCTTGCCGCGTTTTTTGCTTACGTTCCGTACTGGATGTCAAAATACGTAACAGATGCTTCATCAGTCTGGCAATTCAGCTCCATACTCGCAGTAGTGGCTGTGGCTACGCTGGTGATTCCTCTAGGCATTTTAATGCATGCACGTGAAGCACTACAGGCCGTTGTGCCCAAGTTCGTTCTTCTTGGGGCATCAATCTTTCCTCTTTCGGCCTTCATGGCACATTTGATAAACGCTGTATCGTGGCCCATTAACGCTAATTCAACTCTCTACGAAGTGGCGCTATTTCTGACGATCCTAAATATGACTTTCCACTTCGGGAGCCTCGTCTTGTATCGCGCTCCGACGCTCAGTGTTACTGAAAGAGAATAGCCAGAGTTTTGGCTGCCTTTTTGTACTGCGCATGCTCAATGGCGAGTGCATACTATTTTGGATATCTATGTCCGCTCCTGGCACAAAGCAGACATGGTTAGGGCCGTAACAGCTGCACGATTTAATCCGCTGTGAGGTGAAAGCAGACATTACCAGGATGTCTGCTTTCGCCTA
>JBALVO010000156.1:0-1595 GCA_036961445.1 Halioglobus sp.
ACGACTTTTGCAGAGCTGGATGTCGGTTGTGAGG
Organism: Halioglobus sp.; assembly: GCA_036961445.1. GTDB lineage: Bacteria > Pseudomonadota > Gammaproteobacteria > Pseudomonadales > Halieaceae > JBALVO01. The sequence goes on from JBALVO010000156.1 coordinate 35, forward strand.
CCTGTCATGGACCGGGCGAAAAACATCTGGAACTGGCGCAAAAAGAGCAGCTGCAAACGGCTCGCAACGGTGGATTTCCGACGGCGCTGGCACAGCGTGGCGAGTGGGTATTTACACCCAATGAGCCTATTGCCAGTCGCACCTCACCGCTGCAATCGCGCGCACAAATCGACAGCTGCGGTCGTTGCCATGCGCGGCGCGGCACTTTGGGTGACTATCACTATGGTGCCGATTTACTCGACACGCATCGCCTGTCGTTGCCCCAATCGCCGCTGTACTACCATGACGGACAGATCCTCGACGAGGACTATGTCTATGGTTCCTTCGTGCAGAGCAAGATGCACCAGGCCGGCGTCGTGTGCAGCAACTGTCACGAACCCCATAGCCAGGCCCTGCGTGCACCGGGTAACGCTGTTTGTGCCCAGTGTCATAAAACGCAGGAATACGATACCCCGCAGCATCACCACCATCCGGTCGGTTCGGACGGCGCGCAGTGCGCGAACTGCCATATGCCAGAGACGACCTATATGGGGGTGGACGATCGGCGCGATCATAGTATGCGTATACCGCGGCCAGACCTGAGTATTGTCATGGGTACACCCAATGCCTGTAATCAATGCCATGAGGACAAAGATGCCCCCTGGGCGCTGGATGCACTGCGCAGCTGGGGTGTGCAGTTCCGGGATACCGCCAGTCATCCCGCCCGTGCTTTTGCGCGCTTTGATCAGGGCGATATGCGCGCAGTACCTTCACTGGTGCAGTTGGCCAATGACAGTGGCGCAGCGCCCATTTGGCGCGCGACGGCGATGGAGGCACTGGGGGAGGTCGGTGGGCGCGATGCGCTGCAAACGGTGACGACAATTTTGTACGATGACGATCCCCTGTTGCGCGTAAGTACTGTGCGCTCCCTGCAATTTCTGTCGTTACAGCAACGCTTTCAGTTATTGCAGCCGCTCATAGATGATGAGATTACCGCTGTGCGCATGGAGGTGGCAGTGTCTCTGGCAGGTGTGCCTCTGGAGCAGATATCGCCGGAACAGGCTAACAAACTCGGCGCATTGTTTAATGAGTATGTGAGCATCCAGCGACAACATGCCGATATGCCAGGTATACAATTGCAGTTGGGTATTTTTTACGTGACGCGTGGCGATATGCCCGCGGCAGAGAAGGCTTACCGCGAGGCGCTGTATCTTAATACGCAATTGATACCGGCATATTTGAACCTGGCAGATCTGCTGCGTGCCCAGGGGAGGGATGAAGAGGCGCGTCAGCTTTTACTGCAGGCTTTGCAGTTTTTCCCCGAGCATGGCGCAACCTTACACGCCCTTGGCCTGCTGGAAACCCGTACCGGGGAGTCCGTAAAAGCGCTGGACTACCTGAAAAAAGCCGCTGCGCTAGAAACTGTTGGCACGCGTCATCGTTTTGTGTATGCCATTGCCCTGCACGACCTGGGGCAGCCCAGGGAAGCTATCGTACAATTGCAGGGGCTGCTGCGCAGTGTGCCAGGCAACCAGGAAGTGTTAATGGCGCTGGCTAATTACAACGCGGAACTGGGTCAGGC
>JBALVO010000156.1:1695-7345 GCA_036961445.1 Halioglobus sp.
GTGGCGGCACCTTCTGGTATGGTTTTCATAAAAGCCCAGCCAAAATATTTGGCCGCCCATTGCTGCCAGGTGGGCAGGTGTTTGACCAGGTTGGTGCGTATTACCCCTGGGTGCACACTATTGGAGGTGGCGTCAGTGTTGGAGATGCGCTTGGCTAACTCGCGGGAGCACAGCGCGTTGGCCAGTTTTGAGACGCCGTATGCATTCCACGGATCGTAGTGCTGGCTGCCGTCAAGGTTGTCAAACTCAATACCATTTTCCGCGCGGCGGTGCGCCACAGAGCTAAGGATAGTGAAGCGGCCCTGCGGGGCAGCGACTATGGTGTCCTGTAATTGATTGATTAAGATGAAATGCCCCAGGTGGTTGATCGCAAACTGTCGCTCCACCCCGTTTACCAGTTCCAGCTCTGGCAGTGCCATAATACCGGCATTGGTGATCAATCCGTCCAGTGGCATGTTCAGGGCGCGAATGCGCTCAGCGCAAGTCACTACTGAATCCCAATCAGCCAGATCAAGGAACATCGGCGTGGTGCGCCCCTCAATGCTGGAACAGGCTTTGTCCGCTTTGGCCTGGGTGCGTGCAATACCAATGACATGAGCGCCGCGCATGGCCAGTACGCGCATAGTTTCATAGCCCAGACCTGAGTTGGCACCGGTAATGGCGATAGTCAGGCCGCTAAGGTCCAGTCCCTCGGTTACCTCTTCGGCTGTGGAGTTGCTATCAAAGGGGCTGCGCGGAGGCGTTTTAGTAATGATTTGCGCCAGGACAGCAACAGGCAGGGCACTGAGAATACCCATAGTGGTCATGTACTGCAGAATTTGGCGGCGCTTGAGCAGTTTGTTGGTCATAGTCCGGGTCTCTTGGTCATTTTTATCAGCAGAGGAAATTTGGGCTGACTGCAGTATAGCCTAACAGCGACAGTTTTCACGCTGTACCGGCGTAGTTGGCTGCCCGCCCAAACATCCCGACACTCTGTTACAATGCGCGCCCCCGTCTACCTGTGATTAACGGCCTCAACTTGAGCAATCTAGCATTTTCTACCCTGGCACTGCCTCCCGATCAACTGACTAACCTGAGTAGCCTTGGCTACCTGGAAATGACGACGATCCAGGCAGAGGCATTGCCATTGGCGCTGGCTGGCAAAGACTTAATCGCCCAGGCGAAAACCGGCAGTGGTAAAACGGCGGCATTTGCCCTGCCGTTGCTCACCAAACTCAATCCCCGGGACTTTGGCACTCAGGCTTTGATTCTGTGCCCGACCCGGGAATTGGCGTCCCAGGTGGCCAGCGAAATCCGCCGTCTGGCGCGTTACCAACAAAATATCAAGGTGGTGACCCTGTGCGGTGGCCAGTCTATTGGCCCACAAATTGGCTCTTTGGAGCATGGCGCCCATGTGGTGGTAGGCACGCCGGGGCGTATCAAGGATCATCTGCGTAAGAAGACCCTCTCTCTGGGGCGCGTTAATACGCTGGTGCTTGATGAGGCGGACCGCATGCTGGAGATGGGTTTTATCGACGATATTGAAGCGATCATCGGTGAAACACCGGATAATCGGCAAACCTTATTGTTTTCAGCCACTTACCCCGATGATATAGGGTCTTTGAGCGGGCGGTTTCAATCCTCTCCGGAGCGAGTGAGTGTGGAGTCCTTGCACAGCGACCAGCAGATCGACCAACAGTTTTTTGTCTGCCAGAAAAGTGAGCGCCTGGAATCGTTGGTAAAGTTATTGGCACATTTCAGGCCCCCGGCGGCGGTCGTGTTTTGCAACACTAAACAGCTGGTGCGAGAGGTCTGTGCGTACCTCAATGAGACCGGGATTCATGCCGAGGCGCTGCATGGCGATATGGAGCAACGCGATCGCGACCAGGTGCTGATACAGTTCAAGCAGCTCAGTTGCAGCATACTGGTGGCCACCGATGTCGCTGCCCGGGGCCTGGATATCGATGATTTACCGGCGGTGGTGAATTTTGAGTTACCGCGCAATGCTGAGACCTACGTGCACCGTATAGGGCGTACCGGTCGCGCCGGCAAAGAGGGTCTGGCCATCAGCCTGTTTGCAGACTCGGAGCGCTACAAGCTGCAAAGTATCGGTGATTACCTCAAGCGCGAGTTGGCATTCGAGGCGGTTGCAGCCGTTACGGTTCGCGGTGAAAAAATGCCCCTGCCGGCCTTTGTTACCCTGTGTATTTCCGGCGGCCGCAAGGAAAAGGTGCGCGCGGGTGACATTCTTGGCGCTCTCACCGGCGAAGCTGGAATCAGCGGTAACGCTGTGGGCAAGATAACAGTGACTGATTATTCGGCCTATGTTGCCATTGCGCGTAACGAGGCGGATAAGGCCCTGGGTCGATTGCTCAATGGCAAGATCAAAGGGCGTAAATTCAAGGTGCGGAAACTGTAGATGTTACTTGTATTCCATCCCATAGATAACTCCTGTATAACGGCGCCATGAAGACCCCGAAACGTATACAGCCCCTGGTTGACGATGGCCTGGTGGACGAGGTGCTTTACCCTCTGATGAGTGGTAAGGAAGCCGACGTCTTCGTGGTGCGCTGTGGCTCCAAAATTCGCTGTGCCAAAATCTACAAGGAAGCGGCCAAGCGCAGTTTCAAGAAAGCTGCGCAGTACACCGAGGGTCGTAAGGTGCGCAATACCCGTCGCGCTCGCGCGATGGAGAAAGGTTCCAAATTTGGTCGCAAGCAGCAGGAAGAGACCTGGCAAAATGCCGAGGTGGATGCCCTGTACCGCCTGGCCAGTGCCGGGGTGCGCGTACCTCAGCCCTACGGTTGTTTCGACGGCGTATTGCTGATGGAGTTGATTACCGATGAAGCAGGCGATGTCGCCCCACGCCTGAACGATGTGACCATGACCGCAGAGCAGGCACTGGAAGATCACGCCATGGTCATGGTGTACGTGGTACGGATGCTTTGCGCCGGCTTGGTACACGGTGACCTGTCAGAATTCAATGTGCTGGTCGATGAAGAGGGCCCGGTCATCATAGACCTGCCCCAGGCAGTGGATGCGGCGGGCAATAACAACGCCCAGGCAATGCTGGAGCGCGACGTGGCTAATATGACCGCCTACTATGGCCTGTTTGCGCCTGAGTTGCTGAACACCCGCTACGCCAAGGAAATCTGGGAGCTCTACGAAGAGGGTGAGCTGCATCCGGATGTGGTGCTCGGCGGTCATGTTGAGGAAGATACGCATGCTGCCGATGTCGATTCGGTGATGCTGGAGATTCGGGCCGTTATGGCGGAAGAACAGGAGCGCCAGGAACGCATGCGCGATGCCGAGGAATTGGATTAATACCACAGATCGTGCTCGACCTGGTGCCGGAAAATCTCTAAAGTACGCCCCCTATTGAAAACCCCCTTTTTTGCTACACACTTAATACACCACAACCACACCTCAGTGTCAGGAATACTCCGTTGATCTCTACCGCAAATATCACCATGCAGTTTGGTGCCAAGCCTTTATTCGAAAATATCTCGGTTAAATTTGGAGATGGCAATCGCTATGGCTTGATCGGCGCCAATGGCTGCGGCAAGTCCACGTTTATGAAAATCCTGGATGGCAGCCTGGTGCCCAGCGCCGGCAACGTATCCATCTCGCCTAACGAGCGCCTGGGAAGGTTGAGCCAGGATCAGTTCGCCTACGAGACATTCTCCGTCGTCGACACGGTGATCATGGGTCATGAGGAGTTGTGGGCAATAAAACAGGAGCGGGATCGGATTTACGGCTTACCGGAGATGTCTGAAGACGATGGCATGAAAGTCGCAGAGCTGGAAGTCCAGTTTGCCGAAATGGACGGCTACAGCGCTGAAAGCCGCGCCGGAGAGATTTTGATGGGGGCAGGTATTGCCCAGGAACTACACTACGGTCCCATGAGCGAAGTCGCGCCGGGTTGGAAACTGCGGGTACTGCTGGCCCAGGCCCTGTTTTCAGATCCGGACATCCTGTTGCTGGACGAGCCCACCAACAACCTCGATATAGACACCATTCGTTGGCTGGAAGCGATGCTCAATGAGCGTAAGTGCACCATGATCATCATCTCTCACGACCGGCACTTCCTGAATGCCGTGTGTACGCATATGGCGGATATTGATTACGGCGAGCTGCGGGTTTATCCCGGCACCTATGACGACTTTATGACGGCCTCCACCCAGGCTCGCGAGCGCCTGCACTCAGAGAATGCGAAAAAGAGCGCACAGATTGCTGACCTGCAGCAGTTTGTCAGTCGCTTCTCGGCTAATGCATCCAAGGCCAAGCAAGCCACCTCGCGTGCGAAACGTATAGAAAAAATCAAGCTGGACGATATCAAGCCGTCCAGCCGGGTCAGCCCCTATATCCGTTTCAAACAGGACAAGAAACTGCACCGCCAGGCCCTGGTGCTGGAGAAACTGGGTCACGGTTTTGATGGTGAGACACTGTTTGATAAAGGTAGTGTGATCCTTGAAGCAGGCGCGCGGTTGGCGGTTATCGGTGAAAATGGTGCAGGTAAAACCACATTCCTGCGCTGTTTGGTTAACGAAATCGAAGCGAACAATGGCGTGGTTAAGTGGGCGGAGAACGCGACTCTGGGCTACTGTCCCCAGGACAATACGGCAGATTTTGATTGTGATTTGAACCTGTTTGACTGGATGAGCCAATGGCGCAAGCCCAGCCATGATGACCAGATTGTAAGGGCCACCCTGGGTCGTTTGCTGTTTTCATCTGAAGATTTTTTAAAGCCGGCAAAAGTGTGTTCAGGTGGCGAAAAGAACCGCCTGCTGTTTGGCAAGTTGATGATGATGGATACCAACGTGTTGTTGCTGGATGAGCCCACCAACCACCTGGACATGGAGTGTATCGAGGCGTTGAACCTGGCGCTGGAACACTACGATGGCACGCTGATTTTTGTCAGCCACGACCGGGAATTTGTCTCCTCCCTGGCCACTCGGATTATCGATATCAAGCATCATGAATTTGTCGATTTCCAGGGCACCTATGAAGAATACCTGGCGAATCAGCAAACCGCTGAGAGGCTGGCAAACGCGTCCTGAGAGGGCCGCACTGCTGCGCGGCCCGCATGGATTCAGGACTAGTCGAGTAACTCAGGTTGCTCAGCAATAATCACGTCATATAACGGCTGAAAACTGAACCAGCCTGCCAGTGGGTTGCCCACAGTTCCCCGGGTTTGCAGCGCCACGTCATGACCAATTAATTTGGGCGTGCCCGCAGCTTCTGCCATTAATTGCGCCTGACAGCTGCGCTCCATAGTGATATACCACCAGGCAGCGGCGTCGATGGTTTCACCAACAGTCAGCAAGCCGTGATTCTGTAAAATGGCAGCCTTGCGGTCACCCAGTGCGGCTGCGATCTTCTCGCCTTCGGAGTCGTCCAGTACCACGCCTGAAAAATCGTCGAACAACACATGATCATCGTAAAAAGCGCAACTGTCCTGTGTCAACGGGTCTAGCGTCTTGCCCAGCGCGGAAAAGGCTTTGCCGTACACTGAATGGGAGTGGGCCGCGGCCGTAATGGCCGGATTGGACATATGAATCTGCGAATGGATGGTAAACGCGGCGCCATTGAGCAGGCCACTGCCTTCTACCACTTCGCCAGTATGGCTGACCAGCAATAAGTCAGAGACCTTGATTTGCTTGAACGACTT
>JBALVO010000007.1:0-73212 GCA_036961445.1 Halioglobus sp.
TTCATTCAGGCCATAACGAATAAACACAAAATTGGTGCCCCAGATAAAGGCAACCGATACAGCGATAAGCTGGTGAAAGAACGTCAATGTGGCTCAGGCAACCCGGGTGCTATCTCAAGAAAACACGCTACCAGTCGCGGGGCGAACTGACTGCCACCCGCTTTTTCCACTATTCCTATCGTAGCTATGGTGCGGCCAAGGGGTGCGCAAGTTGGCTGAGTGCCACGTCCAATGCGCCCTCCTCCCCCATAGTCTCTTTTTCAATCCAATGCACAAACGATTGCTCATGTCTGATCATTGACTGGAGCACGTCCTGATCCTGCCGTGGACCCGCATTGGCAATTTCCTCAAACCGTCCCAAAAACTGATCTATCATAGGTTTTAGTGCAGCAAGGAAATCCAGCCAACTGTTCTCCTGATACGCAGCAACGAACCCGGCAACCTGCTCTGCGCTTCCCACGTTCTCTTCGAATTGCATATCGTACTTTTGCAAGAAGGGCCGTAGACGCACCTTGGTCTCAGATTCCAATTGTAATAAGGTACCAAAGTGATACTTCTCCCGTTCATTCCTGGCCACGGCCAGCAATGCAAGGAAGGCTTGCTCGCCAAGCACCTCACTCTGGTAGAGCTCATTGATACACGCCGGATATTCCAGATCGCTCATAAAATCCTGACTCCTGAAAGATTTTCTTTAAAAGTGAATGCACATATCCAGTATCGAGAAAACTGTTACGGGGTGTACCAGATTGGCGATGTGTAAGCCCTCTCCTGGGTTATCATCGGCACGTTGTCTGGCATCTTCACCTTGAAGCGCAGGGCCTCATAGGCGGTCCAGCGTGGCGTGGGAATCTCTATTACCCGCGCATAATAAAAGGCGGACTGCCGCGGATCGAAATCCGGATCCGTCCACACGGTAATCAACTCTGGCGCACCAATGGTATTGCTCCAGGTCGCGTTTTTGATATCCACAGTATTACCCACCGGGGGTAGCTTACCATCAGCGCCCGCCACCCGTGCATCGCTCCAGACCACATCGTACACCCTTTCGTGGGTAGCGCCTTTCTTGTCTATCCAGCCCTTGATTATCTGGATTCGATCCAGATTACCGCTGTAGGCGTCCTTCAGCGCTCCCACGAGAAAATTTGGTGCCTTGCTGCCAGCGGGTGCGCCACGTAACTCGCCCCCCATCGGCACACCCTTGGTATAGCCGGCGCCCGCAGGCAACCTGGACAGGGCATCTTGCTCGGTGTACTCCCAACCGCCAAAGAAGCGTACCGATATGCGTGGGCCGGTGGTGGCGTAAACCTCACGGCGCGCAATTGCATCAAAAATGGCCTCCCGTGTGTTCTCGGTAGCCCACACCGCGGCGTAGCCTGAAGACGCCTGCTGCCAGCCCACCACAGTCAGGTCTGGATCCATGGGGGATTTGATCACCATATGCTCATAGCGATGTGGTTCAGGTTCGACACCGGAATGCTTGCCGAAGAAATTTTCCTCTTCCACCGCTGCCAGGGATGTATGCGAATCGGTGCTGCCAATCATTCCGAGCTTATAAGGATTAAGGCCGAGCTTCCTCTCCAGCGCCAGGCCTGTCTTCAGGGCAGAGCGAGCATACTCGTATTGCAGCATATCGTTTTGTTTTAGCTGGGTACCATCGAGGTTGGCCGCGTCCCATGTTTCGTAGTCCGCAAACTCATCGTTAGGCGAAAGAAATGGGTGCGCTTCACCGTCACCCTTGATCTGGGTTGCCTCCATAACAGGTTCCATGCTGGCTCGCAGGGCTGCTATCTCCTTTGTAAGTGGCTTACCCGCATAGGTTTCATCCGAGTACATCAGGCCGTTGGACAGGTTGCCGTTGTGTGGAATCGCCAGAACGTCACCGCCGGTATCTTGCTCAAATTGTGCCAATGCTCGCCACAGATCCTCAGGATTCTGGCTGTCGAACTGGGAAAAAGGCACCGTTCGGTTGGCCATCGCCGCGTCGCCGCGAAACAACACGTTGCGATGCAGGTTATAACCCCCACGCGTGGTGTACTCGAAACCAATGATCGCCGAAAAGCGCCCAGGCTCGTTGTAGCGGTCAGCAAGCGCGGTGTATTCACGCCATGCGTCGCGAACCAGGCGATCACTCTTGAACGGTGGATTCGGTTGTTGCAATGCGGCGACGATTTCCATGGCCGTGGCGAATATCCTGTCCCTGTCGCCAGTACTGAGCTCTTCATACCAGTGCCTGCCCTGTTCTGTGGCAAGGATCTCCGGATCTCCGGCCAGTAATTTCGGCATTAGCCCGTACATTTCCGCATGGTCCGATATCACCAGCCAGTCCAGTGGGCGGGACAATTTTGCGCGCAGGCCTCCTGTAGAGATCACTTCCTCACCGCGGGCAAAACGGAAAGCCTGCTCCTGCCCAAGCCTGTTCATGGTACCTGCGTCCACTGACACTGACGTGTGTAGATGGCTATCACCAAACAGTACCCTGGTAGGAAATGCGCGTCCGGCATAGGGAGAAAATGATTGGCTAATATGTGTGCCGGCGACGCCGCCTTTCACGGGCATGGCATCCTGGGCGAATACGGAGTGTACAAACAGTAACGAGGCGGTGCCAACCAGACTCAAGACTAGTTGATTGATTTTCATGAGATTGACTCCAGCGGTTATTAGCTTAAACGATATTTCATTCGCATAACGCTCTCCGCATCAGTATAGGTCATGATAAGGCCTCTGCCAAAAGCTCGAAGATTGCCACGACGATAATATTATAGATAGCCTACTAACGGTCGCTGGTACCTGGGAATGCTGGCAGACATGGTATTGATCGATCATGACCTGCCCGCCCACTAGCCTTCTTCAGCCGTTGCATGGCGACGGAACCGGTCTGCCAAAACCACATCCTCACACTGGGCTTGCGTGCCTGACCGCCAACATAAATGAACCAATGGTGCCTCGGAGGACAGCGCCCGCTTCAACTCCCCCACGGTGAGTTCCGTAACCGGCGAAGCATCGAACGAGGTAATAATATCTCCCGTCTGCAGCGAGCTGCTGGCAGCGCCGGAGTCCGGGGCAATATGCCGGACAATACTCCCTAATCGATGCGGCCGTAGCAATAACCCACTCCTGTCGGCAAACATTGGCTCTGCGAAGCGCTGATTAGGCTTGAGCAAGATACGCTCATTAGCGTAGTCGAAAATCAGGTTGAATCGACTCAAAGTCTCATTGCCAAGGATACCGTTACTGCTGTTTTCGCTCTCCCCACCGCTCATTGCATAGTCTACCGGCAACGAGTCCAACTGGTAGGAACCCAACAGCAACGACTCCGACATAGCCACGCGACTCTCTACATCACCTGATATACCTTGATCCACACGCGAAAAGTACAGCTGAGGCGCGTGCAGCTCGGCGTGCGAAGCAGGTGTGAGCGAGACGCTGCCACGGGCGCCGGTATCCACCAGTAATTTCACTTCAACCGCTGTCCCCTGATCATTCGTTACCTGGGCAGTCAGATAGGGAACGCCGCCCTCGATTTGCAGCGGTATCGCCTGCCACCCCTTGCCGGGAATCTCGCCGCCCACAACAGCAGAGAGCTCGGAGAAGGTAACCAACTGGCGCTCATAATCGATTGTCACCGTGAACCGTTGAAAGAAGGGTGCGCCCACGACGCCATCGAAATACACGTCGTCTGTTTCTGTAAAAAAGGGTACCGAATCCAATGGCAACTGTATGACCGACTGACCTTCCATTTGTAAGGTACCCAAGGTCAATGTCGTGTCCCTGATAATGTGCGCGATGGGGTGTGGCCCTGTGCCAACGCCCGAGACTGTAATTTGGCCGCTTGATGGCAGCCCCAGGGGGCGGGTATTACGGCTCTCCAGAATCAAATTGGCCCCTGCCCCGCTATCCAGCACAAAGTTCATAGGCTCACTGTCGTTTATGCGCACCGGCACAATAATATGATTATCGATGAGGGTAAACGGGACGGTCGTTTCTTTGGCCTGTGTGTTCCAGCTGTAGGATGATGTTGCGTTGTCATAGCTAAAACGAGCCATATCCGTCAACTGACAGCCGCCGCACAGTAGCACCAGCACCGCAACAGCGCCGCTCTTGTAGCGTACCCCTTGTATTTGCCGAAAATAACTAACTCGCGAGGCAATACTCGCGGCGATTGTAGCTTTCATATGTCGCCTCCAGCGGCGTGTTGACCTTGAACAGAAAACACCTTAAAACAATATTTTATTATTGTAAAACAATAATTATTTATTTTTAGACATTGATATGTCACAATGCGACCTCACTTTGATCAAGCGTCAGGAATAATAGCAATATGGATTCACTGCACAGGGTTCGTACGATAAGTCGCGTGTTTCGCTATCTGGTGATCTGCATAGGCGCTGTCATTACTGGCGCGGCGGGTATCGCACTAGGGGTGTCCGGACAAGATTGGCTGAGTGTTGGCGACGAGCGCCTCGCCGACCTGTTAAATACGGGCGCTATCAATGGCGTCTCAGCGGCTTTACTGATGGCGCCAGTTGGCGTCATCTTTATCCTGGGCATCTACTGGTTACAGCGTTTATTCGGCGCCTACGCCGCCGGCAGCTTTTTTACCGACGAATCCATGCGCTGCTATCTCTGGCTGGTATGGCTCAAAGTTGCCAGCTTTGCCTATCACCTCGTCTTGCCACTTCTTTTCTCCTGGACCGCGCAAACAGATGGCGAAAACGATGCCAACATCATTGTTGATGTCGGTGCGCTGGTCGAGCTCATGGTTCTATTACTAATAGTGCACCTGATGCGGGAAGCGCAACGCATCAATGAAGAAAACAAAGGCTTTGTATAATGCCAATAATCGTCAATCTTGATGTGGTTATGGCCCAGCGAAAAATGAGTTCTAAGGAACTGGCGCAGGCGATCAATATTACCGAGGCCAACCTCTCCTTGTTGAAACGAGGTAAGGTGAAAGGCGTTCGGTTTGAAACACTAGCGGCGATTTGCGACTATCTGGACTGCCAACCAGGGGACATTCTCGAATACCGCCCCGGTTAGCGCCCCTGGGTTAAATACGCTTGGCATTTCAGCTTTAAGTGCCTATCTTGTAGCAACTCATTTTAGCCCAGTGTCGTCATGTCCCTGATCATAGCCATGAGCTTGTTCGCCCTTTCCATGTCGATTTCTCCCGGCCCGGTTAACCTGGTCACCTTTTCCTCGGGATTGAACTACGGCTTCCTGTCATCCCTACCCTTTGTAACGGGGGCTGCGCTGGGTTTTACGCTGCTACTATTAGTTGTGGGCCTTGGTTTAGGAGAAATTGTCGCATTGAGTCCCGCGCTAATGCAGGTACTGGCTTATGCCGGTAGCGCATTCATCTGCTACATGGGATACAAAATTGCCACCGCGCACCCGGAGTTACCCGGGGTACCCAAGAGACAACCACACTTTTTCCAGGGAGCAGCTCTGCAGTGGCTCAATCCCAAGGCATGGATAGCGTGCCTCTCGGGGGTCTCCGCCTTCGAGGCCACTGCAGACAACGGACTTTTTATCTTCGCCAGCCTGTACCTGGTGATCTGTTTCCTCTCGATCGCTGCCTGGGCATTTGCCGGTGCCAGAATCAGTGCGCTATTGGGCGACAGCAACAAGCTGCAGTGGTGTAATCGCGTCATGGGCGTATTGCTCATTATCGTCGCCCTTTACCTTCTCTATCTCCATACGGGGCTCCTGATGGGAACAGCGTCGTAACTCCAATGCACAGGCGGAGATCGATCAGATAGAAAGATTCCTGAGTATGACAGGCCTAAAAATGACAAAATATTTGTTGGCCGGCAACATCTGCCGCTGATTCGAGCACGGATCCCGAACACTTTGCCGCTATAGGGTATTACCGCAGTGAACCATGCCCATCCTCGTCACCAACCCGGCCCCAGGTATCAGCAACTACCGGTGCAGAGGTTCCCTGCTCAGGCTCCTTTGAATACCGGCGGCCTGCGCTCTACGCGGGCGCTGAATCCCTCGACAAAGTCGCTGCTATCAAACAGCATTTGCAGCGCGCGGTTTTCCCGGTCCAGGGCCAGTGCCATTGATTCAACCAGGGGCTCATTCAATAGTTTTTTCATCTGCCGTATGGCGAGGCCGGCACCCCCGGGGGGAATCAGTTGCAGCGCTTTTTCTCGTGTATAAGCCAGCAGTTCCTCATGGGCCAACACCTTGTTAGCCAACTGCAATTGCAGCGCCTCTGCGGCGCTAATCCTCTCGCCATAAAACACTATCTCTTTGGCTTTTTGTAACCCCAGGAGCCGCGGCAACAGGAAAGATGAGCCCAGCTCAGCCGAAAGGCCCAATTTGGCAAAGGGCAATTGAATCCAGGCATGTTCAGACATAAAGACCTGGTCCGCAGCTGCCAGCGTCAAGGTTAAAGCGCCGCCAATTGCCAGGCCATTCACCGCCGCTATAATCGGCTTTTCGCACTGGAACATTTTTAATGTGGTGCGTTTTTGAGCAATATCGGATGTGTCCATCTGCTGCATTATCTCATCGGACAAGCCCTCAAAAGCATCCGGGCTGAAATAGCCACCACTGCTATAGGCCTCTTTGGCCGGGTCACTGGAATTTGGGTCTTTAGCGCCGGTAAGAATCATAACGTGAGCGCTGTCATCTCGTTCAAAGTGATCCACCGCTTTGTAGATTTCAAAAAAAGAATAGAGGCTTAGCGCATTTTTTCGTTCTGGTGTATTAAACGTGAGCGTGACAATACCACTGTCGTCATTTTGATAACTGATATCTCTAAACTGGTCGGGTGCCATAGCGGTCTCCAGGCGGTGAATGTCATATAAAAGAGCCATAATAAGGAGTGACTTGTCGGAAAGTAAACCCTGGCAGCAGAATGCACACTGGAACGGCAAATTACAGCTGTAACCTGCAACCGGCGTATGGCAATACAATGCCTTTGATTTACGGTGGCCCTTGGGCTACTGTCTGTTGCTGCAAGAATACGCTGGAAGGCATGAGATGGTAAAAACAATAACTCAAGTCCCCTCCGGAATCGCCCATACCAAATTCGAGATTGGCCACAGCAACTGGGACGCCCCCCAGCATCTGGCACTGTCACAACTGAAAATGGATTCCCTGTTCAGCACAGTCGCAATTGAAGCCTCGGAGAAGCCGCTGAATTTGCCCGCGGCGGATCAATCTCTGGACCTCGATAGTTTCGTATTTGACGATCCCCTGCACCCCGGACGGCAGATGAGTGCGACGCAATTCCTCGACCGGCGGGTATTCAACGATGCTCTCATGATTATTCGGCGCGGTGAACTTGTGCACGAGTCCTACCGCAACGGCATGTGCGCACAAGACCGCCACGTACTGCACTCCTGCACCAAGTCGTTGTGCGCGATGCTGGTGGCCATCGCAGTTGACGAAGGCCGAATGCAGCGCGAAGCGACCATCGATCAGTATATTGAACCCCTACGCAAAATACCGGCATGGCAGGGGGTCACCCTGCAGCAGGTTCTGGATATGCAGGCGGGGATCGCCTATAGCGAAGACTATACCGACCCTGACGCCCACTACTGGCACTATGCCAGGGCCGCTGGTTATTACCCACCGCTGCCCGGAGAACAAGCGATTGGAGTACGAGGCTGGATACTGGCCAACCTGACTGAGCGTGAACACGCCCCGGGAACCCGTTTTGCCTACAACTCATGTCTTGCCAATATTCTGGGTATGGCCCTGGAACACGTCTATGACCGTGGACTTGACACCTTGTTTGAAGAAAAGCTGTACCAGCGCGTAGGTGCGGAAGTCGACGGCTATTTCAACACTGACCGCATGGGTTTTCCCATTGTAGAAGGACAGCTCAACCTGCGCTTACGTGACTTCGCCCGCCTATCTTTGCTGCTTGCAAACGGCGGCAGAAACCTGGCTGGGGAGCAAGTATTGCCCGCTGATTTTATCGTGCGAATCACCAATCCCGATCCTGCCGCGCAAAACGCCTACCAGGCTGGCAAAGCCGACGAGCTGTTCCCATCGGCGCAATACAAGGAGCAGTTCTGGGTATTGGATCCCGATCGCAGCCAGTTCGCCATGCTGGGCATACACGGGCAGTTTGCCTGGTATGATCTTGAACGCGAACTGCTTATAGTCGGGTATGGTTCCTATCCGGTGCAGGATGGCTCCTTGAAGATGACGGCGCTCAACACCCTGTGGCAGACCATCGCGGCATGCAGTGAACGATAAACAACCCTTCCAGGCGATAAGAGAAAATTCTGCAGACGGAACTGACCAACAGAGGATACCTGCTCAACGTAGGCCCATGACTGCGCCCATGTTCTAAAGTTGCCTTTGTCAGTGTGCTTTTGCTGGCTGGTTCCTTATACTGCGAAAATATAGTGAAAGAGACCCAAATATGTCCGTGAATATTGGTACACCATTAAGTTCAACCGCCAAAAAAGTATTGTTATGTGGTGCCGGCGAACTGGGCAAAGAAGTAGCCATAGAACTGCAACGGCTGGGTGTGGAGGTAATAGCGGTAGACCGCTACGACAATGCCCCGGCGACGCAAGTAGCGCATCGCAGTCACGTCATCAACATGTTGGACAGCCACGCGCTGCGGCGGGTAATCGAATCAGAACAGCCAGACCTGATTGTGCCCGAAATAGAAGCCATAGCCACGGATACCCTTGCCGAACTGGAAAGCGAAGGATTTACCGTCATTCCAACAGCAAAAGCGACCCAACTTACCATGAATCGGGAAGGAATTCGGAAGTTGGCAGCCGAAGAGCTGGGCTTACCAACCAGCGCCTATGAATTTGCACAAACTAAAGCTGAATACCTGAGCGCCATCAAGAACATTGGTTTGCCGTGTGTCATTAAACCCATCATGAGTTCATCTGGCAAAGGGCAGTCCTTGTTAAGGAATGAAACCGAAATCGATGCTGCATGGGAGTATGCACAGGAAGGTGGTCGGGCCGGTAAAGGCAAGGTAATTATCGAGGGTTTCGTAGATTTCGATTTTGAAATTACCCTGCTCACTGTTCGCCATCGTGACGGCACGTCATTTTGCGCGCCCATCGGACATCGGCAGGAAGGCGGCGACTATCAGGAGTCCTGGCAGCCACAGGCCATGAGCGAACCGGCCTTAATTGCCGCACAAAATATGGCCGAACAAGTGACATCCGCCTTAGGAGGGAAAGGTTTGTTCGGCGTTGAATTATTCATTAAGGATGACGACGTTATATTCAGCGAAGTGTCGCCTCGCCCGCATGACACCGGGTTAGTCACGCTGGTTTCACAAGACTTATCAGAGTTTGCACTACATGCTCGAGCGATTTTGGATTTACCTATTCCACATATCAGGCAAAATGGACCCAGTGCATCCAGTGTCATTCTGGTCAGAGGTGACAGTAAAACGGTCTCTTTTGGAAATTTGGAGAAGGCACTATCGGTACCCAATACCCAGTTACGATTATTCGGAAAACCGGAAGTTATCGGAGCTCGCCGCATGGGAGTGGCCCTGGCAACGGCTGATAGTATTGAGCAAGCAAAGGCCAGTGCAATGCAATGCTCGGCCTTGGTTGACGTGACTTTGGGAATAAAAAAATGACGGCTTATAAATCTCTGGAAGCAATGCGCAAGCGGGTCTCCGCGCTTAACAATGCGATGGGCATTCTGGGTTGGGATAAAGAAACGATGATGCCCGAAGGGGCCGCGCCAGCGCGCGCTGAAGTTTTTGCCGAGCTGAGCCTGATGGTCCATGAACTGGAAACTGACGATCACCTGCCGGACTTGATCGCCCAGGCCGAAGAGCAGCGCGAACAATTGGACATCTGGCAACAGGCCAATCTTCGGGAAATTCGCCATAATTACCTGCACGCCAATTGCATGCCCGCAGATCTGGTGGAAAAAACGGAGCTGGCACGCTCGGAATCCGCGATGGCCTGGCGCGAAGCGAGGCCAAAGAACGATTTCAAAAGTCTGGCACCAAAACTGGATGCCCTGTTCCGACTTAAGCGCGAAGAAGCTAACATAAAATCCGAGATCATGGGCGTGACGCCTTATGAATCGCTGCTGGACCAGTACGACCCCGGGCGAAGAGAGCCACAGGTTGACCTTTTATTCGACGACCTTGCGCAGTTCTTGCCGGGTTTTATGCAGGAGGTGATGGCAAAGCAGGCCGCCGGCCCCCAATTGCAACGCCCCCAGGGGCCGTTCACACAGGCAAACCAGGAGGCTCTTAGCCAGGAGCTACTCGCGATTCTCGACTTTCCCTTCGATCACGGAAGGCTGGATACCGCTGCCCATCCCTTTTCCGGTGGCGCTGAAGGCGACATCCGCATCACCACCCGTTACGAGGAGGATGACTTTACCAAGAGCCTGATGGCAGTTATTCATGAAACCGGACACGCGCTGTATGAAAACGGGCGTCCGGCGAAATGGCGCGGACAACCCGTGGGTGAAGCCCGCGGTATGACATTGCACGAAAGTCAGTCTCTGCTGTTGGAGATGCAGGCAGCTCGTTCTGAAGAATTTATCCGCTTTCTCACACCCAGGGTTCAATCTATTTTCAAAGGTGATGGCCCAGCCTGGGCTTCGGACAATATCCTGCGCTTATACCGCAAGGTAGAGCCAGGGTTGATTCGTGTCTACGCGGACGAAATTACCTACCCGCTGCACGTCATTCTCAGGTACAAGCTGGAAAAAGCTATTCTGGCTGACGACATCTCCATCGCTGAGCTGCCCGGGGCCTGGAATGACATGATGGAAACCTATTTGGGAGTAAGACCCAAAGATGACCGCGATGGTGTCATGCAGGATGTGCACTGGCCCGAGGGCTTGTTCGGATACTTCCCGACCTACTCCCTGGGCGCGATGGCAGCCGCACAGATTTTCAGTAGTGCAGTGGATGCAGAAGCTGCAATTCTGCCCGGTCTGGCAGAAGGTAACTTCAAACCACTGTATGGCTGGTTGGACACCAATATCCGCAGCCAGGGCTGCCTGTATACGCCAGATGAACTAGTGCAACAGGCAACGGGTAAGCCACTGGGAACCGCAGCCTACAAAGCGGCTGTTACCCGGCGCTACCTGGGCTAAGTCAATCTGATTTTTCACTGGTCATCATTCATTGCGTGATGGTTCATGCTGCAGCGGTGAGCTAAACTACCACCACTAGAAACACACAAATATGACAAAGGGGACGCTCTAGTGGCATATGATTTAACTGGCAAGATAAAGCTCATTCAGGAGGCGAAAACATTCGATAGTGGATTCACCAAGCAGGAGATGGTGGTAATCGTTGAGGACGGCAAATACCCACAGGAAATCAACATTGAATTTGTTCAGGACAAAATAAGCCTGCTCGACAACCTGCAGGCTGGCGAGGAAGTTACCGTCACATTTGATATTCGGGGTCGTGAGTACAACGGACGGTATTTCAACAACCTTCAGGGATGGAAGATTGTTACTTCAAGAGCCGAGAGTGCAATCCCTGCTGCAGGACCATCGGCCGCACACTCCCATGCCCCTGGCAACGATTTCGACGACGGTGATATTCCGTTCTAGCCATAAACCGCGTCTATGGCTGGCACCAGGAACCCACTGCCAGCCCGAATTCACAAACGTTTGGTGTTGAACATGAACATATCGCGCGCAAAAATGCTCTTCGCAATGGCTACCTTTGCATTGGTGATGATGACTGGAAAAGCCGATGCAGCTTTTGAAACGACCGTGCCAGTGTCAGCCGAATTGGGCACCAGCATAGCTGGCAATCTTTTTCCTGTCACAGTGAAACTGAGTAACGGCAGCTTATTTCTCACTGACCCTTATTTGCTATTTATTGATAATAAGCGGATCGCTATACGGGTGCGTTTTCAAGCCTACGATCACCGCCCCGCTCAGAGCATCGCAATCAGTGAAACCGGTATAGCTTTGCTGTCGGGCCGCGTAGGTTACGATCCGGATGCGCGCCAGATTCTACTGCATGACCCGACCATGGACAGTTTTGAATTTGATCATGATAGCGACGTGACTCAACGTTTCCTCGCCGAGGTAAATGCGCTGTGGGTGGCACAAGTAACAAACCCGATTCGCTCTGAAATTCCGCCGCATGCCTATATATATCCGTTTAGGGACTACATACAGGATGTCTCATACAATGGAAAAAATATTAACCTGAAAATACTGTATGAGTAGCACGCCAGTGTGCGTACTGCGGTTCTGCACTTGACTAGTTGATCGTGCACCCTCCCCCTCATTCTACTGTCTGATAAATAATCTCCATCAGATGCAGCCCATGAGGTTTAGCCTTTGGACTAAGTTTTTTTTCCTGACGAGTAGCCAGCGCCTCGCGTATTTGTTGCATATCCACAGTTCCTCTACCTACCTCGAACAAGGCACCGGCAATATAACGAACCATTTGCTTTAAAAAACCATCACCTTGAATTTGCAAGCAGTAGATCGCATTACTAAAGCCTGGAAATTCTGCGCCAACTATCTGACAGTCAAACACAGTGCGAACGGTTGAACCTGTATTCGCGCCGCGCGCCGCGAAACCATAAAAATCCTGTTCGCCGATAAACAGTTTACTGGCCTGTTGCATTGCCATTATATCTATCACAACAGCAGGATTGTTTTTTTTAGTAGCAACCAGGTGCACAACAATGTCATTTAGCACCGGATTAAAGATTCGGTCGGTGCAGAAATAGTAGTGGTATTTTTTGCTGATGCTATCCAGGTTAGGATTGAATTTGCTGCAGCTTGGCTCGCAGTCAAGAATACGGATTTCTTTAGGCAACAGGGAGTTCATTCCCTGCTGGAGTTTTTCAGACTCTATTTTAATGGGAAGGGTAAATTTCGCGATCTGCCCCTGGGCATGAACACCGGCGTCGGTTCGGCTCGCACCAGCAACAGTGCAGTCCTGATAATTGCAGATCTTTTTCAAAACCTGGCGGACTATGCCCTGTACTGTGGGTTTAGTATCACTTGCTCCGAGGTCTTGCCAGCCAAAAAAATTGCTTCCTTTATACGAGACAATAGCACGATGGTGATACATATACAGATTCCGGTAGTCGCAACTAGGAGGCCTTCAGGCTTCGATACAAACCCACGAACTGAGAGACAAACTATTCTATATCTACGTGGTCACTACTGCTATTCATGGGCGACTTCTGCGCTTGCTTCCCGCCGAACGATGAAGCCAGACTAGAACAGCTCCCACCAGCATTTGCAGTCCGCCATACAATAAAAGGGTAAACAACACCATGTCGCCCAATTGGGCGGTTGCAGTCACTGCGGCAGGAAAGATAGAAGCCTTGATGAGAACGCCCAGATTAACGTTTCGCACAATAACCTCAAATTCAATAGCGATGGCGTCCGGCCGCGATAAATGCATCAGTTGCGGGGCCAAATAAGCCATAACAGACAATAAAACGGCAAATAGGGTTACCCACCCGATATTGCCAACTCCAAATGCGGCGACATCCAACCGCCCGGCAATAGCTGACCCCAGGACGATCAGCAAAATACCCAACAATGATCCTCGGATACTCCATTTAGACAAGGTGGGAGCGCTACGCGGATAGAAATACAAGTACAACATACCAACCACCAACGGTAGCAATAGGGTAAGCCCAATCTCTCTAACTATTTGCGCCTTGGGCATAGTGAAGTCGGCAGGTAGATACTCGCTTATCAGCAACGAAAGAATCAAAGGTGTCGACAGCAAACACATGAGGGTGGTGAGCGCAGTAATACTGATTGACAGAGCGCTATTGCCGCGCGCAAAAAAAGTAAAGATATTGGAAACAGTACCCCCCGGGATAGCTGCAATCAGGGCGATCCCTACCGCTACGCCGGCATGAACGTCGAACAAGCGCAAAAACAAAAAAGCAGTTAGCGGCACCGCAACGATTTGTATCACCGTACCCAGCGACACAGCGAGGGGCTCACGCACTACATCGCGAAAATCTCTCCCGGTCAGCGTGGCGCCCATACCCAGCATAGCCAGAATCAGTTGCATAGCGGCGAACCAGTATTCATGCTGTACATAAAACTCGGCCACGATGTAGCTAACCCCGGATTTTGATCTTTGTTGCCAGCAGTCTAACAGGCGGCTACACAAGGGTATCGATAAATTAAACCCCCTTGCTTTACACCTCACCAATTGCAGGACTAGTGTCACTGCATTCGACCGTTCAGCGATACCTGGCCCACACCGGCGTCAGATCCTGGTAAGCCCTTGCCTTGCTGCAAACGGGGCGCTACCTTGCAACATTCAGCACACATATTGGTGAGATATTTGATGTACGACATCAATGGCATCGTGTCGGGACACTACGCACCCGCATTTGAACCGGTAGCGCGACAGTTCTCGCATCATTTCGATTCCGGGCAGGAGGTGGGCGCGGGACTTTGTGTCTACCACCGGGGTGAGCTAGTACTGGACTTGTGGGGTGGGCTCGCTGATCCCGAGCGCAAAACACCCTGGAATGGCGATACCCTGTCCGTTGTGTTTTCTGTCACCAAGGGATTAACAGCCATTGCGCTAAACCTGGCCGCAGAACGTGGCAAGTTTGAATGGGATGCACCGGTGGCCGAGTATTGGCCGGCTTTTGGCCAATGTGGTAAGCAGTCGATTACGGTGCGACAGCTGTTCAACCACCAGGCGGGTCTGGCTGCACTGAGTATACCTGTCACACTGGCGCAGTATTGTGACCCGGCGCAACGCATGACGATACGCGCAATTCTGGAGCAACAGTCCCCCGCCACACCAGCACTTCAGGCTTACCACGCCTTGAGTTTTGGCATGTACGCCGACCACTTTTTTGAAATGGCCTGCGATGAGTCTGTGGGAACCTATTTACATCGTGAATGGCTCAACCCCCTGCAGGCGGACGTCTTCCTGGGGACACCCGTGGCGCAAGACCATCGCGTGGCCAAGCTCGTACCGATAAAAAACAGCACCCGTCTCAGGCAAATGGTCTGGGCGGCCCTGCGAGGCGGCAGTACCGAAGCCACTGTCGCTCGATCGATATTGCGCGGAGGCCTCGCCAAACGAGCACTAAGCAACCCCTCCTCGCCCGGCGGCCTGACAGACTACAACACCGAACCGGCACGGCGCTGTTGCCTTCCCTGGGCGTCCGCCACCGCGTCTGCTCGTGGCTTGGCGCGCACATACCTGCCCTGGTCAGTCTGCGGCGACTGGCAAGGGCAAACCTGGGTAAGCCCTGCAACGCTGGAGCAAGTCATGGGTCGTCAATCATGGAGCGAGCAGGATCTGGTGCTGGGTAAAGCACTGGGATGGTCACAAGGCTTTTTGAAGGAGGAATCGGGTATATTTTCGCCCAATCCAGAATCATTTGGTCACTCTGGTATTGGCGGGCCGTTGGGCTGGTGTGATCCCAAGGAACAACTCGCCATAGGCTACACGCTCAATCGCAGTGACTGGCGTATACGCTCTCCACGTACGCTGGCTCTATGTACGGCCATTTACCAGTGCGTGTAGTCTCATGGCATAGCCACAAGACCGCTGCTCCTCAGTTCTGGCCAAGATAGTCCGCCGTGTACTGCAACTCCTGTGTTGCACCGTCCACAGTTTGACTGAGGATATATTTCTCCACCTGTTTGCCTACCAGTAGCACCTTGGCCCTGACCGAGTGGGTAACACTATAGCAACAGCCGCCAGCAGTGGGAGTCAGGTCAAAATCTCCCCTGATCGTCACAGGCTGACCCCGCACGTCGATAATCCAATGACCAGCCCAACCATCCCCGTCCGCCTGCCAGGTCTCGGTCATATCCAGCACTTGAACCGGGTCGAATATTTTCGCCAGGATGCTGGGCAGATCTCTTTCAACCTCCCGCACCAACTTCAGCATCGTCAATTCATCCTCTTCCTCACACTCACATTCAGCGCTCAGTTCACCGATTGCAAGACTGCGATCCACCAGAAACTGGGGCTCGGTAAGTAATTCGAAAACCGTGTCAATATCGTATTCGTAGTCAAACCGAACTGTCATAAATGTACACTCCCTTTATGTCTCAACTCGCCGGGCGACTGTCTCTCATGAGTATATCCAATTCAATTTGCGCCCGGCTGGGGTTTTCCAAATCGATCACTTCAATCATTTCGCATTCATCCCTTATCATTTCGGAAATACTCGTTGGGTAATGTCGACAGTCTTCCGGTCGGTCGAGGTAAATACTACAGGTATATTTTTCCTGGCGAGGCGAACCACCTTTACTGGGCGTCTTTTCCAGAAATGGGCAGTAGGTTAACTGCTCGCCTGTCTCGGGGCTGTGCCAGATACTTCCATTGCGTACATATTTATAGATATGAGGGTGAAATATCTCCCACAGTCCAATCTCATCCAACGTGGCAGAGAGTCCACCATCCCCGTATTTGATGCAGCACTTCCCACATTGATTACAATCTTTCATTTTTATGACTGCCCATCTTCCTCTGCATCTGGCGCCATAGGTAAGCCACCCCCGCTGATACCTGGTCGGAACCGTGGATTATTCATGACCACGATGACCATAGAGCGATCCGGATAATCCCACAATCCCGGCCCTAAGGAGCCGACCGGGACTGCCAAAAAGTGCTTATTATTCTTGCGGTTTTGCCATCGCCGCTTGCAGCTGTTGCAGCGCTTCAAGTTGCTCAGGGGGTAGCGAGACCGGCTCGCAGCGTGGGTCTGTATTTTGTATTGCCTTGATCATCATTGGCGTTAGCGCAATGGGGTCGCAGCCATTTCCCTGTTCGCAGACCATGTCCCGATCCGGGTTAGCTTTAACATGACAGGCGAAGCAATTGCCGCCGAATCGATTGACAACATCCACAAAACCCCGCGCGCTAATTTTGCTGCCCTCGGGAGACACCTCAAGCTCAATGAACTCCCAATCCTGTGTCGCGGGACTGAAGCCCTCCTCGTGCTTTACCATCACTTCTGTGGGTACCAGCTGGATTACCGAGCCCTCGGGGTACTTGCCGGTACCGGCTTTGGACACAGCCAGTGTTTCCTCGAGATTGCCCTGCAGATTAGTTACGTAAAACCCACGCACCGGGGTCATGTCCCTGATGCAATTGAAAGTCCCTGCATCTATAGTTGCACCACCGGCCCAGGACTGAATAGCGAAAAAACAGAGCGTGAAAACTACGCCAATTCTAACCGTTGAAAACATAAGCACTTACCCCTTGAATTAGATCAAAAAACCGCAGCATCTCGCCGCCTGCCTAAACATAGCCCATTAACCTGATGTTAGCTACAGCTGCGGTAGCTACCGTCATTGCGCATGAATTAAACCGTGTAAAATACCGCGAAGAATTTATCGGCACACCTTTTCACACCTTTGTACCCGCACGGTTGAGTCTGCCAAGGCCAGAGACCACCCACGCAGCGGCGACGGCGATAATCGCCATTGACCAGACGATGAGCGCTCCCGTTGGGTAGTCGAATGCCATCGACAGGCTGATACCGGCAATATAGCCAGCCAGGCCGATCCCCCAGGCAATAGGCAATTGAAGCCCCGGTGATAATTTGCGGGTGGCCAGTGCGGGAATGATCAGGCTACTAAATACCAGATATACACCGACCAGTTGCACTGAGGCGGTAATAGCTATGGCGAAGATCAGATAAAAGCCAATGATTGGCAGACGGGGACCCAAGCCGAACCAGAAACCGAGCAACGCCACATAAATAGCGGCGACGGGAATAAGCTGGGAATAGTCAACCCAGAGGATTTGCCCGACCAGTAAATCTTTCAGATGCTCACCCCCGTGAGGGTTATCTGCCAGCAACAAAATACTGGCAGTGGCTGCGAGAATAAAGAGCACGCCAATCAGCGCCTCCTGAATATCGGGCCAAAATTTCTCCGTCACGTTTAGCCCCAACGCGGCTAACATGGCAGCAGACACCGCCACCAGTTGCACTTCCCAGTCGTGTGTTTCCAGACCCAGACTGCCAGCCAAAATTACGCCTAGCCCGGCGACCTGTGCGATCGCCAGATCGATAAAAATAATACCGCGCTCGAGCACCCGCTTACCCAGGGGCACATGGGTGGACAGCACCAGCATACCGGCCAGCAGTGCCGGCCCCGTAATACTCAACTCCAAGGTACTACTCACCATCAGTTTCCAGCGTTGCCAGCAAAAGCTTAACGGTGGCATCGAACACGCTGTATAAATCGTTTGCCCCAGGGAGACCGCCCACCGTAAAAGGCAGTGCCACGTTGGGGATACCGGTCTGCCCGGTCAGCCATTCGGAGGGTTTTGGGTCCTGGTAGGGCGTACGAAGAATTGCAATTGCCGGGGTAGATTTTAACAGGCCCAACAGCTCATTCAGGTGCGCGGCGCTTGGCGGCACCCCCGGTTTGGTCTCCAGGCTAGCCACTTCCACCAGGCCCAGCCAATTAGTCAAGTAAACCCAACTGCGGTGGTGCAGAACGACATTTTTGCCGCGCAAGGGTGCGGCTTTACGTTGCCATTCGTCGACAGCGCGGCCCCACCTGCCCTCGAATGCGGCAAGGTTTCGCTGATACTCCTGCGCATTGCCGGCATCTATCTGCTGCAGTCTCCGGGCAATTTCACGGGCCAGCACAGCCAGGTTGCGAGGATCTGTCTGGATATGGGGATTACCCTGTGCATGGAGGTCGCCCTGGGCCCTATCCAGCACGGTGGGTATTTCCAAGCGCTTGACGAACTGACTCGCCATCAAATAGCCCTGCTGTCCCGGCTGCACCTTCGGGTTGTTACCCTTACGTAAAAGCAGGGGCAACCATCCGGCCTCCAGATCTGATCCGGAGCAGACGAGTAAGTCGGCTTTGCGTATGCCGGCAATCAGGCTGGGCCTGGCCTGAATGTAATGCGGGTCCTGCAGGGCGTTGGTAGCAGAGCTCGCGCTAATCTTGTCGCCGCCAATCTCCCGGGACAGCGCGGCCCATTCGGGTTCGCAGGCGAATACCGTAACGCTTGCCTGAGCATTCGAAGCGGCGATCAGGCCGGTGAACAGGCTGATCAGAAACAACTGTCTGTAATACATAACTGCGCCTCAAAATTCGTGGCCACCATGAGCACCAATGCTCATGATGTATTGGAGAAAGACCTGGTTGTCATTTTTCGGTCCGCTCTCATCGCGGTTGAACTGCAGGCGGATTCGTGAAAACTCGCTGTTGGAGTAATCGATCATAAAGGAATATCGTCTGGGGTCACTACCGAATGTTGCCAGTGGCGTATCTGCAAACTGCGCTCCAGGGTCATCCAGGCTCAGGCCGTCCAACCGCAACCCTGCACGCCAACGCGGCCGCCACTGATAGATGCCCTGGGCGTACCAGCCTGTGGCGTCATTGGTGACCCTACCGGTATTTTCCATATCAGCGATATCGTAGGAGCCGTCCTCCTTGCGCCACAGGTACTCCGCCTGTAAGACAAAATTACGCTCGCGAATATTACCGTTTGGAGCCCATTTCCAGACAAGGTCGGCGATGTAGAGGTCACTGTCACCGTTGAACTGCAGGGGCGCATCTTCATCTCCGTAACCGCGGTCGTCGGCGGAGGCCCCCAGCCAGGAGAAGCCGGCAGTCCAGCTGTTACTTAAGCCAACATCCCCACCGAAACGGGCAAAAAGGGTTTGTGT
This sequence comes from Halioglobus sp., assembly GCA_036961445.1. GTDB lineage: Bacteria > Pseudomonadota > Gammaproteobacteria > Pseudomonadales > Halieaceae > JBALVO01. The sequence continues at coordinate 19,608 of JBALVO010000007.1, forward strand.
GCCAAACCCGTTGTCGGCATCGCCGGCGGCGGGATAATTGCTCCCACGAAATACTTCTGCACCCAACTCCAGGTACATCTCGGTAGGCGCGAGCCAGCGCAACTGGATACCGTCGTCCCCGTACTGGATGCCCAGGAAGGCGCTGTAAGGCAGTGCCTGGTCGGTGAAGTCCCAGGTATGTGCGTGCTTGTTGTTGAGATAACCCACCGAGGAATAGAAACGACCAAAACGCAGACTGGTATGGGCAGGCAGGCTCAGCGTATCAATAAAGGCTTCTTCCAGTCCGGTGTCGAACTCGCCATCTTCCTGTTCCAGTGCGGCTGTGACACGGGCATAGAACCAGTCATCGACATTCGCGGTAAACACAAACTCTGATTCTCCTATGCTGAGGCCTTCATCGCCCAGTCCCGCTTCTCCCGCCTGCGGGAAGCCGGGGATATAATGATCCTGCGGATCGTGTTCGTAAGCTCGCAAGGCGCCGTTGAGGATGACACCCATCGCCGGATTGAATTGGTTGCTCGCCGCAGCGTAGCTATTCCCGGGAGTGACCGGAGCGTCAACGATGGCGCCGGGTTCCTGGCCTGGCAGGACCTGGTTGTGCTGCAACTGCTGCTCGGCGGCACTGAGTCTCTGTTCCAGTGCCTGGATGCGCATTTCGTACTGGGACTTCAGCGCGTCCAGTTCCGCTCGCATTGCGGCTATGTTCTCGTCGGCATGCACCACCGGGGCGATCGACAGCAAAAAATAAAAAGGCAGTACTGCCAACAACAAAAAATAATTGTGCTTCATTAGGATTGACCTTTACTCGATAACAAAACTCGGGCTGGAGCGCTTTAGCGCACTAGCGATCTTTTGGTTATAGCGAGTGAAAGGGAGGGGCGCGACTCAGGTGAGAATAAGGAAAAACGGAAGATCTATGGGGCGGCGACGGATGGAAGCTGCCAGGCAACGAGGTAACGCTGACTGCCGGCACCAGCCCAGCGCCTGGCACACCATTGCAGCCGCTGGAAGCCTGCATGCACACCTGGCAATCACCCGCACTGGTGGTGTCATGCTGCCAGCTGTGGCCTGCATAGAGCGCCTGGGAAGACACCAGCGCAACAATCAGGACTACTTTAGTTAACCAGTGCAAGGACATCACCTGATTCTAACCCAGAGAAGATTTTGCGCAATAGCCAAGCGATAGTTTCCCCGCTTATTATTCGCTTCATAACAAGCGCAGGCTTTTAGAGGATTAACGAAAAATATCCAGTTTTAGTGGCTCTATGGTCCCCATCCAGATAGCGTAATCGGTATGATCCTTTACGTCGTCTCCAGAACAACCATGTATAAAAACCGTTAAGCCCTCTCTATTTTCACTAAGCCACGGAATAACGTTGCCAAATTCAATTTTCTTGAAGGCTAATTGACAGCTCCACATAGGATGTGGCCCTACTGCTTTTTCGTGTTTGCGGCCAACAACGAGATCGAAAAGTTCACCTGCCTTGTCGGCTATTCGGGTGGCTTTATCCAGACTGTCTGCATCGTAGTAAAGATGGGCATGAAAGGCGGAAATATCGCTCATTATAACTCCAGCTGACTTAGGTCTTGAACGCTGTTTGCTGACGGGATTTTGCCAGTATTTCCCTGACGGTAACGGGAAGCGCCAACATGGCAGGTGTCGCAATCAATGTCAGCAGTGTGGCAAAGGACAGTCCAAATACAATAGCCTGGGACAAGGGCGCCCAGAATAGTGCCATTTCACCGTTAACGGAAATATTACGAGAGATCAGGTCAACCGAGAGTCCGCATGCCAGAGGCAGTAGCCCCAATACTGTGGTGATCGTTGTCAGCAGCACGGGACGCAAGCGCTGGGCCGTCGCTCTGACAATCACTGCACGAGTCTCCAGTTCAGGATGTAAACGACGTAACTGGTTGAACGTGTCTATCAGTATGATGTTGTTATTAACCACGATACCGGCGAGTGCGACCACGCCTACGCCGGTGAGCAACGCGCTGAAGGGGTTACCCAGTATCAGCAACCCCAATAGCACGCCCGCGGTGGACATAATCACGGCTAGCAGTATCAGGGCACTCTGATAAAAGCTGTTAAATTGAGTGACCAATAGTATAAACATCAGTGCCAGTGCCAATAGAAAAGCAAACCCTACAAAGGCCAGGGAATCAGACTGCTCCTCGTTGGCGCCACGAAAACGTATATTAAGATCCGTATCGAATTCCTGTTGCTGCAGCCAGCTGTCAATTTTACCAACCATGGCATCCGCCAACACGCCATCAACCACATCGGCGCGAATCAATTCGACAGGAGTACCATCAACGCGACTGAAGGTATCCACACCAGGAGCCGGCTCCATTTTCACAAAGTTACTTAAGGGCACCATACCCTGACTGGTACTAATGCGCAGTTCATCCATTGCCCTGATACCGCGATCCTTCCTGGGATAACGCACTCTTATATCCACCGCATCATCAGCCCCATCGGGGCGATATTCAGCCACTTTTACGCCATTTGTCACCAGCTGTACGGCAAGACCTGCAGAAGAGACATCTGCGCCGTAAATTGCAGCCTGCGCCCGGTCAATTTCGATACGCCACTCTATTGAGGGTAACGTCGCCGAATCATCGATATCCAGGAGTTCCGGGAGAGTGTCCAGGTAAGCGCGAACTCGCGCCATGGCGGGTTCCAGTAACGCCCGCTCACGCGAGGCCAACTCGATCTGTATTGGCTTACCGACCGGCGGCCCCGTCTCCAGAGGAAGCACCTCCATATGTATTCCGGCCAGATGGTCAGTGCGCTTACGAATATCCCGGATAATGGCGTTGCCTTTCATTTGACGCTCAGACTCGGGATAGAGCTCAATGAAAATAGAGCCGATGCGATCGGAACTACTACCGGAGCCGCGACTGGCACTACCGCCACCAGGTAGTAAGGTCTGGCTATTCACGAACCGTATGCCTGGCACCTGTAAAATTTCACGTTCAACATCCAGCACCAGATCGTTAATTTCGCTCGCGGAAAAGTTACCCCGGCCAAGCACTGACACTCGAATAAACTGAGGGTCTGCATCAGAGAAAAATATGGTACCAACACCGTACTTACCATAGGCCGCAAAAATAGCCAACAAAAGGCTGACGATAATCCCCAGACTAATAAACGGCCGATAACAGACACGTGTCAGGAAACTGGCATATCTCCCGGTAGGCGTTTGCAACAGGGTAGGGTCACCCGTTTCCAACAAATGCATGGTCTGCGCCGTCTTACGATTATGGCTAGAGGGCTGGCCAAACAGCGTGCCCAGTACTGGGCCAAATAACAACGCGTAAAACAGCGACCCAGTCAACACAGTGAACACGGTCACCGGGAGATAGGCCATAAACTGGCCGGATACGCCAGGCCAGAATAAAAGGGGCAGGAAAGCCGCAAGCGTTGTAGCGGTCGATGCCAAAACAGGCCAGAACATGCGCTTCACCGCCTCGGAGTACGCTGATTTGTGGTCCATACCGTCGCCCATCATCCGGTCCGCGTATTCGGTGACAACGATTCCCCCATCGATCAACATCCCAAGTCCCAGCAGCATGCCGAACATCACCATGAAATTGAAGGTGTAACCCAGCAGATAGATAATGATGACCGAAAAGAGCAAGGATACGGGTATTCCCAACCCTACCACCACACCACTTCTGAAGCCCATGGCAGCGACCACCAGTACCATCACCAGCGCCAGTGCTGTGAGGATGTTGCCCTCCAGTTCTGATACCTGGAGTGCAGCAAAATCAGCCTGGTTTTGTGACAGGATCAACTCGATCCCAGAGGGAATGAGTGGCCGCGTCGCTTCCACGACTGCCAGGACCGCCTCGACGCTGTCAATAATATTTGCATCTGCACGCTTGGTCACGCCGATGGAAATTGCGTCACGACCGTTATAACGCGCGTAGCTGGTTCGGTCCTTGAAGGTTCTGCGCACGGTAGCCACATCCTGCAAGGTCACTATCTTGTCGCCTGAACTGCGGATCGGCAAATCAAGTATATCTGCGGCCTCCTCCACGACTGCCGGCACCTTTACCGAGAAACGTCCCTTCCCGGTATCAAGACTACCGGCCGGGATCAGGCGATTGTTACGCTGCAGTGTGGCCACCAGTTCCTCACTGGAAATCCGATAAGCGTTGAGTGCATCGGGGTCGATGATGACCTCGAGCAACTCCTCTCTATGTCCCAGTAAATCAGCTGACAACACAGATGGGATAGACTCCAGATCGTCCTGAAGCTTGAGCGCGGCCTGGTACACACTGCGCTCATTGGTATTACTTCCAATCAGGTTCAACTGAATGATCGGAAAGTCGTCAACCGAGATTTCCTGCACGAATGGTTCTTCTGCCGTGCCTGGCATCTCCGCCTTGGCCCGGTTGACTGCTTCGCGCACGTCAATCAGTGCCTGGTTCAGATCCTGTGATACGTCGAACTCGACAAAGAAGGAAGCCATGCCCTCTGACGCGGTGGATTTGAGTTCTTCTACCCCCTCCAATTTACGCAGCTCAATTTCCATAGGCTGCACCAGCAAGCGCTCGGCGTCCTCAGGTGAGATACCTTCATGGACCACGCCTATGTAGAAATAGGGCAACTCGATATGTGGGTCATTCGCTATAGGTAGCTCGGAGCGCGCCACAAGTCCGGCCACCACGATCACCGCCAGCAAGGACATAGTCGTGCGGGTTCGGCCGATCGCCGAATCAATAAAGGATGTCATGGCCGGGCTACTTGCGCTTCTGGACCATCGAAATATACCGGCTCAACGAGTTCACCGGCTGCCACAAACTCCTGGCCAACGGTTATCAGATGGGTACTATCGGGCAGCCCGGTAACCCAGACGCCGTCGGTGCCATCTTCGATAATACCTAGCGGATGAAACACCACCCGGTTCGACTTGTCCAGGATACGCACCCCTACTTCGCCCTGATCGTTCAGGGCAAAGAGTGCGGGCGATATCTGGTGTGCCTGTACTTCACCCAGACCGATACGCACGCTGACGGTAAGACCGGAGCGAATACTGTAATCCGCATTCTCGACCGTCATTTCGACCGGGTAGGTACGGGTGATCGGATCACTTTGCTTGCCGACAAAACTGACCATACCCTCTATCTCACGACCTACACTGGTGCGTCCGATAACACGATCACCGGGCACCAGGCTTTCGACTTCAGACTCGGTCACATCGGCCCTCACCAGCATTGGGTCCAGGTCAATGAGCGTGGCGCAAGAAGCACCCGGGACAGCGTAGTCACCCGTATTCATTTGCATGTCCTCCACCATCCCGCCGAAGGGTGCCGTAATCTGCGTGCGCTCGAGATTGAGAACCTGCCGCCGCAACTGGGCGCGAGCGGCCTCCAGCCGGGCAGCAGAGCTCGCTATCGCAGTTTGGGACTGCAACCCCTGTTCCTTGAGCTTCAGAACGCCTTCATATTGAATTCTGGTATCTTCAAGGGCTGCCTGCGCCTCCGCAACGGCGGCTGCGCGATCGTCAACAGCCAACTCGCACAGCAGGTCGCCTTCTTCGACGCGCATCCCGCGCTCTACCGGACGAGACACCACTTTTCCGGTAATTTCTGCTTGCACTTGCACCATACGTTTGCTCTCCGTCCTGCCTCGCAGCACAAGAAAGCGTGTACGTGGCTCCGCATCGATCACCTCAGCACGCACGCGGCTAAGGACACGGCTCCCAGCGCCATTACCCGACCCTACCTGTATTGCCAGCGCGGGGTGCTCCTGCGGCGCTGAATCCCCCAAAAACAGACCCGACCCGAGCCACAGTAGCAGGACTACAGCAACGATCGACGCAGAGGTGAAGTTTTTTGACATAAAAAGATACCAGGAGGAACAAAAATTATGGGCCGCATTATAGGGGTTTAGCCGTCATCAACCTACGTTTTACGCACGTCTATTTTGTTTACCGGGAGGTGTCCGTGTTCCGGCTGGATTAGTCCGCAAGCAAATACGCGGCGTAACCGTTAGCGCAAAAAGCTAGCCCAGTTGTTGGCACGGGGCGCTATTTTGCAAAAAATGCGATCCGCCGCCCTCTCGGCTTGGGGATCTTGTTTTCCTCGGGCAAGCTACAGATTCGATTCATACGTGTCACACTGCCATCGGCGTATTCCCAGATTAGTTGTTCGCCGTCAATATAGCGCCTTACTACCACAGGCCCCCATCCAAACACATGAAAATCCAGCACGCCGTTGTTCCAGATCATACTGGCTGACGTCCTCGGGCAGTACTCCTTATCGCCAATAGTGAACGATACGCTCCCCTCCGTATCATTGCTATTTTCGCCCAGGGTACTATTGGGGCCGGCGTCATGAATAATACCCGCAGCGGTTATCACCGTGCGTCGCCCGCATTGTTCAACACGTTCCACATGGCCCACATGGCCGCCCTCTACTCCGACCCACAGACCGCGAATATCCGCAGCAGCTGCGACTAGCGGCTCAGTACACTCAGCCAATATGGGGAGCGGGAAATGACTGTAAGCACATCCGGGGGTATTACCCTTAGGAATATCTGCCGCCATTTTACCGCTGCCATCCAGCTCCGGAAGATCACAATAATTGATCACACTCCCATCACCCGCTAACGTGGCCGGGTTAATGGTCAATGGAGGTCGGCTTGAAAAATACAACATCCAAAATACAGCCAACACCAACAACAGCAGCGTGATGGCGGCACCAAGAATTACTTTTTTCATTGTTCGATACCCAGTGTGAGAAAACGGAGAAGGCTACAATGCCTGCCGCATGCGTTAATAAAAGTGGTCTCTATCGTAAAGCCGCTTTGCACCATTATCATATGTTGGCATCATTAGTGTCAATATTGTTCGTACGCGCAACTGCACGTGCGCTTTTTTTTGGCTGCCGCGATTGCTCAGCTGGATTGTCCAGGTAGATATTTTTGTACCAGCGCTTTTGTAGTGACTATACTCATACATAAGTTCATCGAAATCAGGAATATCGTCTCATGGCAACCACAGTTACAGCATTTGCCGCACCCGCGGCGCTTTCACCTTTCGAGCCCTACACTTACGAGTTGCCCAAAATTGGGCCTGAAGACGTTGATATAAAGGTCGAGTACTGTGGCATCTGCCATTCCGATCTGAGTATGTGGCAGAACGCCTGGGGGCGCGCAAAATTCCCACTGGTTGCAGGTCACGAAATTGTCGGTACGGTGGTAAACGTCGGCGAGGTAGTGCACAACGTGAAAGTCGGCGACAAGGTCGGACTGGGGTGGTTCTCAGATAGCTGCTTGCACTGCAATCCTTGCCTGTCCGGGCAGCACAATCTTTGTGATAACGTGGCTATTACCATCGCCGGCCGCCATGGCGGTTTTGCCGATACGGTGCGCTGTCACTGGGTCTGGGCTACGCCCATACCTGAATCACTGAATGTGAGTAAAGTAGGCCCGCTGCTGTGCGCCGGGATCACCGTGTATTACCCACTCGTGCAACTGGGTATCAAGCCGTCAGCAAAAGTAGCCGTAATTGGGATTGGCGGCCTCGGTCACCTGGCCCTGCAATTTTTCAGCAAGTGGGGTTGTGAAGTCACGGCCTTTTCGTCATCACCAGATAAGGCAGAAGAAGCCAAGCGACTGGGCGCTGATTTCGTTGTCAATTCGCGCAGTGATGAGGAAATGGCAGGGCTTGCCGGTAAATTCGACCTTATTCTCAATACCGTAGACGTGACACTGAACTGGCAGGCCTTTGTTGATGCCCTCGCGCCAATGGGCAAACTCCATACCGTGGGCGCCGTGCAGGAGCCACTGCAGGTACGTCCGGGTTCCTTGATCTTCGGTGAAAAATCCCTATCAGGCAGCGCACTAGGCACCCCTTTGATCACCAGGGAGATGTTAAGTTTTGCGGCACGTCACAACATTGAGGCGATAACCGAAGAGTTTGATTTCAAGGATATCAACGCAGCGTTTGCGCATCTGGAATCTGGCAAAGCCAGATACCGGGTTGTATTAAAAATGTAAAAGCCTTGAACTGGTATAAAGGGCAAAGGATTAGCCGCAACACTTTTTGTATTTTTTCCCACTGCCACAACTACACGGTTCATTCCTGCCTGGGGTCTTGGTGACCGTCACTGTGGCAGTTCGGTTGACCAATGCGATTAACTCAGCAATGTTTTCCTGGGCGTCATCGTCCTGGCTGACATGAATGTCCGCAAAAAGTTCGTGCTCGGCTACCTGTATAGAAACCTCAGCCTTGCGCTGCTGGGAACAGACGGTGAGTTGTAGCGGGTATTTTTTGCTACCACTCTTAAGGCCCGCTTTTACCGAATAATCAGCATTAGTATGATCAAGTCGAGCGTTCTGGCGACCCTTGAAAAATAATTTGTCAGACATGACTATGCCTCCGATTATTGAAAATTAAAGCGGTATCTGCAAGAAGCCTACAGGGAGCATCCCAGCGTCTAACGCGTGAGATTATTGGCGGCGTGAGGTTAAACGCGCTGCATACTACGCGACTTCCCGTCTAATCGTAAGCTGAAATGTCCGCATTTCTTGCCTACACGACCCCAGACCGACTGCCGGCAAAGTTTTATGGCCGGACGCTCTACGCTATCTTTTTCAACAGGCTCTGTTATAGTGCACGCCGTTTTGGCGTACTTCGGTCTGCGCCTAACATCAACCTCACAGTCTGTGACGGTAGATACCATTACCAATTCCAAGCCTGGACCGAACCATTCGCGAGTACACTTTTTTATTCCGCACTCTGGTCAGGCCCTCTCTAAAGAGAGAATCAGGAGCAACAAACAAATGTTATTTAAAGATCTCGGCCTATCGGCCGAACTGCTGCGTGCGGTAGAAAGTAAAGGCTACAATGAAGCCACTCCTATCCAGCAGCAAGCCATACCCCTTGTACTGCAAGGTAAAGATGTTTTAGCCGGCGCCCAGACAGGCACGGGTAAAACCGCAGGTTTCACCCTGCCGGTGCTGCAGCGGCTACAAAACAACTACAGTGAAGGCCAGAAACGCCACCCCAGAGTTCTGGTGCTAACGCCAACCCGCGAACTCGCAGCCCAGGTACATGAAAGCGTCCGGGACTATGGGCAATACCTGCCGTTTCGCTCAGCCGTCATTTTTGGCGGTGTCAGCATCAATCCTCAAAAACAAAAGCTCATCAAGGGTGTCGATATAGTCGTAGCCACACCCGGTCGCCTGCTTGATCACTTACAGCAGCGAAGTATTGATCTATCCAAGGTAGAGATACTCATTCTGGACGAAGCGGACCGAATGCTGGACATGGGATTCATCCGCGACATTCGCCGGATATTGAATGTCATTCCCGCGCAGCGCCAGACCTTGCTATTCTCAGCAACCTTTTCGCAGGAAATTAAAACGTTGGCATCGGAATTTTTGAAGCAGCCTTCGGAGATACAGGTCACGCCACAAAATACCGCTACTGAACTTGTAAGCCAGATCGTTTATCCCGTCGATAAAAGACGCAAACGGGAACTGTTATCACACAAAATAGGCGAAGAAAACTGGCAGCAGGTCCTGGTTTTTACACGAACGAAACACGCTGCCAATAAACTGGCAGAGCAACTTGGCAAAGATGGCATTACTTCCGCTGCGATCCATGGCAACAAATCGCAGGGCGCCAGAACCAGTGCGCTGTCTAACTTTAAGGCAGGTGCCGTTCGAGTTCTGGTGGCAACCGATATAGCGGCTCGCGGAATCGACATCGACAAACTGCCCCACGTGGTCAATTTTGAACTTCCAAATGTTCCCCAGGACTATGTGCACCGCATCGGACGAACCGCACGCGCAGGTCGGGAAGGTAACGCTGTATCGCTGGTGTGCGTTGATGAGCTAAAGCTACTACGCGATATTGAAAGATTGCTTGGCACCGACATTGAGAAGGTCAATCTACCTGGCTATGATATTGACCCCAGCATCAAGGCTGAGCCCATACGTAATGGTGGCGGCCGCAACAACTCAGGCAGTCGTGGCAACAGCAGGAACGGCTCGCGCGCCAGCACCGGCAAGCCCGGCAGTGCTCGCAGGACTGCACAGCGAGGGCGATAATACCACGAGCAATCGAAACCGGCGCGAAGGCTTTGGCGCAAAAAACCGGGCGGCCTCGTCGCCCGGGATAGCGCCCTTGCCGCAAGTAGATCTTTGATATCTCCAGTGCGCAAAATCAGGTTAGACTCCCGCGTATAAGGAAAGACATATCTATACTCGGCTCAGATGAATAAGCAATGACAAGACGCAATCCAAATTGATCGAAATAGCAGCCATGTCCATGGCAACTTTCTTTGCCACGATTGGCCCATTGGATGTGGCAGCGATTTTTGCTGCGCTGACGGCGAATTCGACGCGCCAGCACCGACGCTCTATGGCTGTGCGCGGCACATTGATCGCCACCTGCATTCTACTCTTGTTCGCCCTGGTCGGAGAGGCAGTACTGGGCGGCCTGGGCATCTCTCTGGCCGCGCTGAGAACGGCCGGTGGAATATTATTGCTACTCATTGCAATTGAAATGGTGTTTGCACGCACAACTGGAGGCACCTCAACTACCGATGAGGAAGAACTGGAGGCTCTGTCAAAGCAGGATATCTCTGTTTTCCCCATCGCCACCCCACTGATTGCCGGCCCGGGTGCAATGGGCGCCGCGATCCTGTTGATGGCTGACGCTGAGGGCGACCTGACTCACCAACTGGTTGTTTTGGGGTCGCTGCTGACGATACTCCTGTTTACTTTTGCCGGGATGCTTTTGGCAGGCCGCATCCAGCAGTTGCTGGGCATCATTGGTATGCACGTTATCACCCGCATAATGGGCGTGCTGCTGTCGGCGCTTGCCATTCAATTCATCTTCGACGGTATCGCCCAGAGCGGCCTTATCAACTAAGACACCCTGCCCTGCCCTGACAACCTGACCAGGCACTTTACTGCGATCACACAGCTCGACTAGCTACGTCGGGTAGCGACAAAACTCCATCTAAGCCTGCCTCCAAGAGCCGCCATGGCAGAGCCGCCAACTACCAATAATGCGCCCAGCCAATTCATCCAATCCAGTGTTTCAGTCTTGATAAAACCGGGATAAAGCGCATTGCTTAAATACACGAAAAACAAGGTCAGCAGCGGAGCAGTGGTGATAACAGAACTGACCCTGCTGGCTTCCCAGTGCGTCATTGCCATACCAAAACTGCCGTAGGCAATGATGGTGTTGACTGAAACAAAGGCCAACATCGTCAGCGCCACACCATCCAGTTGCAGTATTTGTCCGGGAGAGGAGGCGGGCAAAAAGCAGAGCGTGCCAGAAAGGTAGATCAAGAGTAACAGGTCATTGGCGCTGACTTGTTTGAGAAGTTGCTTCTGTGCCAGTGCATATATTGCCCACGTGGCGGCGGCGAGAAAGATCATGAGCAGTCCGAGCAGATAGCTCAGCTCCAGACTCGCCAGAGCTCGCAGGCGGTGGTGGAAGAATAGCAGCAGGCCTGCAGTGACCGCTATCACACCCAACCACTGCAGCGCTGAAAAAGGCTCCTTGAACAACAGTACACTGCCAACCAGTAACATCAGAGGCGCCAGCTGAATCATAATCTGTGCCGCCTCGGCGGTGGTGCGGTCCAAACCCATCAGGTAGAAGATATAATTTGCTAACAGGCCAGCGACTGCCAGCACAGTAAACGGCCACAACGGTCGACCGAATAAGCGCCTGATGGCATCCGGGCCGCGGCGACCATACCAAACAACAGCAATCGCAGCGGATATTGAAAAGCGATACCAGGTGATGGTAATACTGTCCATTTCACTCAGTAACACTTTCAAGGCAATGGGGAGACCACCCCACATAACGGCAGTAAGCAGTGATAAACCAAGTCCCAGTCTCCAGCTAGTCGACATCAACTAGCTACTATCTTTGTCATCGTCGTCTATTTCCCGTGTGCAGCTTACTGTTAAGCAAGCCGCATTATAGGTGCGTCCTCGATACTACCACTGCGCTTGAAAATAGCTGTTATTTCTGGAGTTGGGGCACTGGGCTGGGGACCGCACTTGCTGCAGCAGTTATCGTCGGAGGAGCTTGAACAGTGTCGCCCAGGAAGAATTCCGCAACAACACAAAAGCCAACTACTCCTAGCTACGGAGAAAGGCCAAATCGCTTTGCCCATGCTATCCACCATGCCATCTATGGTCGTGGATGAATGGCTCCTGCTAGACAGCGAAGGTCGCTACCCAGTGTAGATTGTTGCTCGACACACCGGGTATGCGTGAGCAGACGATGAGCGCGCTACTTTGGCGCAAAGCGCGGACAGGATAAGGCCCTGGTTAAATTTTAGCGCTCAGTACAATCGAGTCGCGCCGCCGCAAAACAGATTCGTAGCGTCCGGTTCGTGCGTGAAGATCGACGCAGTCCCAGCTCGAAGTTAGGTTTCGAAGCACGCTCATCCCCTTGAACTTAGCGCTCGCCAGCTCGGTATTAGTTAAGCACTACAGCTGGCATCAATATAAAAAACCAATTCATACGGCTCCTGCTGGAGCCGTTTCTTTCCTTTCCAACCTAATGTGCCCGGGCTAGTGCAGGGAGAATACCGCTCTGGCAGCCGCCCCCACCTCACGCTACTTCATCAGGGTAAATAACGCGGCATGGGCGATTGAGTCGTCGCTGTCAGGGCTGTCTTTTACTTCGAGGAAAGCCTGCTGCATTCCGCTCGCACCGCGCGTGGCTGTCATAGTCACTTGTACTACAGCCGAGGCGCCATCCTCCAGTGCCACCGATTCCTGGCTGACGCTGTAGCTTACTTTATTGTCGGTTTGACCGGAGATAGACAGGTAGTACGTTGAAACTCCGTCACCCAGGTTGGTCACAGTGAGGTCCATGGTGCGGGTCTGGCCACTACCCGAGGGCACGCCACCAAATGCCAGGCTCACCGGGTCGAGCGCCACCGCGGCATTGACGGCCGCCAGGAGGTTTTCCAGGCCGGCGCCCACAACGTTTACGTCATCCACCGGTGCTGCGTCCTGGTAGTCCAGCAATACCCCGCGCTGCGCTGTGTTCACCACAGCCGAGCGCACCTCGGCGGCGGACCATTGCGGATGCTGGCCACGGATCACGGCGGCCGAACCGGCCAGGTGTGGCGCGGACATGGACGTGCCGCTGAAGAAGGCAAAGCAACCCTTTGCCAAGACAAATTCCGGATCCTCCTCGCAGGCGCTCGCTGGCACTGAGGACAACACATTCACACCGGGGGCGACGACATCAGGCTTGACCCGGAAACGCACATCGGTGGGGCCCTGGCTGCTGAAGCCGGCCATGATATTGGCGTTGCTTGACTGCACGTAGCTCAAGTCAGATCCAATGGTCGTGACCGCGTCATCAGCGGCGATCAGGGATTCAACATCGTTCAAACTGACCATATAGGCCGGCACAATCGGCTGATTCGGCGTACCGTCCTCCGCCATCGCTGTCGGGTCACCGGCGACATTATTGACCACCAACACCGCTATAGCACCCGCTGCTTCGGCATTGCGAATTTTTGTGGAGAAGCTGCACGAGCCGCGTGAGATCAGGGCGATCCTGTCGTCCAACGAGTCCGGCGCAAGCTCCTCACACGCCTCGTTCAGCCCGTTGGTATCTCCCTCAACTACGCCCAGCGGGTAAACATAGTCCGCCGATACCGTCTCAAAATCGCCGCTAGCGGCGCCATAGTCACCGTCAGGCACAGTAGTGACCGGCGCACCAACAAAATGCGGTACGCTACTTGCGCCCGCGGTGAGACCACGTTCAGCCATACCCGGCGAACCCACGGTGAAAGGGCCTGGCCCTTCGTTGCCGTTGGAAATTGTCACCACCATGTTGGCTCGATCAAGGTTGTCGACGGCGATGGTCAGCAGGTCCTGAACGCCACTACTGCCCCCGCCAAGGCTCATATTGGCGACGTCGAAGCCGTCGGTATAGGCCGCTTCCAGGGCATTCAGAATGTCCTCGGAGCGAGCGCTTTCTACGTCACCGGGAAAGACGTTGTAATTCCCCAGCAATGCCCGGGGCGCAACGCCAGAGATGGCGTAACTAATGTCTACACCATTCACCGTGGCTGGTGTCTGGTAATTGCAGGCCACAGTGCCCGCCACATGGGTGCCGTGGTCGTCCACGGCTTCGGCATCATAGCCGTTCCGGTTCAGCTGGTTATTGAATACGCGTGCTGCGATCACTTTGTTGTTGGTGTAGTTCTTATCACCAAAAAAATTCTCAGGCAAATCATAGTCACTGCCATCAAAGCACGGATGGGACTGGTCGATGCCTGAGTCGATGATCGCCACCTTGACCCCCTCGCCCGCCGTTGCTTGCCCGCCATCTACATCCCAGGCTTCTTCTGCCAGGATCAACGCCAGATCGGGATCGGGAGCGGGATCGGCCTGATTCGGATAGTAATGGCCCTGGTACTGCGCCATGCGCACCATCGGCGTAGACGAAACCTGATCGAGTGTTGCGCCATTGAGTTTGACTGCAACGGCATTCAATGAGATATCAAATTCGGCAGTGATTTTGGCTCCAGGTACATTCTTGCGTAGCCAGGCCCTGTACTCGTTGCGTAACTCCACCAGCTGCGCGCGATAGGAACGCGCCTTATTGCTGGCGAAATCAATCTTCTTGCCCTTGGGCGGTTTGGTTCGCTCGTAAGTGGCCAGCGGTTCACCATTAAGCTGAACCAGCGCAAGGGCATCGTCCTTAGCGGCTCGTGGGGCTGCTGCCGCGTCCCTTGCAAGCGGAAGACCGACGACCAGCGTGGCGCACAGTACGATGGCGTGAAATAAGGTGGGCCGCTTAAATTTGCCCGCCCGGGGCGCTGGTGAACTTGTGACCAGTTTCGCTTCTGACGAGCGTATTGACTCATAAGAACTGTTTTTATCACGACGGTTAGTACGCATTATCTGCTCCTAGGTTTGTTCCTCGCATTTATTTATGGGAGCAGGTCACTGCCCGCCTCTCTCAAATTTTTTACGGAGCGGGCACTACTGCACATCGGCTGCGAAGATATGCCGGACAATATAGTCAAAAAAAGCGAATAGCACAATCGTGCCACTCGATAGTGCCGGCCTTTTCCTTGATGGTACCGTGGAGCTGGAGTTGTTCAACACCAGCCTAATTCTTGTCGCTATTACAACCCTTACGCGGATGTACCCGCACCGGTAAATCGCTGTAGCCGCGCACAAAATTTGACTTGACCCGCGTCGGCTCGCCCACCATCTCGACGCTATCAAAGCGGACCATGATCTCTTCCCACAGGACGCGCAGCTGCATTTCAGCCAGGCGGTTACCCATACAGCGGTGCACACCAAAGCCAAAGGCTATATGGTGGCGTGGGTTCTTGCGGTCGATGATAAACTCATCGGCCTTCTCAATGACAGACTCATCTCGATTGCCAGAGAGATACCACATGACGACCTTGTCACCCTTTTTGATTAGCTTACCTTCGAACTCAATGTCAGATTTGGCTGTACGCCGCATATGCATTAACGGTGTCTGCCAACGGATGATTTCCGGCACCATACCGGGTATCAAATCCGGGTTAGCGCGCAGCTTGTCATACTCGGCCGGGTTTTGATTCAAGGCCACAACACCGCCGCTTGCCGAGTTGCGGGTGGTGTCATTGCCGCCAATAATAAGCAAAATGATATTGCCCAGGTATTCCATTGGTCGATCGACCATATCTGCAGTGTTTGGGTCACGCTGCAACAGACTTATCAAGTCCATCGCCTGGCCACCCTGGGCCTTGCGCTCGTGCCAAAGGGCCGTGAAAGTCGCAAGGCAATCATGCATGGCTGCCAGCCTCTCCTCCGGTGGTGTATCACCACCGGTCAACTCGGGCGTAGCGCCGGCAATGTCCGACCAAAAGGTCAGTTTTTCCCGTTGCTCGAAAGGAAAATCAAACAAGGTCGCCAGCATCTGCGTAGTCAGGTTAATGGAGACCCTGTCTACCCAGTTAAAGGTTTCACCGACAGGCAAGGCATCAAGGATCTCGATGACTCGGGAGCGAATCAGACCTTCCATATCGCTCAGGTTCTGCGGTGCCACCACAGATTGAACAGCCCGCCTTTGCACATCGTGTTTGGGAGGGTCCATGGAGATGAACTGTGTGATAGGGAGATCTTCAGTTAGATCACCGAGAATAACTGTAGGTTCGGACGAAAACACCTCGTGATTGGTATCTACTGCAACGATGTCATTAAAGCGGGTTATCGACCAGAACGGCCCGAACGGGCTGTTAGCCTGATAATGCACCGGGGCTTGTTCACGTAATCGCGCGAAGTATGGACGCCATGCGTCATTCTCGTAAATGCGCGGATCGCTGACATCAATGCTCTCAAGTGGGGTCAGGATGGGGTCTACTAAATCGGCGACATTATTCATGCTCGTCCTCCTGTTGACTACATCTGGTACTCGGGTAAGCGTACAACCATGCCTTCCATCTCATCAGATACATCGATCTGACAGCTCAGGCGCGACTCTTCAGTTTTATCCGGACGCATGCCCAGCATCGCATCCTCCATTGGGTTTACGTCGCCAATCGCCCCACTCCACTGTTCGGCGATAAAGCAGTGACAGGTGCCACAGGCACAAGCGCCACCGCAATCTGCATCGATACCAGGCACGCTGTTATTGAGTGCATTCTGCATTAAGCTAACACCGCTCTCCGCTTCAATGCTGTGACTGTCACCGCTAAACTCGATAATTGTTATAGTAGGCATAATCTTTCCTTTGATTATTGGCTCGATGCACACCTCGCGCCGTGAGGTGAACGTCGACTCCGGCTTAAATCGCGTCCATATATTCTATTTCGGGTGCCTTGGCCATGCACGGAGCCAGTTCCGCACCCAGACTGCGAAAGTAGTCGGTTTTACCATGGGCCGCCAGGGCTTCTTCATTGCTGTACTGCTCAAGCACCAGATAGGTCTGTGGGTCGGTACGAGACTGATGTAAGTCATAAAAGTTACAATCACTCTCATTCTCTTTCACCGCAGCCATCAACCTGCTGAAGATGCCTTCGAATTCTTTGTTCTTGCCTTCCTGAACGGTTAGTTTTGCTATAACACCAACAGCCATATTCTCTCTCCTTTAGCGGTTCATTTGACCAGACTCGGTCGTTGTAATGGATACCTGCACTGACAATTTCCGCCAGCCAATACCCTGTTGTTGCAGATGGATACTACCATCAACTGCATTGGCCGTGTATGCACCAATCAGCCTTCGGCAACAATCTGGTAGGCTGACAAAAGTAACAGCTCATCCATTTTTTTACGTACTTCTGTGTCGTCAATGCCCAAAGCCGCAAGGTCGTGTGCCACTTTGCGCAACACATCCTCATCACCCACTTCTTCCAGGTCAGATTTGAACACCTCAATACGATAAGCTTCCAATTGCGCAGTCGTTTTGCCGAGTTTATCTGCCGCCCAGACAGCCAGCAGCCGATTTCTGCGCGAGATGGCCTTGAACCGAAATTCTTCTTCGCTATGCAGTCGATTTACCACCGTTTGCTCATAGTCTTCGAGCGTATGCTCGCTTTCACCTATAACTGAATCACCCGGTTTGACGGACCTCGCTACTGCCTCGGCTACACGTTTATGTGCTGTATGGTCAAGCGGCGATGGAATCAAATGCCCAGTGGGCGCGGCCATGGAAATCGCTTCCGCCGCCGCCAGCAACATCGCATCGGTGAAAAATCGAGCGCCCGCATCCAGAGCACCTCGAAATAAACCCGGGAAGGCCAGCACATTATTGATATTCTTGCCATCAGCTGCAAATAGCGCGCCGTTTTCCAGGGCTACGCTGGGTTCGATTTCAGGATCGGGATTGGACAGCGCGAAAATAATCTGCCCGGAGCGCACCCATTCCGGCTTGATCAGCCCCCTCACACCAGTGGTCGCTACGATAACATCAGCTTCTGCCATTACCTGCTCGAGATCCGCAGCAACGCCACCGATAACCGCCAACCGTGCCTGGGCCTCCTGCGACAAATCAGCCCCCAGTACCCGCGAAATGCCATAGCTTCGCAGCAACCGCACAATACCCAATCCAGCTGCGCCCAAGCCGATCTGCCCTACGGTGCAGGCCGCGAGATCAACACCACTGATTCGCGCTGCACTTTGCAATGCAGCCAGCACCACGACAGCGGTACCGTGCTGGTCATCGTGCAACACCGGGGTGTCGTGCAGACGCTCCTGCAGCCTCTGCTCTATCTCAAAGCAGTCTGGCGCAGCAATATCCTCCAGTTGAATGGCGCCAAAAGAAGGCGCTATAGCGACCACCGTTTCAACAATAAGGTCGACATCCCTGGAATCAATCAAAATAGGTACACCGCTAATGCCGCCGAAGGTGCTAAACAACGCCGCTTTGCCTTCCATGACTGGCAGACCCGCCACCGGACCAATATCGCCCAGACCCAGGATCGCCGTGCCATTGGTGATAATGCCGACGGTACGCGGCAGATTGGTATAGCGTCTAGCCAGACTTGGCTGCTGTTCAATCGCCAGACACACTCTAGCCACCCCGGGCGTGTAGACGTCCCGCAAGACCCGCAGGTCTTCGAACACGATACTTGAAACCGTTCTGATCTTGCCTCCGTCATGAAGATCAAATACGCGGTCTGAAATACCGATCAAGCGCGCATTGGGCAGCGCATTTACACGCGTCGCCAGATCAATTTGATCTTGATCATCCAGCTCGACGGTTAGCTCCCAGGTCGTCTTGTCTTGCGTACGATCCAGCGCATTGAGGTTCTCCACCATCAAACCCACGTCGCCAACCCGGGCCAGCACCTTGGCCAGACTCCCGGGTGAATGCTCTACTTCTATAAGAATAACCTGCGGTATTTTCATAAATCAGACTCAGTATATTGGTTTATTCACCTGCCACTGCAGCGGAGAACTTATGGTATTGGCCGAGGTAAATTCACCACGCTCTACTATGCTGCCACCGGTAGTATCATCCTCTTGAGGTATTATTCAAGATAGACTGTTACGTCAAGTGTGCAATATCCCGAATTATTTCTCATGGCCTGACGGCCTTAACGCGCAATCAGGCAACAATATTCTGGTGATTTAGCGAAGAAATACCGCCGTCTCTTGATAGTATGGACAGCATGTTCGAACTCAATTATTGTGCATGTATAGAGATTATTTACGTACTCAAAACCCCCAAAAGATGTGATTGACTGTTAATTAGCGGCAGCACGATACAGGAATGATTATGGACCATAAGAAAAACTACCTGGCGGCCAGTCTGGGCGTCCTGATGCTTTCCTGTGCAACAGCTCATGCTGGAGGATTGTGGATCACAGAATACGGGCAACCCTCAATGGGACGTGCCGGCGCCGGGGAAGAGGCTGGCACTGACGATGCATCCACTGCCTTATTGAATCCGGCCGCCATGTCCCGGATAGACAAGCCGCAGATTATGGTTTCCGGCGGCGTAATCTATTCTGACATCGAATTTGATTTGGAGCAGGGAAGCGTGATCAATGGCGACGGTGATGGCGGTAGCGCCGGTAGCCTGGCACCCGGTGGCAGTGCCTATTACATCCGGCCACTGAATGATCGATGGGCTGTGGGCTTGTCCGCTGTGGCACTTACCGGGTCGGCGCTGGATTACGACAATGACTGGGTCGGGCGTTTTCAGGCACAGGATGTCTCCATCATTGTGGCGGGACTGGTGCCCGCAGTGTCTTATCGTTTCACCGATAAATTTTCCGTTGGCTTCTCGGTTCCGGTGATGTATTCCTCACTGGAGATGGATATCGCCGTGCCCAATATAGTGTCTATGCAAGGTAAGGAAGGCAAAGCGGAAATTGACGGGGATGATGTGGAGACCGCAGTCACGGGCAGCTTTCTCTATGAAATTACCGGGAACACCCGCGTTGGCGGTCGTATGACCTCCAAGTTTGAGTTTGAATACGATGGCAATCTTAACCGGGTACTGGTCGATCAGCAGGTCGGTCTGGCAACAGAGCTCACCATGGCGACAATAGCCCGTCTCGGCTTGAGCCACGACTTCAATGATGCCTGGTCAGGCTATGCAACTGTCGGCTGGGATAACTGGAGTGAACTGGGGGATGTCAACCTGAGCACCAGTTCCAATGGAGTCACGCTACCGCGCCGCTGGGAGGATACCTATCATTATTCCCTTGGCGCGGATTATAGACTCAGCGACACCTGGACACTGCGTGCAGGTGCCGCCTACGATACCAATCCGGTCAGCAGCAGGGACCGCACCGCAGATATGCCAGTGGACCGTCAGGTCCGTTTGGCTTTCGGGGCAGATTATCTGCGCGACAGCGGCATGCAGATTAGCGGCAGCCTGGTGTACGCGGATTATGGTGACGCCGCTATCAATTCCAGTCGCATGCCTCCCCTGGTGGGCTATGAGGGCGAGTATTCTGAGAACCAGATCTGGTTTGCCAGCGTGGCGTTTAACTGGCCGCTAGGCAGCTAGATAATCGCTGCGATCGAAGTTCGGTGCTGAACCCTCCTTAAGCTTCGTTAAGCTGGCGCTAATCAGAGTGGAGAGCGGCCATGCGCAGATTCTGGTGTAAAAGCTCACCCTTTTCATCACTGGCGCGCCACCGGACCAGACACGCCACCAGTTGCCAGTTTCCTACCAGGGTAATTCGTTGCCTTTATAATCCAGGAAGTGACCAGAATCTTCAGGTCCTAGCGACGCGATCACCGAAATCATACCGGACACACTATCCTGTGTGGTAATGGCCGCGTCCGCGCCGCCCAATCGGGTCTGAACCCAGCCAGGGTGCAGCACGACGGAAGTAATACCCATGTCCGCCAGTTCCAGGGCCAATGATTTGTTAAGCATATTTAGCGCTGATTTGCTGGCTCGATAGCCATAGTAGCCACCACCGTTGTTAGCAATACTGCCCATAGTGCTACTAATCTGGATAATCGTCTTGCCACTGCCTGACAGTATATTGGGTAACAGAGCCTGGGTTACCCGCATGGGGCCGAGGCTGTTGACATCAAATGTCGCGATCACTTTATCAAAATCTGTTTCCTCGAAATTTTGTGCGTTGTGGCCCAGCATGCCGGCATTATTAATTAGCAGGTCAATTTTTTGCCCCTCAAGTTCCTTAGCCATCGCGCGGACACTACTGCTGTCGGTGACATCCAATTGCACCAGCGCCGCGCCGGTTTTCTTCAGCTCCGCGGCTTCTCCAGGATTTCTGGCGGTACCAATAACCTGGTGACCCCGGGCCCGCAATTGTCTAACCAGCTCAAGCCCGATACCGCGATTGGCACCGGTTACCAGCACGGTCATCGAGGTTTCTGCGCTTACCGGCACGCAAAAACCTGCAACAGCAAGCAACAGCAGTAATGAAGAAGAAAGTTTTTTGAACATTAGAAGCCCTCTTGAATTTTTAAAAAAAAACATACGAGTCGAGCAGAGTACTAAGGAACATCGATCACAGCAACAGACCCCATCGCAGTAACAGCTGTATCAACTCGTTGTTAAACTGCCGATAGCCTGCCGCGTTAGGATGAATGGCATCGGCTCTTAGCGCGTCTTCCGACAGCACAGCAGCAAATACCCCGGGTACAAGTAATGCCCCCTCCTCTTCCGCCAACATTGCATAAATCGGTGAGTCATTCAGGGAGCCGATGGTTGCCCCCAGCAGCGAAAACTGTGGCACAGCCACCAACACTGTGACTGCTCCGGCGTCCTGCGATTGCCGGATAATCGAGCGTAGGGCGGCAGTCACAGTGTCGACGTTTTGCTTACGCAGGAAATCATTACCGCCCAGTTCAATAATCACCATGTCGGGCGCATGCTTAAGTAGCAGAGGCGCCAGTCTATCTCTGGCTCTTGTTGCCGTGTCGCCAGGAATACCGGCGTTGATAACATTCCAGCCAGTCCTTGCGCGCAGCCGGCTAGGGTAATCCTCACCCCTGCCAGCGCCGGTGCCATAGGTTACGCTGTCACCAAAAGCCAGAACACGGGCATCGCCGGGTAAGGCCTGGTGAACCACTTCGCCGCCACAGGCATACAGCAGAAAAAGTGGCAGTAGCCAGATCGCTCTGCTGTATCTTAACGCCAGTCTGCCTAATAACACATGACTACCCTCAGAACCGGCACCTAACGCCGGCACAGGCAATTTCACTTGAAGGCGCCACTTCTAGCAGCACAATGTAAGCTGTTATACTCATAATTGGATCATCACCCCCGTTTTTGGCTGTAATTTCGAGCATCAAAATGTTTGAATTTCCACATTTCAAAGAAAAATGAGTTAACTTGTCTGCACCGATTTAATCAATCAAGCGTGTGAACAGTATATGGGCAGAATAGAAAAATTGAAAAATGACTTATACAGTTTTGAAGAACTGGATACATTGGAAAAAAATGCCACCAAATTGGACGATAGAGAAACGCTGGACCTGATAATACTAAGTCGCGCATCAAAGGCCGCAAAAGGAGAGGTCCCAAAAAAAGTGGTCAGCAAAGACGGAGCGGCGCCAACCAAGCGCCTCCGCAGCCGAAGAGGCGATCGTTCATAACTGCGCCGATAAGATAGCCTAAGCCGGGCGACGGCCTTCACTCAGAGCAAATTTTCTAAACCAGCGGATTTTCGCCGCTCATGTAGATATAAACTTCCTGGAACTTGTCGCCACGAATACGCCAGAAGTTAGTGTTGTTGAGCGTCGTCCAGTTGCCCTCATGATCCTCCAGCTCCGCAGTAAAGCAGGCCGTAATACGCCCGTTGCTCTCGTCAATGGTGCAGGTGAAATCTTTGTGGATGATGGTCTTGTAGGCACCCATGAAATCCTCAAACATGCGCCTGATCTCGCCCTTGCCCGCATGAGTTGTAAACGCCGTCTGCACGGTTATCATCGCGTTATCGCAAAAGCAGTTAAGCACCGCCTCCAGATCTTTCTTGTCGACATTGCCGAAGTAATTGTGAATCGCCAGCTGCTCCAGTCCGGCGCGATCCAGTGATGATTGATATTGCATTATTTTCTCCTTGGGTCGCTGGTCTGCTACTTGAGCAGGTTCTCGCCACTCATATAAACAAACACCCGGGAAAACTTCCCTTCCTTTAGATAGAAGCGGTTACAGTTTTCGTAGCGCAATTCGCTGTCCGCATCATTAGGAGTCACTTCAACCGAGAACTGGGAACAAATGGCCTCTGATGCCACATCGGCGGTGTGCACAAAATTGCCATGCCAGATACGCTTGTGAGCATCAAACAAGCCTTCAAACATGGTGCGGATACCGGCATTGCGCCCCTCGTGGATAGTCATGGACGTTACTTCAGTAAGGGTGGCATCGTCGTGGAAGCAGTCCAGAACAAGGTCCATATCGTGGTTATCGACACCGTGAAAATAGCGCTTGGTGACGATATCCACGTAGTATTCGTAGGGTACAGAAGTCATGGGCTTCTCCTTTTATTATTAATCGTGACGAGACAGCACGCTGTCATCATTCGGCATCTCCGGGCTGGGGAACGCCGTTTTGCTATGTGCCAGGCCCAACTCCAGAAACACCTCACAGAACTTGTAACAAATCTGGCCAGGGTTGATAACCGGCACCGGTAACACGCTTTCCAGGTAGGCGTGGGACTGATGCATGGTGGTAGAGCCCAGTACGATTACATCTGCGCCATCGTCATTAATAGCCGCCAGGCTTGCTTCCTCGAGCTTTTTGAAAATTACCTCTTCTTTACCTGCTAGCAGCTCTTCCAGGTCCGGCCGGGTATTGATGGAACGTAACGAGGCGCAGCGCGCTTCGAGCTTGTACTCGGCTAATATCTTCTTATACAGGTGAAACCACTCGTCCCACATGGTAATAACCGAAAACCTGTGCCCCAGCATGCACGCGGCATGCAAAGCAGCCTGACCGGGACCAAACACCGGAATAGAGAGACGGGAACGCAGCGCGTAGAGCCCCGAATCGCTCACCGTGTCGATGCAGACCGCATCAAAGCCTTCTTCCTCGGCCTTGAGACCCGCCTCGAATACACTCATATCCATGAGCATCGTGTCGTAGTAGCTATCGCCAAGAGCTGCGCCCCAGCTGACCGCGACAAACTCGACCTCGTAGCCTTCGCGCACCCGCTCAGCCGGCAGTTGGGAGGCTCTATTGGCAACACCCTCGGCATCCATGGGAATGGGTACGATAATTTTTACACGCTTGCTCATTATTGTCTCCTTTGGCTGCCCGACCAGTAAAGCACACTTCTGATAGGCAAGCAGTCTTCATTGAAAGTTGCGGTAACTACGGGAGTGCTGCGCCAAGCAGCGCCCCTGGCGCCCCGAAGCTATCGGGTGACTAACTCAGTAACAATGGGCCTGACTGTTCCGCAATGGTGCCAGTGGTATCGCAGGCCATGCGCCTCAGATCATAAGAACAAGAACTTCACAGTAGAATCACTGTATTATTGGCAACCCTGTAAAACCTTCGAGAACCCTGGGTACGAAAAGTAAGTGCTGCGACTCACTTTTCTATTGCCCGCTAGCGCCAACATTGAGATTTGTATGAGCACCAACGACGAAAAAGAGACTAGTTCACCCCACTATCACATGACGTATCGCGATGTCGCTATGCACAAGGTCATGCTGCAGGATGTGGTTCGTACCGATGCCTATGAAAAAGCTATCAACGAGGTAGTCCACCCTCAGCAGTCGGTGCTGGATTTTGGTTGCGGTACCGGGGTTTTGGCGATATTTGCTGCTCGAGCAGGCGCCAGTAAAGTGACAGCCGTGGATCGCTCACCCTTTATCCGAACAGCACAAGAAATCGCGCAGGTAAACGGTTGCGATAACATCGACTTTTATCATGATGACCATCAGTCTTTGCAGTTGGATGGAAAAGTCGATGTCATTGTATCGGAGTGGATGGGGCATTGCCTATTTTATGAAGCGATGCTGGAACCCTTACTGACCATACGGGATCGTTACCTGGAAAAAGGCGGTGTAATGCTTCCCGCTGAAGTGAGCCTTCATGCCGGCCTGGTTTGCGATAAAGACGTATTAGAAGACTTGTCTTTTCTACAGGACCGACCCTATGACATTGATTTTTCACCGATAGCTCATGCACCCTTTGAGCAAACCGATTTAGTGACACTGGACCCTGAAAGCATACTGAAAAACACGGCCCATTTAGGCTCGCTCAATATGCACACCATTGGCAAAGCCGACACGCCCAGGGTATTTACCGGCACCATAAGGCCCAACAGAAAGTCAGAAATTTACGCTCTATGCGGTTGGTTTAGTTCGAAATTATGCCCGGGTGTGTCTTTTGGCACCGGGCCACATGATTTACCTACCCACTGGGATCAAATTTTGTTTCCCTTACCTGAACCATTTATCGTAGATCCGTCGCGCGAACTGACTCTCAGTATCTCACCCCTGACTGAACAGGTAGGGAAAGAGCAGTGTTGGTCCTGGTCAATTACTGACGGAGAGACTACCGTGAGCGTGAATGAGCAACAGCTACGAACGCTTATTGATGTGCCACAGGGGAAGTTATAAGCGTTGAGGTGCAACCTGCTGGATATATGCGCCCGCCACCGCGCACTCCCTACTCACATGACACTCCCATGGCTTCCGGTTAGTTTAGGGGCTCAAGCTTTTCGGTATGATGCATACCTTCCCGTGCAGGAAATAACATGTCTATTACACGTAAACTGATAACCCTGGCGCTGATCGTGATCGCCCTGGGATTGCTGTATCCGGGTGTTACCCAGCCGGTTCTTACCCTTAGTGGTACTGTCGAAAAATCGAGAATTGCCGAGTTGGGTATCGAAATGATCGCCGGGCAGGGAGCCGACTCGCAGACCCGGCAGATGCTAGCTGCCATTTCCAGTTTTTTGGGCTTCGATCAGATTGAGGGGCAACTGCTGGTCTATACCAGTACTCGCTCCATCTGGGGGACAGTAGAGTCTCTTGCCGGCGGCGGCAATCTAGCGGTCGCGTTTCTGATCGTATTTTTCAGCCTGGTGATTCCGGCCTTCAAACTACTATTGCAGATGCTTTCCCTATTCATCGCCCGCACTGAGTTTCGCGGACCGCTGTTGTGGTTGAACGCGGCCCTAAGTAAGTGGTCGATGGCGGATGTCTTCGTAATGGGTCTGCTGGTGGCATTCCTCGCGGGTAGCGCCGCTGACCAGACGGGGGACATATTGGCAATGCATGCCAGCCTGGGCGCAGGATTTTACTACTTTCTGGCTTACTGCCTGTTTTCGGTGGCGGCAGCCTCAGTGCTACGCGCGTCGCCGCCCAGTGGAGCCGGTTACACCCAGCTTAGCTAGCCGAACGTTAGTATTTAAAATGAACGCCATTGAGCCCAGCGGCGAGGTAAACCGGGCTTATCGAAGAGCCTGCGGGCGCCTACCCCACGAGCACAGGTAGATTACTGAAGTAATCAACCGTGCCATAAAACGAGACAAAAACATGAAGCAACAAACACCCTCGCTGTCCTGGGGACACATCAATATCAACGTTAGCAATCTGGACCAATCTATCGCGTTTTACCAGAAGCTGGGGTTTAGTGTGCTGCTGCCCGGGATTCCCTATCTGGGCCTTACTGCAACCCCCGAATTAACCAGGATGCCAGCGAGCGCCGCACGCGCGCTCGATGTGCCCGAACAAAACGAAGGCCGTGCCTGCATCATGCAGCTGGATGACGGCTTTCCAAAAATCGATCTGACCGAATGGTCAAGCGCCAAGCAACAACGTCCACCGCACAATGCAGATCTCGGCCTGGTGCGACTGTGCCTGGCCTCACAAGACCTGGCGGCTGATTATGCGATGTTAGTAGAACAAGGGGTGGCGTTTTTGTCAGCGCCACAAGGGATGCAGGACGGCAAAGCAGACATCGCTGTGTGCATTGACCCGGACGGGGCGCTGATTGAGCTCATTCAACTTTATCTCGACAAATGGTAATCGCCCTCTGTTAGTCCTTAACGGGCCGGGAAAGTCGCTAAGCCGCAGGTGACCTTTGACTGGTACGATGAATCTGCACATGTACTGCTGCGCAAATCATAGATTTCACAATGATTCTATAGTGCGCTAAGGCGCCAGGGCAGTTGAACTTTCCTGGGTGGACGACACTGACGTTTTTTTCAACCACCACCTTAAGTAATTGCTGCTCCGCAGGGGCGTACCTGTGTATGATGAAGATCGAACGCGACCTCACACCAGCTCGCACTATAATAACAATGGGTTAAAAAAATAATGAGCAGCACTGCTGAAGCAACGCACGACGGCCATCTGACCGGATACGGCACACCGTCTTATAGAAACTATGTCCTGCTTCTGCTTATGGTGGTGTATACACTTAACTTCATCGACCGCACGCTGATCGCAGTAGTCGCGCAACCGATCATCGAGTCATTCGGATTGACTGACTCTCAGTGGGGCCTGCTATACGGCCCTCCCTTTGCCATCTTTTATGCGGTCATGGGACTGCCAATAGCCTTATGGGCCGACCGTTCCAATCGCGTCAAGGTTATTACTGTCTGCATCATTCTTTGGTCAATAATGACCGCCCTGTGTGGCGTCGCGGCGGGCTTCCTCACACTGTTGCTTTTCAGAATTGGGGTCGCCGTCGGTGAAGCAGGTTGCACGCCCCCGGCCAACTCAATTATTGGCGACTACTTTATTGCTCGCAAGCGCGCCACAGCACTTGGTGTTTACTCTATGGGTGTCACCCTGGGAGGCGTCCTCGCCAACCTGTTTGGCGGCCCCATTGCGCAAATGCACGGCGCTGATGTCGGTGTATGGGTCAATAGTATCGGCCTGGGCGGATTGTTCTCAGGGCTAGACTGGGCAGCTGTCGAAGGCTGGAGAGTTGCGTTTGTCGTCGTCGGTGTCCCGGGCATTGTGATTGCAATGATTGTACTGCTGACCATCAAGGAGCCGCCCCGCGGTTACTCGGACCCTCACGACCCTACACCCAAAACCCCGAACCATTGGGGCATGGCGTTTCAGGAACTCAAGCACAAGCCCACATTCTGGTGGATGGCGATCGGGGCCTCCATGGTCGCCTTTGTCGGTTATGGCCTCGTGAGCTTCCAGGCGCCGTTCCTGCAGCGTGAGCACGGTCTGGATGTCAGGGACGCCGCAATCAACTTTGGAGCCCCGCTATCGTTTCTGGCTGCGATAGGCACGTTTCTTGGCGGCTACATAACAGAAAAGCTCACACCACGATCGCCGACTGCGGTGGCCTGGGTTCCAGCAGTCGGTCTGCTGATTGCCGTTCCCGCTTACATTTCTGCCTTTTTCATGGATGACCTGAAAATCATTTTCATCCTGTGGGGGATCGCTGCGGTCTGCCATTACGCCTATCTGGGTGCGCAGTACAACATCGGCCAGGGCGTCGTCAGTCCCCGTTCACGGGCCACCGCAATTGCCATCCTGCTCATCCTGGTCTCGCTCATAGGCAATGGCATTGGCCCCTACTTTGTAGGATTCATGAGCGACCTGTTTATGAACATGCAACTTGCCAGCAGCGAATTTGCCGGCCAGCTAACCCCGGCTATGTGCATGGCCAAAGACTCTGGAATCACTGATGCTCAGCGCACCGTCTGCGAACAGGCCAATTCGACCGGCCTGAAACAGGCGATGTCCGTCACTGTCTGTTGGTTCATCCTGGCAGCGGGATGCTTTTTCATGTCTGCCCGCACCCTCGAGCGTGATTTCGTGGCCCTGCTGTCAACAAAGTAGGAGCCGGGGCTGCCCAGCAAGCGCGCGATACCACCCGCCGTGCCCCGGGATTTTTCTAATCATTCCCTGATCACAGCGCGTACGCGGCAATAACTGTCAACAGAGCTATACTCGAAGTGACGTCTACAACCATGACAGGACTCAAAACATGGACCTTACTCAAATCGGCGCCCAACTCCTATCGGAAAAACTGGGCCTTCAGGTAAATACCGACACCATAACGTCAGCCCTAACGAACCTGCTGGGCGATGGACAGGGAAATATCGATTTGGCCAGCCTGGCCAACAAGATGGCATCCAGTGGACAACTGGGTAGTATCGTCAGTTCGTGGCTGGCAGATGGTCCTAACTCCTCTATTTCCGCCGACAGCATTCTTTCACTGTTTGGCGAAAGCCAGGTATCGGACTTTGCATCAACGCTAGGCACAGACGTAGGTTCCGCCGCTACCGGTCTGGCCGATGTTTTGCCCCAGATGATGGATAAGGGCAGTAGTGCCGGGAGCCTGCTGGAATCCGCCGGAGGCATCGGTGGCCTGATGGGTGCCGCAAAATCATTTTTAAGCTAGCAGACATAGCACTTTTTATCCCCACCGTATGCAACAGGATCCAGGCCAACCTCACCCGATAATGAGGCGCTCGCAAGGATTGGGATGGGGTAGTTGCAAAGTGCGGAGAAGGGCTGAACGGAGCCATTCGCTAACTATCCAGGGCCAAAACCCCAGTCTATAAGGAACGTTGTATGGGAACAGTGAATGGAAAGTCGGTCATCATAACCGGTGGTGCCGGCGAAATCGCTCGCGAGGTGGCTGCGCAGTTTTTGGCGGGTGGCGCGCAGGTACTCCTGGTTGACATGAATGAAGAGGCTCTGAGGAACACGGTTGAGTCATTGGCTTCAAACTCGGTAGTTTATTGCGTCGCCGACGTCACCTCCGAAGACGATACCAGGGCTTATGTGCAGAAGGCTATGAAGAGCTTCGGCAAAATAGATGTGCTGGCAGCCAACGCTGGGATAGAAGGTATTGTCGCCCCGGTTAACGAGTACGACACCGAGGCCTTTCGGCGACTAATCGACATTAACGTCATCGGTGTATTTTTGGGCATCAAGCACGTGTTCCCATTTATGGCCGAACAGGGAGGCGGCAGCATTGTCATTACCTCTTCGGTGGCAGGTGTCTGGGGATCGCCCGGGATGTCCGCCTACAATACGAGTAAGCATGCGGTCATCGGTTTGATGCGCTCCACGGCAAAAGACGGGGGGCCCCTGAACATTCGTGTGAACACTGTCAATCCATCTCCCGTGGAAGGCCGAATGATCGAGTCGTTGGAACAGGGCACCTCGCCGGACGACCCCGATGCGATGCGCAAGAGTCTTATAGAGTCCATTCCAATGGGACGTTACGGGGTGCCCGCCGACGTGGCTAATATGGTGCTTTTTCTCGCCAGTGAAGAAAGCCAATTTCTGACGGGTGGCGTGTACATGGTCGATGGCGGCATGACGGCTTGAGGTCGTTCCCAAGTACCAACACAGCGGCCAACTAACGTATAGAAGGGGGCACCACCGACCTGATCCTCGGCACGCTAATGCCGAAAAATCAACTTGCACGCTAGACTCACCGGCTATACAGTGCCGTCCCACTTACTGGCCATTGCCCATGCTTGACCAACGTACTCTTCACGGCGTCTATTTTGCACTGGCAGCCTATGGTTTCTGGGGCGTCGCCCCCATTTATTTCAAATTACTTGACCAGGTGTCGGTATTTGAGATTCTCTCCCACAGAGTCATATGGTCATTAGTCCTATTGTTCGGCATTCTCGTCTACACCAGACAATTGAGTACCCTGCGCATCGACTTACACAAAGTCGGACTCTGTCTGATCACTGCAATACTGCTTTCGATCAACTGGCTGATTTTTATTTATGCCGTCATTGATGACAACATCGTCGAGGCCAGTTTAGGGTATTTTATTAATCCACTCGTGAGCGTATTTCTCGGCATGATCTTTCTGCGCGAATCCCTGCGGCCCCTGCAGTGGATCGCTATTGGCATGGCCATCTTTGGCATTGTCTTTCAGCTTTTTGCCTATGGCTCCCTGCCCTGGATATCAGTCGCGCTAGCCTTCAGTTTCGGGTTCTACGGCCTGATTAGAAAGTCCATGCAGCTGCCCGCCATTGCCGGTCTGACGATTGAGACACTCTGGATGTTGCCAGTCGCCTTGACCTATCTCGCCTGGATTTATAGCAATGGCAACTACAGTTTTGGCCAGGTCGGTTACAACATCGACCTACTGCTGATAATGGGCGGTGTTGTTACATCCTTCCCACTGCTCTGTTTTGCTGCTGCTGTGGGGCGCCTGTCACTAACTAGCGTGGGAATGATTCAATATCTCGCACCTAGTCTGTCTCTGCTGATTGCCGTGCTGCTATATGGCGAGCCATTCGGTTATGAGCGCCAGGTCACCTTTGCCTGTATCTGGGTAGCTCTACTGATGTTCTCGGGCGAAACGCTCTACCATCACCGGCGCATTAACAGACGCCTCACAGTGGAAACGCTGTAATAATATCGTGTTGCTGCAAAGCGCGACTCTGCAAAGTAAAGTTTGGTACCACCTACCATTGCGGCGCAGACGGTCTAGAATAAGCAGGTACTAAAAAATAATTAGCTTAACGCATATAAGGGTTCGCTTATGAAGGCTTCAGATTTGTTCATCAAATGCCTGGAAGAAGAAGGCGTCGAGTTTATTTACGGTGTGCCGGGGGAAGAAAACCTCGACATGCTTGAGTCCATGCGCACATCCAGTATCAAGCTAATACTCACCCGACATGAACAAGCAGCGGGCTTTATGGCATCTACCTATGGACGCCTCACTGGTAAGGCAGGTGTCTGCATGGCAACCCTGGGGCCGGGCGCCACCAACCTGGTTACCGCGGCCGCCTACGCCCAGCTCGGCGCTATGCCTATGGTGATGGTGACTGGGCAAAAGCCCGTCAAAACCAGCAAGCAGGGAGCGTTCCAGATACTGGATGTGGTGGGAATGATGACACCACTCACAAAATTCACCCACCAGTTGGTCAGCGCAGAAAATATCCCGAACAAAGTCCGCGAGGCGTTCCGGCTAGCCGAAGAGGAGCGTCCCGGGGCGACGCATCTGGAATTTCCTGAAGACATTTGTGCAGAATACGTGGACCTCAGCCCGTTCAAGGCAAGCCAGACCCGACGCCCTATTGCAGAGGACAAAAGTATCCACACCGCGGTCAATATGCTCGAGAGCGCTAAAAGCCCACTGCTGCTCATTGGAGCCGGGGCCAACAGAAAGCTGACTGGCCGGATGCTGACTGCCATGGTCGACAAATTGGGGATTCCTTTTTGCACCACTCAAATGGGCAAAGGTGTTGTCGATGAAACCCGGGCTGAATTTATAGGAAATACAGCACTGTCAGCGAATGATTACGTACACCGCGCCATCAATGAGGCAGACGTCATTGTCAATGTCGGTCACGACGTCATCGAAAAGCCACCTTTTTTCATGACTGATCACGACGTAAAAGTCATCCACATGGGTTTTAATTCTGCTGAGGTCGACCCCGTTTACTTCCCTCAAGTGGAAGTTGTTGGCGACATAGCAAATTCAATCTGGCGAATGACAGAGATCATGACCCCGCAAGATCACTGGGACTTCCGTTTCTTTGAGAAAGTGCGCGATAAATTGGCTGCCCAGATTGCAGAGGGCACCGACGATGATCGCTGCCCCATCTATCCTCAACGCCTGGTGAAAGACGTACGTTCCGTTATGCATGACGACGGCATCATTGCCCTGGACAATGGCATTTATAAAATCTGGTTCGCACGGAACTACCTGGCCAAAAAACCGAACACCGTGCTGCTCGACAATGCACTGGCAACTATGGGAGCTGGATTACCTTCTGCTATGGCCGCCAGGTTTGTCTACCCGGAAAAGAGAGTAATGGCGATCTGCGGCGATGGCGGTTTCATGATGAACTCGCAGGAACTGGAAACTGCTGTTCGTCTTGGAATTAACCTGGTGGTACTGGTTCTGCGGGATGATGCCTATGGCATGATTAAGTGGAAACAGCTGAATTATGGCTTCCAGAATTTTGGCTTGGATTATGGTAACCCGGATTTTGTCAAATACGCGGAATCCTATGGCGCTCAGGGTCATAGGGTAGAGTCGGCCGCTGGGCTGTTGCCACTGCTGGAGCACTGCCACAGCACACCAGGCGTTCACCTGATAGATTGCCCGATCGATTACAGCGACAACGATCGCATACTGAACAACGAGATTCGCAAGCGAGCCGCGGCGATCTAGGCAGTGCTGCTCACGCTGAAAAAAACGTAGCCGCCCTACTCGGTTGTGGCTACAAATCAGGTGTGACCAAACGATAGCATCGCGTCTGCGACTTTCACGAAACCTGCAATGTTAGCACCAGCCAGATAGTCTATATGGCCATCGCGCTCGCCGTATTGCACACAACTTTCGTGGATACTGAACATGGTGTCTTTGAGCAGCTTTTCCAGTTCTTCTTCTTTCCAGGCAATGCGCGCACTATTCTGGCTCATTTCAAGCCCGGAAACAGCAACCCCCCCGGCATTCGCCGCTTTACTGGGCGCATACAATATTTTAGCGGCCTGAAAGGCATGTATGCCGGCAAGCTCGGTCGGCATGTTGGCACCC
The DNA here is from genome assembly GCA_036961445.1 of Halioglobus sp. Lineage (GTDB taxonomy): Bacteria > Pseudomonadota > Gammaproteobacteria > Pseudomonadales > Halieaceae > JBALVO01. The sequence continues at coordinate 53,015 of JBALVO010000007.1, forward strand.
TCTGAGACGCCCATGCAGCCGTTCTTAATTAGTGTTTTCGCTTCGTTCTCGTTGATTTCATTCTGCGTAGCGCAAGGCAGGGCTATATCACAGGGCACACCCCAGGGCCTGCCTTCATGAAAACTGGCCGAGCTGAACTCGTCAGCATACTCCTGGATTCGCCCACGTCGTATCTGCTTGAGGTCAATCAGGTACGCCAGCTTATCAGTATCGATACCTTCCGGGTCATGAACAAAGCCGGATGAATCAGACAGGGTGACTACCTTGCCGCCCAGGTGGTTCACTTTTTCTACCGCGTAGGTGGCAACGTTTCCAGAACCGGAAACAGCCACTGTTTTGCCTTCCATGCTATTGCCCGTTCGCTCCAGCATATTTTGCATAAAATAGACGGTGCCGTAGCCTGTTGCTTCGGTGCGGATCTTACTACCACCGAACTCCATACCCTTCCCCGTCAGCACACCAACAAATCGATTTTCGATGCGCTTGTACTGACCGAACAGGTAGCCGATCTCACGTGCGCCAACGCCAATATCTCCAGCTGGCACGTCGGTGTCTTCACCGATGTGTCGATACAGTTCAGTCATAAAAGACTGGCAAAACCGCATGACCTCGTTGTCGCTCTTACCCTTGGGATTGAAATCCGAGCCGCCCTTGCCGCCACCCATAGGCAGTCCGGTCAGACTGTTCTTAAACGTTTGTTCAAAACCAAGAAATTTAAGTACGCTCAGGTTCACCGAAGGATGAAATCGTAATCCGCCCTTGTACGGGCCGATCGAGTTATTGAACTGCACGCGGTAGCCACGCTGATTGCGGATATTGCCCTTGTCGTCGGTCCACGGTACACGGAATATAATGACTCTGTCAGGTTCTGCCATTCGTTCCAGAATCTGCATCTTGTGGTAGATCGGTTTATCCGCCAAATACGGGAAAAGGGTGCCCGCAACCTCGGAAACAGCCTGGTGGAATTCAGATTCGCCGGGATTGCGTTTAATGAGTCCCTCCATAAAACGCTGCTGGTATTGTTGAGTCTTATCCATTGTTATCTCCGATCATTATAGTTGTAGGTCGAACGCCTGCCCCGCTCAATCTAGCGGCGATGTATCCAGCTGCTTAACCAGGTTGGCATAAAAGCCAGTTGCCGCCATCAATTCTGTATGTGTGCCGCGTTCGACAATTTTCCCGCCGTCGAGCACCAGTATTTCATCCGAGTGCTGGATAGTACTGAGCCTATGGGCAATAGCGATCACCGTCTTTTCCTCAAACACATGATCAATCGCTCTTTGAATCAATTGCTCGGTGACCGAATCAACCGAACTGGTGGCCTCATCCAGCATTACCACTTCACTGCCGCCAGCGATGGCTCTGGCAAACGCGATCAACTGGCCCTGCCCCGCCGACAGATTACTGCCATTGCCCTCCAGTAAAAACTGGTATTGCCCGGGCAGGCGCTCGATAAACTCATTGGCATAGACATAGCGAGCGGCATCAACCACCGCGCCAGAACTGGCAGATGTGCGGGCCAGCCCGATATTGAATTCAATGGTTTCATTGAACAGAAATACTTCCTGCTGCATCAACGAGAAAAATTTGCTTACCTCAGGCTTGGGTATCTTGCTCAACTCAATGCCATTCAGCAAGATCGAGCCCTCGTAGTTATCGTAGGTCTTGGTCAGCAGGCGTAAAATAGTCGATTTGCCAGAGCCAGTGCTTCCCACCAGCGCTATTTTGGCGCCCTTGTTCAGGCAGAACGACACCCCCTGTAACACATAGGGGCCACTCCTGTTATAGCGAAAGCTCACATCGACAAACTCCAGGGTATTGAAACGCGCTAACTGCAGACGCTGCTCGCTACTCAGGCTTATCTCGCTGCCATCATCTTCCTGCTCAGTGTCCTGCTGGTAGATATCCTCAATATGATCAAAGGCGGCAAACGCGCGCTGGATTGACGCCATTTGCGAGGTGAAATCCCGAATGGGCACGAAAATTTTGTCCAGGGTATTGATAAAACCCACCAGCACGCCGAGAGAAATTGTGGCAGCCAGGATTTCCTTTGAGCCATACCAAATTATCAGCCCCATACTGATCGTGGTTATACCCTCAATGATCGAATACAAGGCCGAGTCATACAGGTTTGACCGCGACTGGGCATGACAAAAGCCTTCGGTATAGGTGCCATACCGTCGCTGCACATCCTCCTCAGCGTTATACAACTGCACCGTCTTAATGCCGCTCAGGCACTCCTGCAGGTAGCCAGTGCTCTCAGACAGCACTACCCGTGCCTTGAGGTAGGTATCTCGCAGCAGGCGCCTGAGCACCTGTGTGATGTAATAGATCGGCGGACCGATCAACAGCAACACCAGCGTCAACCGCCAACTGATGAACATCAGGAAGATCAACAGCGCCAGCGTCACCAACACATCGCGGACCATACTCAACAGCCCCTGGGTGAAAGACTCACTAATGGCTTCCAGGTCACTGGTGAGACGCGTGAGAGTGACACCCATGGGAGTCTTATCGAAGTACCGCCGTGGGAAACGCAATACGCGACCAAACATTTCAGCGCGAATATCCCGAATGGCGTACTGCGCCGCCGACTGTAGCGAGAAATTGAAGATCGCATCCGCCAGGTAGTTACCCAGCAGCACACCGCCTAGCGCCAGTGCCCACCACCACAGCCCCTCACTGTGTCCGGGTACCAGTTGTTCGTCGATAATGCGCATGATCAGCCAGGGAAACAGGATACTGAAGATGACAGACACAGGTATCAGACTGACCCCCAGCACTACCTGCTTGCGATAGGGTCTGAAATGGCCAAGGAACCGGGAAACTACAGACCAGTGCACCTTCGGGCCGGCAGGCCGCTTCGAGGAAGTAGTGTTCACGCCACCCCCCCACTATCGTGCTGCTGTAACTGCCAGGTGTGGCGGTATTCATCAGAGCTTTGCAACAGCTCGGCGTGACTGCCATGAGCCACAATACGTCCCGCGTCCATCACCAAAATGGTATCGACCTTTTCCAGCACCGTAGCCCGATGGGAAATGATAAGAGTGGCCGCGCTGCGGCTGTGATTGAAAATCTGGTCAAGAAGAAATCGCTCGGTTTCGTTGTCCACTGCCGAGAGCACATTATCCAGCACCATCAGCTTGCAGGGGGTATACAAACCGCGGGATAAGCTCAAACGCTGTTTCTGCCCGCCGGACAACAAAATACCCTTCTCGCCCACCAGCGTGCTGGCCTGCTCAGGGAATAGCTGCACTTCATCCAGCATGTCACTCTGATACAAGGCTTGCTCCAACGGCAATGGATCCTCTCGTCCGGCAGATCCAAACTGGATATTTTCACTGACGGTATCAGAGAATAAAAAGGGGTCCTGGGTAATGGTGCGCACCGCGCTGCGCAGATCCCGCCGCGACAAGCCGGCAATATCTTCGCCGTCGATAAACACACAACCGGGGTCCACTTCCAGGTAACGGTTGAGACAGTTCACCAGCGTGCTCTTACCTGAACCTACCTTGCCGAGAATACCCAGGGTTTGTCCGGGGCTGATTTCAAAGCTGATATTGTCAAGTACAGGGGTTTCGCTACCCGGGTAGGTATAAGTCAGGTTCTGCACACGCAGATGGTGGGAAAACAATTGCTCTCGGCGTTCGCTGGACAGGTGCTGCTGATCCTGCACATTCAGCGGTCGGTCAAGAATACGACGCATACTTTCCAGGCTGACGATTCCTGCTTGCCAGGCCGACAATACCATGCCCAGCGAAATAAACGGCATGGCCAACAGCGCCGCATAGGACAGTAGGGCCGTGAGATCACCCAGGGACAACTGCTGGTTGATGAGATAACCGCCACCCACCACCAGTATCAATACTTTCAAGAACCGGTCGGTGTAGGCAATGACCGGTATTATTACGGTACGCACCTTGGTCAGGCGCAGGGAACGGTCGAGAATTTTTAGATTCTCCCGGGCGAACGCGCCCTCCGCCCATTGCTGGATATGGTTGGACTTGATCACCTCAATACCCGCGAGAAAGCCCACTGTGGTGGTGGACATTTCCTGTAATTCCACCATACGCACCCGCATCATGCGGCGCATAAAAGCGATGCCCTTGTGTGCGATGGCAAAGGTGATCAGCACCGGCACGATGCAATACAGAGTAAGGCTGGGGGAAATCTGGTACATCTTCAACGGAGTCAGGGACAGCGCGAACAGAATGTTGAACACCTGCAGCATCACAATACCGGCCAATGCGCGCACTCCATTGATGTCATTGTTGACGATAGAAATCAGGGTGCCGGTTTCGTGTTGCCGGTAGAAGTCGGGCTGCATGTGGGTAAGCCTGGCAAAGGCGTCATCCTTCAGCTCTCGCTCTATCGCCCTGCCCGGATTAAAAAACAGAATGCGAGACACTGTGCGGGTGACGACCATTACTACTGCGAACAGAATCACCGCACCAATGCTATGCATTAGCGCATCCTGATTGTCGGCCAGCGCAGCACCACTGAGCAAGTCAATGCTCTGTCCCAGGTATACAGGGATATTCACCGCCAACCAGTTAGTTACAAAGATAAAGACAATGCCAAACCCGTAAGACCACTTGTGGTGCAAAACGTAGCGGAAGAAAAACCTGGCGTTGGATTCTCGAGCGGTGTCGGTCAAGCTAATTCCGTATGGCTAAGGGTGGATACATCATTGCAGCGCCGGCATTATACAACCGGAAGAGGTACCAGTATCGTTTTTTCGATATTGAGGCCACAAACCACCCCATAATCTCTACTAGCCCGGCGCAGGTTCCGACTTACCGAGTCGGGAAGCGGTAGAAAAAACCTGCAAGGCCAGCGCAACATACCGGAATCAGGGACCGGTGAACATCGACAGATCGTGTCAACACCCGCATCACGGACCAAAACGAAAATTTTTCTCGCGCGGCCTATTTGTCTTTCCTATACTGCTCAACGTGTTTGCGCGAACGAATAACGTCTAACTGGATTGGACAATGAGGAACCTTTACCTCACTAAACCCACGGAGAAAACTAAATGAGTCATGACCCGCTGATCTACCGTAAACAAGAGAACGGTGTTGCAGTTATCTCTACCAATGACGACCCTCTCAATAGAATGTCACTGGCCTATATTGCGATGCTCGAAGAGGTTATAGACGACATAGCTCAGGATGATAATGTCCGGGCTTTTGTTATAACTGCAGAGGGCGAAAGCAATTTTTCTGTGGGGATGAACCTGAAGCAACTTCATTCAGGTGTTGAAGCGGCAGGTGGCGTAGATGCCTTCTTCGACCAGCGCATAAATCTCATTACCAGGATTGAACGCATGGGCAAACCCTCGGTTGCAACCTTGTTTGGCTACTGCCTGGGAGGCGGACTTGAACTACCCCTGGGTTGCACCTTCAGGCTCGCTGCTGATAGTGGAGTACAGATGGGGCTGCCCGAAATGGACCTGGGTACTACGCCCGCATGGGGGGGCAGTGCCCGTCTGGCTAAATGCATCGGACGCAATCACGCTCTGGATATGATCCTGAGGGCGAAAAAGATTGACGCTCCGGAGGCCCTGCGAATCGGTCTGGTCACCGAGATATGGCCAATCGGGGAGTTGAAACAAAGAGCGTTGCAGCTGGCAGAAGAGCTTGCCGCGCAACCTCGTCAGGCGGTCAAGGCAATGATCGATGCGCTACACAATAGTGAAGACAAAACCCTGGAAGAGTTGTTGGCTGCAGAGCGTCGGGGCGTGCATGCAACCATGGGAACTGCTGACGCTAATGAAGGCATAATGGCGTTTCTGGAAAAGCGTAAGCCGGTATTCAATAAACCTTAAGCACTCACATCTACGTGCATAACCCAGAGACTCATCCAACGGTGCCGGATACATTCCAGGCAAGCTTACGTCATGGTGTTATCAGGGCTGATACCAGATAGGTGATGACCAGGCGCGTTCCTGTACCGTAGTGGCAACATCTGCCAGCAGAGGCAGACCGGCACGCACCGAGTCAAACGTGGTCCAGCGCGGGGTCGGTATTTCCAGCACCCGAGTGTAGTACAAGGCGCGCTGGCTGGGATCAAACTCCGGATCTTGCCATACGGTGGCTAGCTCGCTGCTGCCTATGGTATTGCGGTAGGTAGCGGTGGCCAGATCTACCGTATTACCCACAGCCGGCAGCTTGCCATCTGCCTGCGGTTGGCGCTCGCCGGCCCAAGCCACATCAAACACCTTGTCGTGAGTGTTACCATCGCTGTCCACCCAGCCCTTTACTACCTGGATGCGATCCAGGTTGGCGCCCAGCGCATCCTTATTCGCCAGAATTACGAATTTCGGTGCTTCGTTGCCGTCTTTCCTTAAATCACCGCCCATGGGCACGCCCCCGTCATAGGCTTTTTGAATGACATCGGCGCGTTCGAGTATTGAGGATTGGTATTTCCAGCCACCAAAGAAGCGCACCGCTATGCGCGGACCACTGGTAGCGTAGACCTCACGATCGTGGATGGCGTCCCAGATGGCCTCCCGGGTATTACTGACCGCCCAGACCCCGGTGATAGAGCCGGCAGATTGTTCCCATGCGGCAATCCAGCCCCCTACCTCCGCGGTTTGGCGCCGCTGGGGAGTGGCGTCCTCACCTCCGTGACCGCCAACAAAATTGTCTTCATCAACATCGGCCATCAAACCGTTGTGGCTGTCGGTGCCGCCCACAAAACCGAGCTTGAAGGGATTGGCACCGACCTGCTGTTCCAGAGCCATGCCCTGCACCACCCCGTAGCGGACGTAGTTTTCTTTGCGCTGCACACGACCGCTGAACTTGGCGATGGAAGGGGCATTCTCAAAATCGGAAAACTCGTCCGCTGCCCAGAATTTCCGGGTCACCTCGGAGTTTCCCTTGACCTGCATTATCTCGATCGCGCGTTCAAAATGGCCGCGCAATTTAGCATATTCGATATCCAGGGAGTTACCGCTGTGATCCTCGGCGGGAAACATACGGCCCTTACTGGCGTTGGAATTGTGGGGTATCGCAATAGAACGGGCGCCCTGCTCTTCCTGCGCGCTGAGCCAGCTCCAGAGACCCTCTTCATACATTATGTCGGAGGCGCCCATAGGTATTTCCGGCACCGACGCGTCGCGGAAAATAATGTTGCGGTGCAGATTCCCTCCTCCTGGGGCGCTACTCCACTCAAAGGCATTGAATGTGGTGAAAACGCCGGGATCATTGTGTTCCGCTGCAGCATTGGTAATCACCTTCCAACCACTCTTTACCGAATCTGCCCCTGGATAGAAGGCGGTATGCTGCGGTTTTGCGCCACGATTATTCTTCACCACATACTTGATAAACCAGTTGCGGCGCTCATCGAAGTCAGTCAAGCCGATAAGCTGCTGTATTTGTGGAATATCGTGGCCCGGGGCACCCGGATTAAGAGCCGCGAACATCTCCCCCAGGTATTCCGCGTGATCGGTAACGGCTGCAAAATCCAACGGACGACGCATCTTATGGGGCTGACCGTTGACCACCACGGTTGCGCCCTTGGCAAAGCGATAAGCATCCGCTGGAGTCTGCCGTGTACCGCCCAAAAAAGCATCCAGGGAGTAGGCTGTGTGCATGTGCGTCTCACCGAAGTAGAGGTTTTTATGCGGATTTTGCAAGACATTCCCAGCGGCCAAGGTGACATTGCTATGCAAAATCATAGCCCCCACAAATACTGTTAAACGGGTCGAAGCTGGGTTGAGCATAAATCCTCCAGTCCTGTCATTGCGTGTGTAGCACACCGGGTATGATGTAGCACCGATCGTTAGACATCAAGGGAATACCCGCGCGCCGTGCCGTGTAGCCTTGGTGCACCGGCAGCGGAGAAACGTCGGCTTACGGATTGATTACAGTTTTTGGGTATTCATTGCCGGACTATCAACAATCGCCAGTCAGTTTGTTTTATCATATGGAAAACATTTGTTGTAGCTACGTCAATATTCGCTGTCACTAAAGGCGATTAAGATTTACAGGGAGTTCACATGAGAAAAATAGCACTGATTACATCTACGGCTATTCTGGCAGTCACTAACTTTAGCACCGCACAGGCGCAAGATGAGCTCATCTACGTTGCCGTGGAGCCCTGCCGGATCGCGGACACCCGCAAGTCAGCGCTTGGCGTTATCCGGGCGGACACTTCCCGTAATTTCCTGGTGGCTGGTTCGGCCGAGGAACTGGCTTCTCAAGGGGGTACAGCAGATTGCCTGAATCCAAAGGGAACGAAAAAACCCGCTGCTGTTTCAGCCTATATTGTTGCGGTACCGGCCGCTAGTTCAACCGCTCAGGGTGTTCTGACGGCTTATCCTTCTGACCAGCCCCCACCGCCTTCAGGCACTGGCTCCACGGTCAATTTTGCCCAGGATCAAATCATCGGTAACACCACAAATGCCACAATCTGTGCAGCTGGTGATGCTTGCCCCTCCGACGGTGAGCTGGCAATCTTGGCCAGACGAACTGACGAGCACGTGGTGGTCGATGTACAGGGTTATTTCTATAACCCAACGTTGGTTCCCGGCTATGAAATTGTGCAAGCTCCTTTTGCGACATCCGGGAGAAACAACATCACCGCCGATGCAATCTGTTCGGCGGGCAAAAAGGCGCTGGGTGGAGGGGGCAGCCTGGCATCCTCCAGCTGGGTTCTTGACACCAGCCGGCCGCGGACTGATGGCCTTGGTTGGCGGGTCACGTACAAAACCACAGGAGACACATTCAATGTCGCGGGCGCGGCCTGGGCAATCTGCGCCACGGTCAACTGATCGAGGACCCGGATCACACAGCTTAGCTGCCTCTGTTTTACGTGCTACCGGACTAGGAAAATATATGCGTCGGCCATGACTAAGCCTTCTCCAATTTTCCCTGGCGAAAAAATAGAAACAACGGGAAGGCAAAAGCAAATGCGACAGCGAATGCGAGAATGATGTACACCCAAAAATACCCCAAACCAAGGCGCCTGGATTCAACGTAAATCCAGATAAGTCCGGTAATACAGGCAATCGCCAGATCCCAGCTCAATGACTGGGCAGCCGCATTAGTCGCACCGGCGGCTATAAATTCTGCCACATCAAAGGTGCCACCAGATTCAGCAATAAACTGCAGGTTGTAATACCAAGTCACTACTAGCCCGATAATGGCCAATAGAAGATAAACGATTCTTGTGATGCTCATCATCGAATGTCCCTTTCTTTTGATTATAGTTATAGAACGTAGCTGCGCAGCTTGGGCACTTAAGGCCCACCATCAGGTTTGTCCGCCGGCTCCCGCAGGTCTTTCACAAACAGAGACATCGAAGGACCTTCCCCATGGTCGGCGCTGACGCGAAATCCCAGTTTTTTTGCCAACGACAGCATAGGCGCATTTTCCCTGAGGATCAGGCCCTCCAGGCGGTTGATCCCGCCTACACTTGCCGCCAGTATCAATAAACGCATTAACTGGGTGGCGATACCCTGTCCGTGCAAGTCATCGGAGATAGCCACGGCGAACTCGGCGACACCCTTGGTACCCATAGGCGCGTAGCGGGCGACGCCGACCTGGCGGTCCCCTGCCCCATCGGGAATCGTTGCGATAACGGCATAGCTAAACGGATATTTGGGGTGGGTAAACTCTTCTAATACCGAGCTTGGCAGTTTCTCCATCCCTGAGAAGAAGCGCAAGTACCTGGACCTGTCAGAAAGCCCGACCACAAAAGCCTGCTGCATCTCCGCGTCTTGAGGGTGAGTCATGCGAAATGTAACCTCAGTGCCATCGGTCAACGTGCTGACCGAGGTTGCAGTATGGGGAAGACCATCTGCCCCGGGCAGAAGCTCCGAAATTCGTGTAAGCAGGTAGGTAGTGGCCAATGGCTTATCAATAAAATCGGTCGCGCCCAATTCCACGATGTGCTGGCGTACTTCGCTGGGCGTATCGGTACCGAGCACAACAATTGGCGGGCATTGCCGCTCCAGCATCAATCGCTTTATCATTGCGATACCATCTGCTGCGGAAAAATCAATCTCGAGTAAGACGCAGCTGTTCTCAATGGCCAGTGTTTCCGAAGCATCCATAAAATGCTCTGCATCGGGAAAACATTTGACTCGTATATCATAGCCCGCAAGTAGCGCGGCCAGTGCCTGACCCATCTCTGTGTCAGAACTAACTACATAGACAATATTCTCGAAGTCCACGCGCGATGTCCTCCTATTCTTTTAACACTTTAATTCTGCCCGAGTAACGGATGATAGCGGCTGGAAATCGGTGGCATGCGTAACTATTCATCACCCAAGTGTGCCCGATTACCGATTTACATGACAGTACCGCCTGGACTGGAGATACAACTGGCAGCAAAGTAGCTCTCGGAAAACTTGTTTATTGGTGCCAAATACGCTGCAGACGCACATCATTCCCAAGCTCGTGATAGTCTATTCTTAATATAGTCAAATTGTCCGGGGGTTGTTCCATTGATTAAGGCTCTATCCGATAACCCCGTACATATCGACCGACTTTGCAGCCTGCTTGAACTGGGCGTACACCAGGGAACGCTGAGCCGGGTGCCGGGTGGATTTCATCACAGTATGTGGCGGCTGGAAACACAACGCGGTTGCTTTGCGGTTAAGCAGCTAGCGGACGATATGGATATGAATGACATGGCCACCGTTGCGCAGTTAAATGCCACTGAGGTCACGGCCTGCGAGTTTTCCCGACATGAAATTCCCGCGCTGTATTCGCTGCACGTGGATCGACAACACCTGCAGTTACTGGACGGTGTGGGGTATCTCGTTTACCCCTGGACCACTGCCACCGCCTGCCACAGGAATGGTATCGAGGAGCATCACGCGGTCACAGTCGCTAGTACGCTCGCCCACATGCATCGCAGTGATATCGATGTGCCGGAACTACGAGATGTGCCTGCCTTTCCGGTAACCGCTGAGCGGGTGATAGACCTGGTGCAACTGGCCAGAGCGCGCAATGTCCGCTACAGCCATATTCTCGAGGACCGGCTGGATGATCTATTGCGAATTGTAGCGTTACACGCCCCCGCGCTCGAGCGCCTCGAGGGGCACCAGGTGGTCAGCCACGGCGACCTGGATCACAAGAATGTCCTGTGGGACGAGGCGGGAGAGCCGCTGCTGATTGACTGGGAATCTGCCAGGCGCTTGAACCCGACATACGAGCTGTTGCTGGAAGCACTGGACTGGGGGGGCATCACTGCCCACTTTGACGCGCGGCCTTTCACGACGATTCTGCGAGCCTACGTAGATGCCGGCGGCTTGATCGCAGAAGAGATGATACCGGCAGCTTCTGACGCAATCCAGGGAGCCTGGGTCAGCTGGCTGCTGTACAACGTGGGCAGGGCAGTGGGACTGAATGATATACGCCAGCGCGCCATTGGCTCCAGCCAGGTGGATCTTGTGCTAAGCGCGCTGCTGCGCATGGAAAAACAAGCCGACCGGTTAACCGAGATTGCCATGCGGTACGCGTCCTGACGGTGGTGAGATACGCCCTAAGCACACGTCACGATTCCGGTAGGCAAGTCGTAGCTAACTTTTCAGCACTCTCGCAAGCGCGGTTATTTTGGCCGTACTCTTTTCTTCCTACCGGGCCTACGTGGTTTTTTATTGGCACCAGCAATGGGTTTTTTCTGCAACGGCTTGCGGGTTTTTTTTGCTCTCTTTTTAGTGCCTAAAGCGGGCTCAGAAGATGAGTTTTCCGTTAACTTGAACAGACCTGCAAGCTCGTGCTTTTTCAAATCTCGCCATTCACCCACTGGCAACCCTTTTGAGCTGACATTCATAATTCGAACTCGCTCAAGTTTAGTGATGTCATAACCAAAATACTCGCACATGCGCCGAATCTGGCGATTCAACCCTTGAATCAGAGTAATCCTGAAAACATAAGGTGACTCCCGTGTGACCTCACACTTTTTGGTGTGCACTCCCAGCATCGGAACCCCTGAGCTCATACCGATGATAAATTCATCGCTAATCGGCTTGTTAACCGTTACCACATACTCCTTCTCATGGCTGTTACCGGCACGAAGAATTTTGTTCACAAGATCGCCGTTATTGGTCAGAAATATCAACCCTTGCGAATCTTTATCCAAACGACCTATGGGGAAAATACGGGTGCTGTGATTGACAAAATCAACGATGTTATCTCTTTCACTTTTTTCGGTGGTGCTGACGATACCTACCGGTTTATTCAGCGCCAAAAATATCAGCTCTTCTTCATCACGCGGATCAATCGACTGCCCGTTAACTTTTACCTTATCGCCGGCAAACACCTGATCGCCTATCTTGGCTCGCTTTCCGTTGACATAGACATTACCCTGCTCAATGAAGCGATCGGCTTCTCTTCTTGAGCAGATACCGCTTTCACTGATAAATTTATTAAGGCGGGTTGATGTAGGGCTGAGCATAAGTCGGTTACACGTAATAAGACCAGGGAATAATGGATGCTAAGGGGGACTCGGCGGATTCATCACCAGCCAGCCCATTACAGGGCCATCTTTGAGGTCACCATAACACATCAATAAATCCTTGGTAACGCGAACACCTCGATAAAATCTGTACCTTTTGATATCCGGGAGCGCGGCACCTGAGCAGCGCCTGATTATGTCACCCATTAATTAAGCCGCTACACAGAGCATCAGTGGCGCAGCCAGCGACGCACGACTGCCAAAAAATTGTGTTAGATTCAACCGAGCGTTTAAACAGTAGCTGCGTGTGCCTTTAACCGACGGAGAAACCTCATGAATAATCAGGATCCAGCCAGTAAAAATCAGTTTAATCCGCCAAAATGGATTTTGAAAACGATGTCCCGCTCCCACATTTTTCTCAACCGCCTCTCGCTTGGCAGATTGTTCAATACCTTGTCCGGCGATGAAGTATGCTTTGTGACGATGACGGGCGCCAAGTCAGGACGAGCCATCGAGATGCCTCTTATGTACGTACCTTATAATAACGGCGTACTACTGGTCGCATCCAGGGGCGGCAGTCCTAATAACCCGGTGTGGTACCACAACATTGCCAAAAACCCGGACATCACCGTCAGGTACCGCGGTAAAAAAATGTCGTTGCATGCCCGCTTGGCTACGGCAGATGAAAAACCGGAGCTATGGCCTATCTGTGACAGTCACTACGCGCCATACGCCGACTATCGGGCGCGCACTGATCGGGATATTCCCGTCTTTGTCTGCGAGCCACTATAAATCGCCTTCAAGGGATAGCCACAAGGCCACTCACGAGCCAGACAAGGCCTTCAAAGAATTTCGATAGATTACCGATAGCCTCGGAAGCGCGAGCGAACAAACCTTATCTGGTATTGAGCTCAACCTTGGCTGCCTGAAGCATTTCCGGGGTCACTGTTTTGCCGGTTTCATAATAAATTTTTTGTGCAATGGTGGAATCGCGCACAGCATTGGCGACAATCTTTCCGACCACCAGTCTGTCCAGCCACTTACCGAGAAAACCCAGCCCTATCTCATAGCGCATTGCGTTGCATAGAAACACTTTGGCGTCGCGTTCAACCAGGCCGTAGTCAAACCAGGCGCTTTTTAATGGCGGTATAGGGCCTTTTTCACCGCGGTGCAGACGCAGTGTAAAACCCTGACCATCGTGCCATTGCGTGACAGTTTCATCCAACGCCAGCTTGCCCTGGCAAACCGTGCGACTGGCCCCCATACCTTCGCGCTGCTCGGTGGTGATATCCACGCTGATCAGGCCCGGCACGTATTGGATCGCAGCACTAAAATCACGCAGCATCTCCCAGGCCTGTGCGCGACTGACGTGAACTTCGACTTCGTATTCGGCTGCAGACATAAAGCATTTACTCGCGCGGATTGACTGAGTAAATTACAGCAAAGCATTGGCAAAGTCCTCTCTCTGGGCCTGCCACCTGAAAAACGCATAAAGGTCTTCGAATGCGGTAAATATAGCTGTACCTTTTATTCTCATAGCTGATTTACTTAGCCGGGCTAATTACATGTTGGCGGCTAATCGCCTGGCAACGGGGTACGACAATGAAAATATGGACTATCGCTCCCTGGCTTACGGCCGAAGCAATGGTAGAACTGGCGATTCACGCAGACGCCCTGGGTTTTGAGGGCAGCATGGGCGCCGACCACGGTTTTGTTCCCCAGGTCATGGAGAATGCCTATCTCTATTCTGACGACGGTACTCCTCCCATTAGCGGCGACATGCCCTACCCCGACGTCTGGACCACAATTGCCGCGATGGCGACTGCCTATAAAGGATAAGCTAAAAGAAATGGACATGTTCGCCAAACACCTGATGCCACTACTGACATAAGGCGCTGGTATATAGCACTGGCATCAATCGTTAGCAGGAAGTTATGGGGAAGGGCTCAACCCGGATCCGCCAACAACACCGCGACCATGCAGGCACACAGTGTGTCGACAAAATTTTTGCTTTCTGCTGCCGGCTCAAGATCGTAAAAATTGGCCAGGCCGTTGAATAACATGCAATGCAGAAGAATCATCTTGGCCCGCAGGGCATCCGCGCTGTGCGGGGCCAGAAAAGGTCGCATCAGGCGCTGCAGGCGAAGCACTTCCGGGCGGTCATTAATCCGCTGAAGGCTCATACCTATGTGCTTGCTGGAGTTAATCAGCTGCCGGTTAAGCATTAGATAGGTCAGACCATTGGTATGTGACTGCACATGGCGGGCGATGGGTAAAACTTGCGCTTCGATCAGTTCACGCAGGGTGATTTCTTCTTGTCGTTCAAGTTGGTCCAACATCACCTGGCGCGCGAGGGCGATCATGTCGCTGTGCTTATCTAGAACCGCATTAATCAGGCCTGCCCTGTCACCAAAATGGTACTGCGCAGCATTGCGATTCTTCTGGCCAGCTTCTCGGCTGACATCCACCAATTTGACCTGGTCGACACCTTGGTCGGCAAAAAGACGCTCGGCAGTGTCCACCAGGCGTCGCTTGGTCTCCAGACCATCTTTTCGAGCAAGCTTCAAAATCGTTATCCTGTAGTGATTAACAGCGCTAGCTTACACCAGACCAACCTCTTAGTTAATACCTAATATTATTTAGTTGTCAAACCGCAGCTGCACCACTATAGTTAATACCATAGCTTAACTAAATATCGCCAAATACGCACCCCAGAGGAAAATATGAGAACTCCGCTGTACAAATCACGCCCCTACGGTCCCTCCTCTGCTAGATTTGGAGGCGAGAGAATTAATGATTTTATTGTAATGTCGGAGGGCACATCCAATAGCTACCTGATCGAAACATCTGAGGGCAGTATTTTGGTCAATACCGGTATGGGTTATGAAGCGCCTGTTCACCACCAAAATTACCAGGACCTGTCTTCTGCCGGCGACAATATTCGCTATGTCATCACTACCCAGGGCCACGTGGATCACGTTGGCGGTGTGCAGTATTTTCGCGAGTTGAATCCGCGGTTGACGTATATTGCGCAGGCAGAAAATGAGGAACACCAAACCTACGATGAGCGCTTGCGGGAATTCCGTGCCAATCGCTCTGCGTTTCGCTTCCTCGATGCCTTTACTGAAGATTTTGGCTACTATACCGAACAGGGTTACACCGACATTAATCGCCAGGACCGCCCCACCGCGGACGTAACTTTTGACGATCGTCATGAGTTCACACTGGGCGGCCTCGAGGTGGTGCTGATTGGCGTAAAAGGTGCAGAGACCAACGACTCCCTCATCGTATGGTTGCCACAACACGGTATTTGTTTTACTGGAAACCTGTTTGGCTGCCCCTTCGGCCACTTCCCCAACCTGGTAACTATCAGGGGAGACCGTTACCGGGATGCGCTGGTCTGCGCCGCCGCAGCACAAACGGTGTTGGACCTGGATGCCAGCCTTATCCTGTATGGCCACCACGCTCCGGTTAAAGGAAAAGAGCTAATCAGAACCGAAGTCACTGCCATCCGCGATGCCATCATGTATGTGCACGATGCAACGGTAAGGGGTATGAACGAAGGCAAGGACCTGTACACGCTGATGCAAGAGATCAAATTGCCGGCCGCATACGAGGTTGGCCAGGGCTATGGCAAGGTATCCTGGAGTATCAGGGCGATCTGGGAAAACTATGCCGGCTGGTTTCATCACGATTCCACCACCGAGCTTTATAGCGTGCCGCGCAGCGCTGTATATGCAGACCTGATTGAACTTGTCGGCGCCGATGCACTGGTCAGTCGGGCACAACAAAAATTTGACGCCGGCGAAGCCGAACAGGCCCTGCACCTGCTGGACATTGTTCTCACGCAGCAGCCCGGCTGTGAACAAGCAATCACCCTGGCGCTTGCCGTTCACGAAAAACTATTGGGAGAAGCTGATAATTTCTGGCTGACCGGGTGGCTGGAAAATCAGATCAAACTGTTAAAAGGTGGCCACACCGCCGCCTTGTCTTTTAAATAAGCATCGGCCCTGCAATATCAAACAACGAGAAAATAGTAATGTCTGATGAAATCCATATTGACGACCTGGCGAACCCGGTGCACACCGACAGTCAGCGCGAAGTGCTGGCATATGGTGAGACACTGACCGTGGAAATCGATCGCGATTCAATTCTGGCCGAGGCGGAGCAAAAGACCGGCCTGAATGATTGGGGGCCGAATGACTTCCTGGAGCGCCTGGACTTACTCTGTAACGAGTGGAGCAACGATGATGGGCTGAACAATCTCGGCCGGCTGGGGCTGCGCAATAAACTGGTACTACATGCCAGCAGCCGCCTGTTAATTCAACAACAATTTATCGAACACCCCGAGATACACGATATTCAGATTGAGAAACCCATTATTGTTGCCGGGCTGCCACGCTCGGGCACCACCCATCTGCTCAACCTGATGGCTTCCGATTCCCGCTTGCGTGCGCTGCCCTTGTGGGAGTCATACGAGCCGGTGCCAATGCCAGGCGAGGAATTATTGGCAGACGGCACCGACCCACGCTACCAGCGCTGTGCTGATTCCTGGGACATGATGCAGGCGATGACGCCCTACCTGGCAGCCATGCACCCAATGAACCCCGAACATATTCACGAAGAGCTGGAGCTTATGGGCCCCAACTTCGGTTCCTACAACTACGAATGGCTCAGCCAGTCACCGCGCTGGCGGGATCACTACTACGGTGAAGACCAGACCTACCAGTACGAGTATATGCGTGACGTCCTGAAGCTGCTCACCTGGCAGCAGCGTGACACCGACAGACCCACTCGCTGGGTGCTCAAGTGTCCACAGCACCTGGAGCAATTACCGGTACTGCACAAGGTTTTCCCCGATGCGACTATCGCAATTACTCACCGCGATCCAGTAGCGGTTATCCAGTCTTGCATTACCATGCTCGGCTACGGCCAGCGCATGAGCCGCAAGAAGGTCCTCACCGACCAGTTGCTGGAGTACTGGAGTGATCGTATCGCGCACCTGCTACAGGCCTGCGTCACCGATCGCCAGAAGCTGCCGGAGGACCAGAGCATCGATGTACCTTTTCATATTTTGATCAAGGACGATATCGCCATGGTGCAGAAGATTTATGACAAAGCCGGATTGGCGATGACCGACCAGGCACAGACCGAACTGAAGCATTTTGTCGATGAGCATAAAGGTGATTACGGCAAAGTGATATACGATCTCAAAGGACAGTTTGGGGCCGACCCGGACGAGTTACGCGAGCAATTTAACTTTTACTATGCTGCCTTCCCGGTCAAGCGCGCCAAGGGCTAACAACACACAGGACGTATTATGAGCAATTTTGCAACGTTTGATTACAGCGGCGCCAAAGTACTGGTTACCGGAGGTACCAGTGGTATCGGCTATGGTATTGCGTCGGCCTTTTCCAACGCCGGAGCTCAAGTGACCGTAACCGGGACTCGAGCCAGCGCTGCCGATTACGATGACGTAGAGCTCTCATCCTTTAGCTATAAATCACTGACAGTGCAGGACACCGAAGCGATAAAGACACTGGCGGCCGAGCTCGATGGCCTGGATATTCTGGTCAACAATGCCGGCGCCAGTATGCCAGGTGGCGATGAGTGGACCCATGAGGGGTTTGAGGAAGCTGTCAGAGTTAATCTGTTCTCTGCCTATCATATGTCCAAAGCCTGCTTCGATCTGCTCAAAGCCAGTGAACTGCGCGGTGGCGCCAGTGTGATCTGCATCGCCTCACTGACATCCTTTTTCGCCAATGAGCTGGTCCCCGGTTATGGCGCAGCCAAGGCGGGTCTCGTTCAAATGGCCAAGTCCCTGGGGTTGACCTGGGCCGAGCATGGTATTCGGGCGAATAATATTGCTGCCGGGATGACCGAGACCCGGATGACCAGTTTCATCAAGGACATGCCCGAGTACAACGACCCGATACTTGCCCATACGCCGCTGAAGCGCTGGGGCAAGCCTGACGACATGGCCGGGGCCGTGCTCTTTCTATGCAGCGCGCAAGCGAGCTTTATCACTGGCCAGACCTTGACTCTGGACGGCGGGTACACGCTGGCCGTCTAACACCAGCCTCACCGTACCCCCGTTGTCCTGGTTGCAAGCGTATGGCTTTACCTGGCAGTACCGCCGGTCGCTATATTGATATTTCGTTGTATAAGCTGTCGGAGATGATTGTTCGAAGTCCGGCTAATCCAGCAAGCCATTGCGCAACCGATTTGTCAGCCTGGATTTTTTCCCAGGCGGTGGCGAAATCGGCAAGGGAGCCGGGGTATTCGAGTCCGACTATCACCGCGCCGGTAGAATTTCCAGCGAAAGTTGCCCGCCAGGCGCGCATTGTCATTTTCGGAGCGACGGCCTGTATCAACCGGCTCCCTTGCTTAAGTTGCGCGGTATAGGCAGCAGCATCATCAGTATCGACCATAACAACGCGTAGCGTCGAATGTCCGTCAGCAAATACCGCAGTAGATAATGAGAGCGTCAGGCCCAGCAGAATTAATGCAATTAATCTTTTCATAGCTTACATCCTCTTGCTATAGCGGCGCGTGCCGAAAATTAGTAACCCCATGAGACTATAGTCGACTATGACGAGATTACCATCAGCGTTGCTGACGGCTTGTGCAATTTGCATTGCACCGCTCACTTGAAGTGCCGTTTGCGCGATCGCGGATTGGGCGCTAACGCTGCAAACTGTCGTTGACGAACCCTTGGTGTAATCAGAAAATAAACGCACCAGGATCCGAATATTAATGGAATGAGCCATCCCCTTGATCTGCCCTGTCTTTAGAAGAGAGAGAAATAATAAGCTGATTTTTGTGAACGAATGGATCTAACAAGGCACTCAAAGTGAGGCTAGTCTTTTAAGAGTAAGTTCAGTGCCATGCACACTGAATTACATCAGGGACGATGGGGCATTACTACTTTGCACATGGAGATTGCAATGAAAAAAAATATATTAGTGGCATTGGCTGCTCTGTTATTTGTTCCATACGCTTCTTTTGCTCAGGAACGCTTGTACGATGAAAGCAGCCTGATATTGCATAGCGTGAACTATGAACGCTTTGAGGACACACTTGTAGACTGCGCATGGGCCAGCCCCTTTCTACCTATGGACGTGCGCGGTGGTTGGCGCTCAGAACTCTATTCTCTGCAAACTCGCGAGAGTAGTGGAAAAGTAACGGGGGATGGACAAAAAATCGGTGAAATGTGGAGCTGTTTTGATGCGGGCCAAGACATAATTGACCCGACCGGACCCCAGTATGAGCAATATATTGCTTTCGCCATATTTATCGAGGACGAGGTACTCGGTGCTCTCGGAACGGTAAAATACCGCGCCGGAGGAGAAGACTTCCCCGCCATGTATGGAATAACTGCCAGTGTGGTGCGAGTCGTTGATGATCTCCCTCAGGAGACAATCGGCTCTATGACCAGCAACGAGTTTATCGACTCCGATGATATTTATGGCGGAAGTAATGGGATAGTGACGCTGCGCCTTTTTACCCCTCGTGACTACAAGGCGGAAATAGTACAGGAAATCCTGGATAAATTATTTGTACAATAAACTACAGAGGAAGAGCCACCCGAAGTCTCATGTAAAGGTGTGAAGCGAGCCTCCAATAAAGGGGGCTCGTTTTCGCTTTTCAATCGACAAAGGCGAGAATGGCGACCTGCTCCCAGCAATAATTCCCGTACCGATTCTCTTAATCAGGCTCGACCTTGTAAAACATGGCGTACAGCACCGGCACTACCACCATGGTCAATACCGTCCCAAAGGCCAGGC
>JBALVO010000157.1:0-7230 GCA_036961445.1 Halioglobus sp.
ACTGAAACTATCGGTACTTCCTATATGCTGCGCGGTGATGCTCTGGTAAGTAATGATAACCCCCTCTCCGCCGATCCATACGATGGAACCCTGTGGGATCAGGAAGGCCCACATATTATGATGTTGTTTCCTACTCGTGAAGAAATTGCGCACTTACCTCGAGACCCCAATGCTGGCGGCCCCTATGTAATGTGGGACGCGTGGCCTCTTGTACATGTCATGATTCCTATGACAGATAGAGATAGATGAATCTATACACAACACAATAGGAATTAGGCAGCAAACGCTCTACCTCCACGTCCGTCAACCGGGCACCCTCGATTCGGGTGGAGGAGCCGATACTTTCAATGGTGGCTACCCGGCGCAGGGAAGTCAGTTGTTCGGGTGCAATACGCCCAATGGCCGCCCGCGCGCCTTTGAACTCATCGATCGCGGCGATGAGATTCAGCAACTCTGGCGTAATGATCAAGGTGTCTGTGTGCACGCCACCATCCATTTACTCATCCATTTCCACCCAATTACCCCGACACAACAACCTCCATTTGTCCATCCGATTCCATCCAATTCAATGCCCCGGACTGGGTGAGTTTGCTTGGAGGGAAAGAGGGTAAGGCGGCCGACGCAGCGTGCTTCTTGCTCATTCGCCTCGTGCCACTTGCGCCACCTCGCCCTTCTCGATCGACTGGCTCAGCAGAGCAAATACCTGCTCGAAATTCACCCAACAGCCCCGGTTTAACGCAGTAGCATTTCGGCAACCAGGTTGGCATGCTGCTCAATAAAGTCTTCCGTACGCGGCGAGACACCAAACAGGCGCAGACATTCCTGCTCGGCACTGAACACAAACGCAGAGGCCCCGACATAAAGGTAGTAGCGATGGGCGTCCCGCGATCCCCACAGCAGTTTTGCCGCCTCGGGCATAAGGGCGGTCAGATCATCCAGCATTGGCCGGACATGGTTGTCGACGATATAGGCCACTCGCCAGGAGTCACTCATGCATTCCTGCATCATCAAGCGATTTAACTGCGGGAAATGAGCGCTGTAGCGCACAAAGGCCTTGATAAACCCCCTTGCCGCCTCCTCCGGGGCCACATCTGCCAGCGCCGTCACGCGACTGACAAAGTCCTCGATCAATACCGCCACAGGGTATCGCCAAATCAACTACCGGACCTTGCACTGAACATTCAATAAGCAGACTATTGGGAATTTTCTCAGGGAGAATTTCACATGAATAGAAATGACCTGCACTACGCTCGTATCACCGATATCGCCGGACTGCTGGAGCGCCGGGAGCTTTCGCCGGTAGAGTTGACAGCGCATATGCTGGAACGTATTTCGGTGCTGGATAAGCAGCTCAACAGCTATCAGACAGTGATGGCAGAGCAGGCAATGGATGCAGCGGCAAAAGCCGAGTCGGAGATTGTGTCAGGCCGCTACCGCGGAGCGTTGCACGGCATTCCAGTGGCGGTAAAAGATCTTTGCTTTACACGCGGAGTGCCTACAAAGGGCGGATTGGCAGTGCTGCGGGACTTCGTCCCGGATTATGATGCGACCGTCGTTCAGCGCCTTGAATCCGCGGGCGCCATCCTGCTGGGTAAACTCAACCTCACCGAGGGGGCGATGGTAGGCTATCATCCGGATTTCAAGATCCCGGTGAACCCCTGGGGCAGCGATCTCTGGCCCGGGGCTTCATCCAGTGGTTCCGGTGTTGCTACCGCCGCGGGCCTGTGTTTCGCCGCCCTGGGATCGGATACGGGTGGATCCATTCGTTTTCCCGCAATGGCTAATGGCGTGGTGGGTCTCAAGCCCACCTACGGCAGGGTAAGTCGCCACGGTGTGCTGGATCTTGGGGAAACACTCGACCATGTGGGGCCTCTTACCCGGGGCGTAGAGGATGCGGGCCTGGTTCTGGCTGCTATCTCGGGTCCCGATACAGCCGACCCTACCTCGCTGACTGCACCGTTGCCGGACCTTTCGGATATCAGCGCCGGTGTCGCGGGTTTGCGCATCGGTTACGATTCCGAGTTCGCCAGTCAGGGTTCTGACCCCGAGCTGCTTGCATCCATTAAAGCCGCTTTATCATTACTGGAATCCCTTGGTGCCAGTATTGTGGATGTGAAGGTTCCCGCAGAGATAATTGCTATCGGGGAACTCTGGTTCCCCATCTGCTCCTATGAAGCCCACAAGGCTCATGCGTCCAACTACCCCTCCCGACGCAAGGAGTATGGCAACTATTTTAGAGACTTTCTCGAAATTGGTGCGTCTGTCACTGATGCACAGTATAACGATGCCATGGCTGCACGGCGCAACTTCAGTGAGCGCTATGAATCGGTACTGGCCACGGTAGATGCAATGCTGTGCCCGGCCGGTGGGGTAACGATGCCTGTTACTGCAGATCAGTACGGTGGAGCGGAAACCCTGGCCCCACTGTTTGCCCAGCTACAGATGCAATTCACCATCCCCGACGACTTCGCCGGCACCCCAACACTCACGTTGCCCTGCGGCCAGGGTAAAACCGGTATTCCCCACGCCATGCAACTCGCTGGCAAGGCGCTGTCGGAGTCCATGCTCTGTCGTATAGGCCGGGCCCATGAAATGGCAACCGACTGGCATCAACGTCGGCCACCGCTGTCTTAAGTTGGCGATCGGTGCCGACATAGCTATTTTCCAGCGTGCATACTCTGGTATAAATTCAACATTGGTTGCTGATTCACAGCAACCAGGCCTTCGCCTGTTCGGTCAAGATCAATAGCGAGCAGCATCACCAGCGCAAATGTCAAAGAAAGCGCAAGCTTGGCGACGGGAATACGCCGGCCACCCGAAGCCCCAAACTGATAACCCACGGCGAACATGGCCAGAGTCGAGGCAACGAGAAGCGCTATCCACACAAAAACCGGGATTTGATAGTACGCACCGAGAACCACTCGCTTGGTATGCTGGTTGAAAACGTCGTTCAGAGCAGTTGCAAACAGCAACTGGATTCTGCTGTCGCTCTGTGTATCAGAAAGTGACTCCACGTGTGCCCACATTAACCGCTGGAGGCTCTCAGCGCGCCGCTGCACCAACTCCAGCCTTTCGGGAAAGCCATAGGCATACACAATGCCGACGCGCATGTGAACGTAGTCCCGCAGCAAACTTCGAACTGTTGTCCTATGAGGCTCGGGCAACAGGCTCGCGCGTAAATACGCGGTCTGAATAGTTGTTACGTCTTCGAGCAGCGCAGATTTTCGTTCGTCGAATCTGGAATTCGCCGAACCAAAGGTGAGCGCGATGACAAACGCCATCATACCGAGCACAGCGCCTACCACCGTGGCAATGGGTTGCAGTGATAGATCATCAAGATGCTTCTGTCCGCGCTTGCCAAGCCACAATCCAACCTCAATTGCCAGCAGCGCGACAAGCACCATAAAAGCAAATACCATGCCGATGGGGGCTGAGTCGAAAATTTGGTTGTATTCATTACTGATCAGTGCTGATCCGTCGGAAGAGGGCAGAACAATTTCAATGTCTTCGAATGTGTCTGCAGAAATTATCTGCTGTGCACGAACCAGCAAGCTTTTATTTACCGACCCCGAAGTCCAGGCGTCCCCGGTACCAACTGTTCGCCCCCAGGCGGCGCCCTGCTCAAGAGTAGCAATATGCTCAGCTCTCAGGTTCATATCAATTTCACTCAATGAAACCGCGCTAAAATTTCGATCCAGTCTTGCGGCGATGAGCTCATTCGGTGTGTAATCGAGCTGCGTATCTTCGACGTACCACTGCATAACGCTGTCTGGATCGCGTGCAAGAAATTCCCATGCGCGCGTTAGCGCAACGAGAAACTGTGCTGCTGCCTCTGGATGATCTGCTATAAAGTCGTCAGACATCGACACCACACCCAAATAGGGTTTTGACGTCAGTACACGAGCTAGTCCACCCAGTTTAAAGCGTGACAACAGCGGGTCCCAGACGACCGCCGCATCGATTCCACCCCAGCTCTCTACACCACCGGCCAGTACCCGCTGACGAATCTCGAGGATATCAACATTCTTGTTAATAACATCCAGGTCAGGATCCAGGCCGGTAGCCCGCTGCTGGAGAACTGTATCTCGCTGCCCCACTGAGCCAAAGGCGCTGGCCACAGTCTTGCCGCGCAAGTCTCCTAAATCGCGGATGGGTGAGCCTGTGGGGACAATAGTGGCAACCCTGTCTTCGAACAGGCGAGCCACAACTTTCCATTTGCCGCCTCGCGCAATAAGGTTAATAGCCGGCTGGTCGCCAGAGAAGACGACATCCAGTTCTCCCGCGAAGGCAGCTTCCACCTGCGGGCCACCGTAACTGAAGGGAATCAGGCTCGGATCCAACCCATGTGCCTCCAGAACATTGGTTCGCTTCAACACCTGAACAATTTGACCCTGGGTCGCAGCGGGCATCTGCCACCCAATTCGAATGGGTACAAATTCGCGTTCCGTCTCTACCGCCCTGCACTCCACTGAAAGCAGTGTCAAGATGACAAAGACCGAGAGACAAAACCTGTCCATTGTTCGTTTAAAGCTTGGATTCACATTTCTACCTCAGGTCGTGTCATTGGCGATACTAGCAGGCCAAGAATTAGGGCTGGCTCTGTTAGCTGGCAAGGCCAGCAAGCGCACCATCAGCGCTACTTTCCAGCGTTCATGCTCCGGTACAGATTTAACATTGGTTGCTGATTCACAGCAACCAGACCTTCACCTGTTCGATCCAGGTCAATGGCAAGCAGCATCACCAGCGCAAATGTCAAAGATAGCGCAAACTTGGCTGCGGGAATGCGCCGACCACCCGAGGCCCCAAACTGATAACCCACGGCGAACATAGCCAGAGTCGAGGCAACGAGAAGCGCTATCCACACAAAAACCGGGATTTGATAGTACGCACCGAGAACCACTCGCTTGGTATGCTGGTTGAAAACGTCGTTCAGAGCAGTTGCAAACAGCAACTGGATTCTGCTGTCGCTCTGTGTATCAGAAAGTGACTCCACGTGTGCCCACATTAACCGCTGGAGGCTCTCAGCGCGCCGCTGCACCAACTCCAGCCTTTCGGGAAAGCCATAGGCATACACAATGCCGACGCGCATGTGAACGTAGTCCCGCAGCAAACTTCGAACTGTTGTCCTATGAGGCTCGGGCAACAGGCTCGCGCGTAAATACGCGGTCTGAATAGTTGTTACGTCTTCGAGCAGCGCAGATTTTCGTTCGTCGAATCTGGAATTCGCCGAACCAAAGGTGAGCGCGATGACAAACGCCATCAAACCGAGAACGGCGCCCACCACCGTGGCAATGGGTTGCAGTGATAGATCATCAAGGTGCTTCTTTCCGCGCTTGCCAAGCCACAATCCAACCTCAATTGCCAGCAGCGCAATCAGCACCATAAAAGCAAATACCACGGCGATGGGAACAGAGTCGAAAAGGTGGTGGTATTCATTACTGATCAGTGCTGATCCGTCGGAAGAGGGGAGAAAAATTTCAATGTCTTCGAATGTGTCTGCAGAAATTATCTGCTGTGCACGGGCCAGCAAGCTTTTATTTACCGATCCCGAAGTCCAGGCGTCCCCGGTACCAACTGTTCTCCCCCAGGCGGCGCCCTGTTCAAGAGTAGCAATGTGCTCAGCTCTCAGGTTCATGTCAATTTCACTCAATGAACCCGCGCCAAAATTTCGATCCAGTCTTGCGGCGATGAGCTCATTCGGTGTGTAATCGAGCTGTGTATCTTCAACGTACCACTGCATAACGCTGTCTGGATCGCGGGCAAGAAATTCCCATGCGCGTATTAGGGCAACCAGAAATTGTGCTGCTGCCTCTGGATGATTGTTAACAAAATCGTCAGATATAGACACAACACCTAAAGAGGGCTTTGATGTCAGTACACGAGCGAGTCCCTTTAACCTAAGACGTGACAACAGCGGCTCCCAGACGACCGCTGCATCGATTTCACCCCAGCTCTCTACACCACCAGCCAGTACGCGGTGACTAATCTCGAGGATATCAACATTCTTGTTGCTAACATCCACGTTAGGATCCAGGCCTGCTGCCCGTTGTTGGAGAACTGTATCCCGCTGCCCCACTGAGCCAAAGGCACTGGCCACGGTCTTGCCTTTCAAGTCGACTAGAGCGCGTATAGATGAACCCGTTGGGGTAATAGTGGCAACTCTGTCAGCATACAGACGAGCCACAATTTTCCATTTGCCGCCTCGCGCAATAAGGTTAATAGCCGGCTGGTCGCCAGAGAAGACGACATCCAGTTCTCCCGCGAAGGCAGCTTCCACCTGCGGGCCACCGTAACTGAAGGGAATCAGGCTCGGATCCAACCCATGTGCCTCCAGAACATTGGTTCGCTTCAACACCTGAACAATTTGACCCTGGGTCGCAGCGGGCATCTGCCACCCAATTCGAATGGGTACAAATTCGCGTTCCGTCTCTACCGCCCTGCACTCCACTGAAAGCAGTGTCAGGATGACAAAGACCGAGAGACAAAACCTGTCCATTATCTGTTTAGAGCTTACTTTCACGCTGCTACCTCAGGTCGGGACATTGCAGGGACTAACAACTGAATAGTTGCCGCGGGGCATGGTAGCACCCTGGGTCCGGAGGCGCGCTGGTCTCATGAGGATTGCTTTATGGAAAGGCCTCCCGCCGAACAGGAAGCCGCCCAGCGGTCGTCATTCCTCGCCTTTCACTGAGCTCTACCGGCAACCCTGAAGGCGCCTTACCGGGACGGGACAACCCGGATGGCCTTGGATCGGGGCGGCCATCCTCCAGTGTCTGCGGCCGGTGCGGTGGTACTGACAGGGTAATAGTCGAGGCGTCGCACCGTTGCATTGAACACCAGGACATCATAGACAAAATCCTGGCTCATCTTCGCGATAAGGAACACTCCTAATTTAAATATGACCGATTTGCAGGGGGAAGCCCTATTTGCGGGGAAAACCTACGAATGGCATGGTTTTTTCATCACTGTAAGTGATTAATTTAGAAGGGGAAAATGGTGGGCCGTGCTGGATTGATGATAACGGCCTTGGGGCCGTTATCACCCCTGCGGGGCGCCTTCGCTTTGCTGCGGCGTCTAAACTCGCCCGTGGGGCGAGTTTTTCGAACATTGGGTCGATCCAGACGAACCCATCCGGTTAAACGAAAAATGCCTCCGCAAGGGAGGCATTTTTCGTTTAAATGGTGGGCCGTGCTGGATTCGAACCAGCGACCAATTGGTTAAAAGCCAACT
>JBALVO010000158.1:0-6948 GCA_036961445.1 Halioglobus sp.
ATGTCACCGATGAATATTGCCGTCAGTCCGGCCCGGCGTGCCCAGTTAACGCTTGCTGGTTTGTGCCGTGGCTGGCCCGCACTGGGAGGTGCCGTGCATTGCACCGAGGAAGACCTGTATACGTTTTCCAGCGAGGATCTATGGCAGTGGATTATGGGCCAGCAGCGCGCGTCCCAGGCACTGTTTATTATCGCGCATAACCCGGCCCTTACCGACCTGGTGAATACTCTTACCGGGCACTATGTCCTGGATAATTTACCCACTGCCGGTTATGTGCAACTGGCCCTGCAGATTGACGAATGGCAGGACTTACTGCAAGGTTGTGCGGTGCTCGAGCAGAGCCTGTATCCCAGAGCGCTACGTGTTCGTTGAGCCACCCTTTTGCGGAGACATTTAATGCCACGCCTTTTTCTTTGTGTTTTACCCGCGCTGTTGTTGCTGGCCTCGGTCAGTCGTGCCGGGACTACTCCTGCGCAGCGCCTTGGTGAAGCGGTGCGCATCCAGACAATTAGTTATCAGGAATTCGCGCGGATTGATTACGGTCAATTCCAGCGCTTTCACGCGTTTCTTCGGGCGAATTTTCCGCGGGTTTTTGCGCAGCTGGAAGTTGAGACAGTCAACGATTACAGCTTGTTGATGCGTTGGCCCGGGAGTGACGCCACGCTGCCGCCGGTGCTGTTTACTGCACATATGGATGTGGTACCGGTAGAGCCGGGAACGGAGCAGGACTGGCAGCATCCGCCTTTTGCAGGTGTGCTGGCAGATGGGCGGGTATATGGTCGCGGCACACTGGATGATAAACAGGGCTTGCTGGGTATTCTTGAGGCAGCCGAGTCGTTGCTGGCGGAGGGTTATTCGCCAACCCGGACCATCGTATTCGCCTTTGGGCACGACGAGGAAATAAGTGGTAAGCGCGGTGCCGCCGCTATCGCGGCGCGTATGCGCGAGTTGGATCTGCACTTTAGCTGGATGGTAGATGAAGGTGGCTTTCTGCTGTCTGACAGTCCGTTGTTGCCTGGCCAGGCGATAGCGATGGTCAACATCGCTGAGAAGGGGTATCTCACCCTTACCCTGGTGGCTGAGGGTGACGGTGGTCACTCCTCAAACCCACCTCAAATCAGCACTATCGGGCGCCTTGCAGCCGCCCTGGCTCGTATCGAGGACAATCCATTTCCCCCGCGCCTGGTGGCTCCGGTGGAGGCTATGCTGGAGATGGTCGCGCCGCATGTGGGACAACCGCAGCGCTTTGTATTTGGAAATCTGTGGTTAACCGAGGGGCTGGTAACCGGGCGCATGGCAGATGACCGCCTCACCAATCCCTTTGTACGCACCACTACTGCACTTACCATGTTTAACGCGGGGGTGAAGGAGAATGTCGTACCTCAGCGGGCCGAGGCCAAGGTGAACTTCCGCTTGTTGCCCGGAGACAGCCCTGAGATGGTGGTCAGTTATATTACAGAGGTGGTAGACGACCCACAGATAGCAATAAGCTATGACTTGTGGAACAACATTCCCGGCGTCGCTGAGTATCCAGGCGGTGGTTTTGCCGTCATTGCGGCAGCAGTGGAAGCGGTGTACCCCGGCGTTCTGGTAGTGCCTTCCCTGCTGGCGGCCACCACCGATACCCGGCACTACATTGACCTGGTTGATAATCAGTATCGCTTTCATGGCGTGATGATGGCCACCAGTCAGGCCAAGTCTATTCATGGTACAGACGAATACATAGATGTGAAAAGTTATGAAAACTCGATAGCTATCGCCACACAATTGTTGAAAATCAGCTCGCGTTTGTAAAATTGTTACAGGCAATAAGCCTGGCCTTTTGCGGGCAACAAAGCCCCGGAGATGTTACCCTGCGCCCCTTAATGCGGTGTGTTGTTGATGGAGATAATAATAATGCGATGTGTTTGCGCAATAGCGGTATTCTTTGCCCTGACGGCATGTGCGGCACAGCCTGTGCCTAGCATGTTGACCCAGTGCGCTGACCCGCGGCCCCAGGTATGTACCATGGAGTATGCCCCGGCATGTGCCACGCTCACCGCCGGCGGACAGAAAGAATATGCATCCGCCTGTAATGCCTGCGCCGATGATGCAGTGGCGGGTTATCTGGCGGGGCCATGTCCTCAATGAGTCTGACTAATCGCATACTGATTGCTATGGTGTCGGGGATCCTGATCGGTTCTCTGCTCAACCTCTTACTTAACAGTGCTGGCGTGCCCGAGAGTATCCGCGCCTGGATAGATTACTACCTGGTGGGAGGGCTACTCGATGTGGTGGGTCGCATATTTGTGGCGTCCCTCAAACTGCTGGTCGTACCCCTGGTACTGGTCTCGTTGATTTGTGGTTCCAGTTCTCTGGGTGACAGTGCACGCATGGGTCCGATTGCGATAAAAACACTGGGCTTTTACCTGGCGACCACCGCAGTAGCGGTAAGTATGGCGCTGCTGTTTGCCGTGTTGGTCGGTCCGGGTACTCACGTAGAGTTGGTCGCTGATGTCAACTTCCAGCCAGCAGTTGCGCCGCCATTATCTGACGTGCTGGTGGGTATCGTGCCAGCCAACCCCTTTCGCGCCCTGGCAGACGGCAAAATGTTGCAGATCATCGTATTTGCGCTGCTGCTGGGTTATGCCATTTCCCATGCTGGAGAGCAGGGTCGCAGGATCGCCAGCTTCTTCCGTGACATGGAATCGGTGGTCATGAAGATGGTCGAAATATTAATGCAGGTGGCGCCCTACGGTGTCTTTGCATTGCTGGCCAAGTTGTTTTCCAGTATGGGGATAGCGGCTATTCTCGATCTAGCGGCGTATTTTTTCACCGTATTGGCCGTATTATTGTTCCATGCTCTTGTGGTTTACAGTGTGATGCTCAAAGCACTGACTGGCCTGTCCCCGAGGATACTCCTGTCCAAGATGCGCCCGGTGTGGGCTTTTGCTTTTAGTACAGCATCTTCAGGCGCTACACTGCCGGTTACCCTGCGTACGGTAGAGCGTCGCTTGGGCGTACACAATACGGTGGCTGGTTTTACCGTTCCCCTGGGTGCCACTATCAATATGGATGGTACGGCCATCATGCAGGGCGTGGCCACAGTGTTCATCGCCCAGGTCTTTGGTGTGGATTTGACCATGACCGCCCTTATTACCGTGATTCTTACGGCCACCCTGGCGTCTATTGGTGCGGCTGCTGTGCCGGGTGTCGGACTGATAACCCTGGCTTTGGTATTGGAGCAGGCTGGTCTGCCCGTTGAGGGTATTGCCCTGATCATCGGCGTTGATCGCTTGCTTGATATGGTCAGAACGTCGGTTAACGTTACCGGTGATGCGGTGGTGTCTATTATCGTGGCGAAAACTGAAAACCAGTTTGATGAACAGGTTTATCTTAATCCGCGAGCTGATTACAACATGGCAGAACAGAAAGAGGGTCTGCTACCTCAGGCATGAGGCCAACGCAGCAAAGGATGCAGTACTAATATGTCGATTCAGTGCACTATAGTGCCGGTAACGCCCTACCAGCAAAACTGTTCAGTTATTAAATGCCAGGCCAGCGGCAAGGCTGCCATCGTAGATCCTGGTGGTGATGTGGAACAGATTCTTGCAGCGGTGCAGAAGATGGACGCTACCGTGGAAAAAATCATTTTGACCCATGCCCACCTGGACCATTGCGCCGCTGCTGATGTGCTGCGCCAACAATTGCATGTGCCTATCGAAGGTCCACACCAGGAGGATGATTTCTGGTTGCAAAAACTGCCCGAATGGTGTGATAAGGCGGGTTTTCCGCCCGCTGAATCTTTTGTACCGGACAGGTGGTTGCAGCAGGGCGATGTGGTTACCGTCGGTACACAGCAGTTGCAGGTGATTCACTGCCCGGGTCACACCCCGGGTCATGTGGTCTTTTTGCATCCGACACAAAAAGTCGCCTGGGTCGGCGATGTGTTGTTCCAGGGTTCGATTGGCCGCACGGATTTCCCCAGGGGCAATCACGAGCAGCTGCTGTCGAGCATTCGTGAAAAACTATTTCCACTGGGGGATGACATTACCTTCGTTCCCGGGCACGGCCCCATGTCCAACTTTGGACACGAGCGCCGGACCAATCCCTTTGTGGCTGATTCGCGTTATGGCTGAGGCGTCCACTGCGCGCGAAGAGCTGTTGCGCCAGGAGTATCACGGCCAGACGGCGCGTATTTGTTGGCATGACTTGCAGACATACTACGCGCAGGGCCGTGTGGTTAGCGTCGCTGTCGGGCTGAGCCTGGTAGAGGTTGCGGTGCAGTTGGGTATGGATAATACCGCTATTTTTCAGGACTGGATCGCTACAGACAAGGTCGCGGTGGTAGACGATCAGCAGGCATTGGCCTGGCATGAATCCAATGAAGAATTATGGGCGGTGGTCGCGGCGCCCTGGGTGCTGGTACAGTCCATCGCCCAATAGCAGGGTTCATTATTCCGGATAGATCGGGTGGACCTCGCCCTCAAACACAGTTCCCCAAATGCCAATGTCCTTTAGTCCCCTGGCGCCCACCTGGTAAGGGTCGCTTTCCAGTACTGTGAAATCCGCCCGTTTGCCGGCGCGTATTGAACCTATGTCGTCCTCCCAGCCCATGATCCAGGCGGCATCTATGGTAATGGCGCGCATGGCGGCATCCAGCGAAATTCTCTCGTTAGCGCCACTGAGGTTGCCATTGATGGTGACCCGGTTGGTGGCATTGTAGGCCAGGGTAAGCGGGGACAGCGGTGCCATGGGACTATCAGAGTGCAAGGCAAAGGGCACGCCAT
Organism: Halioglobus sp.; assembly: GCA_036961445.1. GTDB lineage: Bacteria > Pseudomonadota > Gammaproteobacteria > Pseudomonadales > Halieaceae > JBALVO01. The sequence goes on from JBALVO010000158.1 coordinate 4,770, forward strand.
GACGTTCCAGTGATCCCAGGCGCACCATCTGGCTGCCGCGGTCTGGTCCAAGCCATTGCTGGGCATAGATGTCGGACAATATGTAATGGTAGTAGGGGTTGGCCGAAACCACTGCGCCAAGTGCTTTGAGTTGTCGGCTCTGGTCTTCGGTACTGTAGGCAAAGTGTTCCAGGGTGAAGCGGTGGTCTGGTCTGGCGTGTTCATTCTGCAAGTAACGCAACAGATCGATGAAGGCCGCAGCACTCTTGTCGCCGTTGGTATGGGCGTGCAATTGGTATCCCGCGAGCCAAAAGGCTTGCGCCCAGGCGGTGGTGACTTCCAGCGGCGCCATCCAGACGCCCTCGTGCCCATCGAGGTAGCCCGGTGGTCCCATTTGGGATAAACCGCTAAAGATGGCGCCGTCCATCATCAGCTTGAAGTGGTTGCCAACCATTACCCGGCGCGAGTTGCCCTGGCGCCACTCTTCAATTTCGACCATGGCTTGTGCGGGGGTTTTACCCCGTGCCAGAAAGTCCGTGATGATGGGCGTCATAATGATACGTGCAGGGGCGTTGCTGCTTTCCGCAGCGTGCCTCACCATGGCGATCTCTGCTGCCGGATTACCAAATACGCCGGTGCCCATATCCAGCACCGTGGTAACGCCGCCGCGATGAATCATCGCCAGGAAATTCTGCATACCCCGCCCGAAACGCTCCGCAGCGAACAGGAACGATAGCTTGGGTACCACCGCCTTGAGACCATTCTCCCAGAAGCGCCCGTTGGCCCAGTCGCTTTCGTGATTGCCCTGGGTATCCGCCTCAGTAATCCCCAGCATCTGAAGTCCGGCATCATTGCCAATCAATTCATGGAAAGAGCGATGCCACAACAATACCGGGGTGTCGGGGAACCACTCGTTTAATTGCGGTCGGTATACTTCCCCGTGCCACAGCGGGTGGTAGCCCCAGGCAATGAAAGGCACGTCCGGGTCATCGTGCGCAGCTACCATTACTTTAAGCCTGGCCGCATAGACTTCGGGATTGGTAGCGCCGGGGAATTCTCCGGTGGGAAGTGACCAGCTGTCGGGTGCCAGGAATGGAAATTGCGTGAGTACGGCAGGCAGGGCGGGGTGCACGTGGGGGTCTATAAAGCCCGGCATCAGTATCTTGTCCTGCAGGCTGCGATCGATGGTGACATTGAGCTTATCCATCATGGGCTGCAGGGAATCCAGTGATCCTACCGCGACGATGCGTCCGTCTGCCACTGCCACGGCGGTGGCTTCGGGCAGGGCAGGTTCCATGGTGATTATTTTGCTGGCGGTGTAAACCACCACCTCAGCCGCGGCTGCAGCGGGCAATGCAGCAGCCAGTAACGCAGCTGCCAGGGTGTGTCTAATCGTGTTCACGTAAGCTCCTTGGTGACCGCAGCGCCTTACAGTACCAGGTTCGCTGCCAGGGTTTGGGCTAGACCTAGTATAGATCAGCGGTGCACGAGCGGACTTTAGTGGGCGATATTACTTGATGACCTTGATCCAGTCGCCGGTGCGCGGTTCTCCACGTGGGTACAGTCCATTGAGCAGTCGCAATCGCGCCTCTGCATCGGGAATGCGAATACTGGCGGCCAGGCTTGCCATGGTGGCTCCCCGTGGTACCTGGATGTAATGCACATAGTGCGCCCCCCCCGTTGTTCGTTCCTTGGGATGCATGGGTCGAAAGCTTTCTATCATGGCCAGCAGGGCGGCATCCGCAGCGGCAAAATCCGTCGCTTTGCCTTCGAATAAATACGTCAGATTTCTATAGTCGATCACCGCCACACGCCGTGAGTTCTCGCCATTACTGGACACCGCGGTGTAGCCCTTCAATCCAGCCTGGTCCAACTCCTTGCCGATGCTCAGGGTGCCGCCAGCGCTGCTCTGCAACACGGCAGTGGCAGTGGCCGCGCTGTCGCGCTTGCGGATGGTCAGGCTGAGGGTTGCGCTGTTGTCGGGAGCACTGGCGATGATAGCTTTAGCGCCGGCAGTGACATTCCACAACAACGGGTGCTCAAAGGTAAAACCCAGTTTGTTGTGATAGTAACGGTTCTCTGCGCGTTGATCCTGCACGCTGGCGCCCCACACCAGACCTTCCGTATGTTGGCGAAATACACCGGGTATTTCCGGGTCCTCAACATAGTCTTTCAGCTCAAGTTCCCCGGCGGTACGAAT
>JBALVO010000159.1:0-6923 GCA_036961445.1 Halioglobus sp.
AGTATTACAAAGCCGATCATGGTGAGTAGATCCAGCGGCTGGAAACTCACCAGGTTTAACAGCCGTAAGGCGAATATTCCGCCGACCATGGCCAGAGGCATTGCCAATATCACTAACAGGCTGTCTTTCACGGAGCGAAATAGCGCCGCCATTAAGAGAAAGAGGACTATCAGAGCGAGGCCGAAATTTTTGCTCATGGATGTAATGGCCCGTTGGAGTCCGCTGGCACTGCCGCCGTAAAGTATATTGCCGTCCTGTGGCAAGGCCGCTTTCAGACGTGGCTCTACCTGCTGCTTAATGGTCTCTAACACGTGTTCCAGAGCGACATTCTCCGGAGGTCGCACATCCAGGGTGATAGTGCGCCGGCGATCTATGCGTCGCAGTTGGCTGGGGCCCACAGTGCGTTTTATATCGACCAGTTCGGACAGTGGCACAAGTGTTCCTGCGGGTGTTGCAACCGGGGTAGTGGCAAGTTGTTCCGGTGAATCCCAGGGTTTGGCGCGCAGAATGACGTTCATGCGCTTCTCGCCATCAAAATACTCACCAACATAGAGTCCGTCGCCCATTGCCCTGACCAGCGTACCTATATCCTGCCTGGCCCAGCCTGCCTCGGAAATCTTGCGGTCGTTGGGTGCCAGCTGCAATTCCGGTGCGGACTGGTCGAGGTCAGGGCTTACCCGGATATTGGTTTTGGGCAGCGCTTCCCGCAATAGTTTCTCACCTAAAGCTGCCGCACTTGCCAGGGCTTCCCTGTCCCTGGATTGCAGGTGCAGTGAAATAACCCGGTCGCCACCGAAGCCCCCAAACAGATTGCCCTGGGAGGCGAAATAATTCAGGTCAGGCAGGTCGGCGAAAATTTCTTCATTAATTATTTTTTCCAGCTCTCCGACCCGGGACTGATCCTTTACACGGGCACCCATCCCGCCACCGCCGGCCCAGGTGAGGATGTAGTAGTTTTTCAGCGCAGGTTCGCGGGCGCCACTCATAAACGGCGCCATGCGTTCATCAAGAACCTTTACGTATTCTTCGGCAATCGTTCTGTCTCCTATCCCTGGTGGAAACTGAAAGTAGGCGTCAACGGCGTCGCGCTTTACCGGTGGTAGATAGTCCAGTTCAGGCATCAGCAGGTAGCTGCTCACCAGGGGCACCGTTATCAACACGGTGATCAGCGACCAGCGCTTTTTGGGTGTACTGGAAATGCCCATGACGAAATTGGTGATACGCCGCCACCGGTTCTTGTTGGGATCCTCCTGTGCCGTGTTTTGCAGCCAGAGCTTTGCTGCAAGAGGCAATACGGTCATCGCTACCAGCAGTGAAACCACCACGGCAATGGCGATAGTAATCGCCAGATCGCCAAATAGTTGCCCCTCAACTTCCCGCATGAACATTACGGGCAAAAATATCGCCACCGTCGTTGCGGTGGAGGCGAGTAAAGCGCCCCAGACCTGTTTGGCGCCTTGCAGGGAAGCCTCAGAGGTATCAAGCCCCTTTTCCCTTAAACGCACTATGTTTTCCAGCACCACGATCGCGGCATCAAGCACCATGCCCACTGCGAAGGCCAGGCCCGCCAGAGATATGATGTTGAGTGTGCGACCTGTGAGTTTGAGCACGACAAATGTTGCCAACAGCGAAATGGGTATCGCTAATGCCACGATAAGAGTGGCCCTGATGCGGCGCAGAAACCACCATAAAATACCCACCGCCAGAAATATGCCCAGAATAATGTTGCCCGCGACCAGGTTAATGGCCCGATTTATGAACACTGAAGCGTCAAAAGACTGGGCCATCACCAGGCCTCGCTCCCGCACCAGACCGGCATTCAACGCCTCGACGACCGCTTTAACCTCATTCAGGGTCTGTAGTGCGTTGGCATCGTTCTCCTTGTCTACTCGAATTGAAATCGCAGGATTGCCATTTTGGGTATTACTTAAGACCTGCTCACCCCGGGTCACCTTAATCTCTGCGAGATCGCCCAATTTCACCGGGCGTCCATCACGCCAATCAAGTACGAATTCCTGCAATTCTCTGGGTTCGTAACGCCCAGTGAAACGCAGCGTATACTGTCGTCTGCCGACCTCGACGAAACCGCCGCTAACATCGTTTGCCTGACCCAATTGCGCGGCAGCATCGGTCAGGGGTATTCCGAGTTCCGCGGCCCGATAGGGATCAAACAGTATTTCCAGTTCCTGCTCTGCGCCTCTGCTGTTTTCAGCCACACCAACGCGTGCAACACCAGGTACAGCTTCGATTTCAGGCCGGATTACGTCCTCAACAAACTGCACATAATCATGTATTTCACCAGGGGTACCGGGCAGCAGCTGAAGGAAAAAATAGGTCAGTGCTGGCTTATCACCGCTGCCACCGCCCAGCATGATAATGGGTTGGGTGGCGTCGCGGGGGAGGGGATCCAGCCGACTCATGCGAGAGATGACTTCCACGAGGGTGCTCTGCATATCCGTTTCAAGGCCGAATTCGAGTTCAATCCAGGCGTTGCCTTCATTGGCATAGGCGCCCAGTTCCTTAAGCCCTGGTAAACCCCTGAGTACCGATTCTATCGGCTCGATAATCTCTGATTCGACTTCCCTGGGTGAAGCGGCTCGCCAGGTGGTTGTGATTCTGATCCGAGGATTCTCGATATCGGGAAACAACTGTATGGGGAGTTTGCCCAGGCTGAAGATCCCGAAGAAAATAACTATGGCAGTCGCAACAACGACGCCGGCAGGATTTTTGAGTGAGTTTGCGGTGAGGTTCACGGTGGCTTATTTCCATAACTATCCGGTTTAGATGCAGACGACTGTACCGGTCAAAAAACAACCTGTAATTGCGTTTGCGGTGAACTGTTGGATTGTCGCGATGAGCTGCAGACAGGATGCGTTAAGCTGCAGTCATGGAATAGGGCGAGGACCCGTCCTTTTCTTTCGATGTATACCTGTGCGTCTATGTAATCAGTATGCTGGAAGTCTTACCAGAGGATAGATACACTTTAGCGATGGAATCCCAGATTATCGTTGCACTGGTCGTGGTTGTAGCTATCGCTGCACATGTTGCCCTCTATCGATGGGTGAAGTTCAAGGTCCATGAGGGCGTGATCCTGCAATTTCTTCGCGATGCGGGAGCGGAGGGTGCCCCCGATCACCACCACGCGGATGCCATTGCTGGGCACACGGCAATAACGGCAGAACGCGTTTCCGCCGTATGCCGAAAAAGCGCGGAAATTCAATCCGATCCGGACGTTGAGAACAGCTGGCGCGCAGACTCGATCCGGCTGTAATTGCCACTTAAGTCGGAGTATAGGCCGCAATGTCTATCGGCCAAAGCCACGACATACAAAGATATCCGTGCAGTATCGAAGCATCAATGACCCATAAAACAGGCAAAAAAAAGCCCTCAAAATTGAGGGCTAAGTAGGGATCTTTATCGCTTGCGTGAACCTGGATGGATGTAGCGTCTGGAAGTAACTATAGCTAAGGCACGTTCCCGAATGCATGGCCGATCGCGCCAACAGCATGACCATAAGCGACAATATGGGGGGGAGTTAGCATATTCCCAAGACTGGTGACTGATTTACAGCAGGCCGGCCTGCTTGAGACGAGGCCACTCGATCGCTGGACACCGGTCCATAACAACCCGAATACCATAACGTTCTGCGTGACTGGCCGCCTTTTGATCAATCACATCAAGCTGGGTCCAGAGGATATCTAAACCCAGAGCAATGGCATCATCTACAATTGCCGGCAGATGCGAGGCATGGCGAAACACGTCGACCATGTCGATGGGGCAGGGCACCTCGGCCAATGACCCATAGACCCGCTGTCCCAATAATTCAGTGCCGCTGAGACCCGGATTGACGGGCACCACCTTGTAGTTGTGAGACAACAGGAATTGCATTACCTCATAGCTGGGGCGATGGGGTTTGTTGCTGGCCCCCAGCAGGGCAACGGTTTTTACCGTACGCAACACACCGGCTATGGCCTGGTCACTGCTAAGCGGCATCGATTTTCAAACCTCGCTGCACTGTGGCGTTCAGCTTTTCCAACATGAGAATGGACAGGGAATTACGCTGATCTGGTCGGTTGAGCGTAATCAACTGTACCGGGTTGATCGTGTTCTCTTTACGGAAAGGAATATTCTCTATGGCGGATGCGGTCATATCTGTGAACCTGAACTAGGGTTTGGATATCAGTATAAAGTGGCGAAGAAACAAGGCAATCACAAGCAGGTGCAGTGAGCCTGTCGTTCGAAGAGGCACAGACGTCGCTATTTGATTGCTCCAGTTTTGGCAATACTACATTTTATCTTCCCGAATTCGATCACGATATTTCTCTTTTGCAAATGCTTGTAAGTCCTCAACGGTGTCACTTTCATCTACAATTTCACTTCCGAGTAATGTTTCTATAGCGTCTTCCAGGGTAACAACTCCTTCATCCTGGCCATATAAGTCTTCAACAACAAAAATATGCTCATTCTGTTTAAGGAAGCGTTTTAATAACTGCTGAACAGGTAAGTCCTCCGAAACTCGATGAATCGACTTTGCAAATTGTTTGACAGGTAAGTCACCTTTTCCCTGCCGCTCTGCTTCATAAAGATCCCGATTCAAAACCATATGATGACTCGTGCCGCTTTCATCGAATATGGGGATTCGTGAGAACTGTCGGGTCTTTTCATTATCCAAAGCATTAGTGACCGTCGTCACCTCACTTAAAGAGTGCACCACACTACGTGGAGTATAGATTTGCTGCGTCTTAATTTCTCTTAAACTTAATGCATTAGCCAGGTACTCATTTTCATGCTTACCTAAGCTACCTAGTTTGTGCCCGAGTGAGGCTAAAGCAATAATTTCATCTCGACTCACATTGTTATCAGCGTTATGACTGAATGAACGGGTTATAAGACCTGAAAGCCAAACAAGTGGATATACCAGTTTAACCAACCAGGCAATGATATGTGCTGAAGGAATTGCTAATTGTCGCCAAAATGTAGCCCCTAATGTTTTGGGAATAATTTCTGAAAAATATAAAATTGTCAGGGTTAAAAGTACGGCAATCAAAGTTTCCCACTTAGCACCAAATACATGCGCCGCCTGCGCCCCTACCCCAGCCGCACCCATTGTATGCGCAAAAGTATTCAGTATCAGGATGCTGGAAATAGATTCATCCAGTCGATCTTTGACTCTAACAAGCACTTTCCCACTCTCAGGTGAGTTGGATGAAATACTTTGAACATATCCGGGTGTTACCGAAAGCAATACAGCCTCTAGAACAGAGCACAAGAATGACACGCCTATCGCAATAGTCAGATATATTAACAACAATGTCATAGCAAGCTTCCCAATTAATTGACGTTCACTTTTATCATGCACCAGGGTTACACGCTAGTACAGCCTAATGCTGTGCTGTGCTGGACTGCACAGCGACCTGGAAAACTACGTACCTGAAATTCTTTTATGCCGGTAGTTACCAATTCCATTTGAGCATGGCTGAGGCCCAGCCAATATAGGCAACAGGCTAAATAAAACTGTCCACGGCGATTGGTAATTCCAATGGAAGCGCTGTTTTAAAACAATGGGGCAGGGCGCTTTCTTTAAAGGTAAAGTACTTAAAGCAAAGTTCAAACTAATAGCGATGGTGGATCAGGCTGTGCTCGCCCAGGTAACCTCATCCATGCTGGTGCCGTGTTCATTCACATGAACGGGTGGGTTTATGGTCCTCTACAGACGGATTGTAGAGGATCAACAATTGTTCCCCTGAAACTGCCGGTTGGGCGTCCCATTCGTCAAGGATGTTTGAACTAGTCAAACATTCCACAGGCTGCAGCCATTTCTGTTACCGCAAGCTCCAGGCTGGCCGGGGTCAGGTTGGCCGCGCTTTGCTCCAGTAAACTACCCAGTGTGCCGGCATCCTCAGCCGTCATGTCACCCTCGCTGAATGCTTTGGTGATGGCGCCACCGGCCTGCTTAAGCAATACCTTTATTTGCCGGATATCCGTGTTGATGGCTGCCAACTCGGTAGTCTGGTTCAAGGTGCTGGCATTGTAAGCGCGCGCCTCGGCGGCGCAGATGGCGTCACGTGCCAGCAGGTCCAGGCGAATCGGTTTGAAGCGCGCAATACCACCGGTAACATCCTGCGTTAACTCGGGATACAGGGCCTTACCTACGGCGCGCCGTAAGGGTGAGTGGGCGACATAAATACTGCCATCGGCAGCGACGACGCTCATGGCCAGGGAATCTTCCCGGCCTTCGGCAAAGTAGCGCAGCTTACCGGTTTCCCGATCCAGCAGGCCCATCCCCATATGTAACATCAGCGTCCTGCCCAGCAAGGATTTACCACCACCGATCATAATCACCACACCATTGGCGGTGACCGTTGCCGTCAGGGCGTTGGATTGAACATCGACATTGGCATACCCATCAAAGCCCGAAAGCTGCGCAGTCCACGCCCTGGTGCCACTGTCACCGTTGTCAATCAACTGGATCACGTCACTGCCGGTGACGGCATACAGCTCATTGTTATCCGGTGACACCGTGATCGAACCCACCAGCGGCTCGCCTACATTCACGCGCCACACTTCGTCTAATTCACTATCCAGCGCGATAACGTTACCCTCGTTATCAGACACATACAGGCGCTGGCCATCTGCACTGAGCGCCGGTGTTGACCCAGTGCCGCCCTGGAAGGTCTTGCGGCTTAATACCTGGAATTCCAGATCGCCGTTGCCGTCATCAACCAGGTCGAGAGCGTAAATTGCGCCCAGTTCTGACCTACCGTCTTCTGTACCATCCTCTGCATCTGGCGCGGTAGCCGCCATATAGATAAGGCTGGTATCAGGATCGATACTGAAAAAGTTGGTCACCACACCGCCACCCCCATAAATATAATTCACGGCGGATGAGAACAAACTCAAGCCTTCATCGGTTTTACCAAAGG
>JBALVO010000160.1:0-6899 GCA_036961445.1 Halioglobus sp.
GGTGGGTGTGGGAAGCCCGAACGCTACCCCGGCAACCTCTTTGCAGGATCCGGGGCAGGGAGCTGATGGTGCAGACAACCACTATGGCACAACGCTCCCGGTGATAGCGATTACAGTAATGCCGCTGCTTACTCGTCCAGGAAGCTACGCAGGTAGTCCGAGCGCGTCGGGTGACGCAGTTTGCGCAGCGCCTTGGCCTCTATCTGGCGTATACGCTCACGGGTGACATCAAACTGCTTGCCCACTTCTTCCAGCGTGTGGTCAGTGTTCATGTCAATGCCGAAACGCATGCGTAGCACCTTGGCTTCGCGGGCAGTCAGGCCGGCCAGTACGTCCTTGGTGGCTTCCTGCAGGCCCTGGCCAGTGGCGGCATCCACCGGTGAGTGGATGGTGTTGTCTTCGATGAAGTCGCCCAGATGCGAATCTTCGTCGTCGCCAATCGGTGTTTCCATGGAGATCGGCTCTTTGGCGATCTTCAGTACCTTGCGCACCTTGTCTTCTGGCATGTCCATGCGCTCGCCCAGTTCTTCGGGGGTGGGCTCGCGGCCCATCTCCTGCAGCATCTGGCGAGAGATACGGTTGAGTTTGTTGATGGTCTCAATCATGTGCACAGGTATACGGATGGTGCGGGCCTGGTCCGCAATAGAGCGGGTAATGGCCTGGCGGATCCACCAGGTGGCATAGGTAGAGAACTTGTAACCGCGACGGTACTCGAACTTGTCTACTGCCTTCATCAGGCCGATGTTGCCCTCCTGGATCAGGTCCAGGAACTGCAGGCCACGATTGGTGTATTTCTTGGCGATGGAGATCACCAGGCGCAGGTTGGCCTCCACCATTTCCTTCTTGGCGCGGCGTGCCCGGGCTTCACCCATGGACATGCGGCGGTTGATTTCTTTAATCTCCGCGACGCTCAGACCGGTTCTATCCTGGACACTGGCGATGCGGCGTTGCAGGCGCTGGAGAATTTCTTTCTCTGCGACGAGCTTGGGACCGTAATCTTTTTTGCGAGCGAGGCGGCTGACCCACTTCGGATCAGTCTCAAAGCCCTGGAATGAAGTGATGAAGTCCTTGCGTGGCATGCCGCACATCCTGATGGCGATACGCATGATCTCTCGCTCTTGATCGCGAACAGCGATCAGCACGTTGCGTGGACTATCGGTAATTGGATCGGAGGCGCGCGGGGTGAACTTGAAAAACTTGAACAGCTCGCCCAGTTTCTCCAATTCCTTGATAGTGGCCTTGTCAGAGCGCCCCTTTGCGGCAATAGACTTTTCGGTTTTGTTGTACTGACGCTTGAGGGCGGTGAAGCGCTTTTTGGCTTCTACCGGATCCGGGCCGGTGTCCACTTCTTCGTCTGTATCGGCGACAGCGGGTGCATTGGCAATGGCCTCGGCAACCTCTGCAGCAGACGGCACGTGATCAGCCGGGTCCAGGTAGCCCACCATAATGTCGGACAGGCGGCGCTCTTCCTTGGTTACCAACTCGTACTCGTTCAGTATGTGCTGCACTGCGCCGGGGTAGTAGGCAAGGGCGGCCAGCATCTCGCGGATACCTTCCTCGATACGCTTGGCGATGACAATCTCGCCCTCACGGGTCAGCAGCTCCACCGTGCCCATTTCGCGCATATACATGCGCACCGGGTCGGTGGTGCGGCCAGCTTCAGTTTCTACTGCGGCCAGAGCAGCGGCGGCCTCGGCGGCGGCGATATCGTCGGCGGAAGAATCCCCTTCGGTCATCAACAGTTCATCGGCATCCGGTGCGACTTCAAACACCTGAATACCCATGTCGTTGATCATCTGAATGATGTCTTCGACCTGGTCCGGGTCGGAGATGTCCTGTGGCAGGTGATCATTGACCTCGGCGTAGGTCAGGTAGCCCTGTTCCTTGCCCTTGGCGATTAAATCCTTGAGGCGAGAAGTTTGTTGTACGACATCAGTCATTAAGCGGATACCTTCAAAAAAAGCAAAAAATTTTCAGCCGGCGATTATAACCGGAAAGCGCTCACTCAACTATAAGCAGGCCAGGTATTTTCATGGAAACTGGCACATTTAGACCCACAATAGCCGCAAATATTTACTATTTCTTATATGGGGGCGCAAATGGTCAAAATCAACCGGCAGGGTTGGCGGCAAAAGCCATATTTTTTACCGCTAAGCGGGTCGCGAAATCAGTCTTTGCGCTTGTTGCGCTGCGTATCGCGCCGCTGTTTTGCCTGTAACATTTCCCTGAGTTGCTGCTTTTCTGTTTCGCTCACTTCAGCGTAGTTGGTGAGTCTGAGTTTGTCGACCTGAGCGGACAGTTTTGAGCGATGAGGCTGTTGTGCCAGTTCGCCCATGGTATCGACAAACTGCTGCTCAATTCCCGCTGTGGGAATCAGGCGTTCCTGTCCGGCCAGGCGACTCAGCAGCTCACCTTCGGGGGTGCCGTACCAGTGTCCCAGCAACATGGCGGTGTTGGATTCCGGGCGCCGGTGCAACAAGATCAGTAACTCGCGCAACAGGTCCATATCCTCGCCATCCATAGCCTCCAGTAGTTGGGCGTCTGCCAGACGCGCGATGTTGGGCTGATGCAGCAGCAGCGCGATGGCAGACTGGGCCATGTTGGCATAGCCTGCGATCATTGCCTGAGAAGTGCGCCGGGTTCTGGGGGCGGCGGATTGATCCGGCGCCGGGTCGTCCGCTGCGGCATAGCCATACGCCGGATTCTCGTCATCGGGCGGTGGGCCATCGGCTGGCAAGTCTGCATGGCCTGCGTCGTACCCGGGCTCCTGCTCATAGTCCGGTGGAGCTGGCGTCGGCGGTGGCGGGGGGGCTTCCAGCTGCATCAGGCTGGATAATTCCAGTCCCGTGCGGGTGGCCAGGTCCTGGAACATCAATTGGCGATAGACGCCTTCTGGCAGTTGGCGGATGTAAGGCAGGGCCAGCTTGCTCATGCGGGCCCGGCCGTCCAGGGTGGCGATATCCAGCCCTTGCGCGGTAAACTCAAAGAGGAAGTTTTCCAGCGGCGTGGCCTGACTCATCAGTTGTTGGAAGTGCTCTGTACCGCCGCTGCGGATGGCATCGTCGGGGTCTTGTCCTTCGGGCAGGAACAGAAATCTGGCCTGGCGCCCGTCTTCCATACACGGCAGTGCGGCTTCCATTGCGCGCAGTGCTGCCTTGCGGCCGGCTTCGTCCCCATCAAAGCAAAACACCACCTCGGGACACTGCCGATAAACGCGCTCCAGATGGGTTTTGCTGGTGGCAGTGCCCAGGGTGGCGGTGGCATAGCTAATGCCGTGCTGGGCCAGGGCGATGACGTCCATGTAGCCTTCCACCACTAAAATCCGCTCCAGTTTGCGAGTGGCCTGGCGCGCCTGGTACATACCGTACAGCTCGCGCCCCTTGTGGAAAATCGCCGTTTCCGGCGAGTTGAGGTACTTGGGTTTGTCGTCCCCTAATACCCGGCCACCAAAGGCGATAACGCGGCCGCGCTGATCGCGGATGGGGAACATAACCCGGTCTCTGAAGCGGTCGTAAATCCTGCCTTTTTCGTTCTCCACCAGCATGCCGGTTGTTACCAGCAGCGCGCGCTGCTCCTCGTTGCTGCCGAGCGCTTTTAGCAGGTTATCCCAGCCCGGTGGCGCAAAACCCAGGTCGAATTGTTTGGCAACGATGCCGGTGAGGCCGCGCTGCTTGAGGTAATCCACCGCTCTGCCAGCCTGCGGATGTTGGCGCAATTGTTGTTGGTAGTAAGTCGCCACCTGTTCCATCAGGGCGTACAGGGGTTTGTTGCTTTGCTCTGTCTGGCCGGGGTCGCGACCGCCACGGGTTGGCTCCCGGGGCACTTGCAGGCCGGCACTGCTGGCCAGTGTTTCCACGGCCTGGGGGAAATCCAGACTCTCGTAATCCATGACGAAGCCCAGGGCATTGCCGCCGGCGCCGCAGCCAAAGCAGTAGTAAAACTGTTTATCCTGGTTGACGCTGAAGGAGGGGGTTTTTTCGTCGTGAAAGGGGCAGCGAGCGGTGTAGTTTTTGCCGGACTTTTTCAGTTTGACGCGGCGGTCTATCACCTCGACGATGTCGACGCGGTCCAGCAGGTCATCCAGGAAAGCTTGGGGTATCAGTCCGGCCATTAGGGGTGCAGTAACTGTGATTCAGCCGGTTATTGAACCACGCTGAAGAGGTAATGTTTAGTGGTGCAGCCGCTTTTTGAGCAGGCGTTTAGCTGGTGAGGCGGGATTTAACCAGTTGGCTCACAGCGCCAATGTCTGCGCGGCCCTGCAATTGTGGCTTGAGTACGCCCATTACGGCGCCCATGGCCTGCATGCCGCTGGCATCGCTACCGGCGATGGCCGCGTCTACCAAGGCCAACAGTTCGTCGTCGGTAAGCGGTGTGGGCAGGTATTCCTGGATAACGGCGATTTCGGCGGTTTCCACGGCGGCGAGCTCATCGCGGCCGGCATTGGTGTACTGCTCGACGGAGTCGCGGCGCTGTTTGACCATCTTATCGAGCACAGCTAGTGCCCGCGCGTCATCAACTTCGATGCGCTCGTCAACTTCTATACGTTTGAATTCGGCCATGATCAGCCGGATGGTCGACAATCGCTGCTTGTCCCGTGCTTTCATGGCAGCCTTCATGGCTGCCTTGATGGACTGCGCGAGAGATTGATCGCTCATCGGAGGGGGTGCAGGCTTAGTACAGGCGTACGTGCTTGCGAGTTTCGCGGGAGAGCTTCTTCAAGTGACGCTTGACTGCAGCAGCACCGGCACGTTTGCGCACAGTGGTGGGCTTCTCGTAGTGCTCACGCTTGCGAACTTCAGCCAGAACGCCAGCTTTTTCACAAGAACGCTTGAAACGACGCAGGGCAACGTCAAACGGCTCGTTTTCCTTCAACTTGATATGGGGCATTAATTCTTTACCTTACTCGTCTGTAATGGGCAGCTGGCCAGCCATAGGACAACCAACACCTGAAAGGGCGCGCATAATATACCGATACGGCGTGTTTTGCAAAGGCCTTTCAGGGGTGTGAATTGTGCACACTCAGCAGTTGGCGAATTGCCCGGGACACGCAGTGTTGATCGCTGTCTCCCAGTGTGCCTGCCTTTCTCAGTACCAGCTGGTTATCCAGGGTGAATAACTTCATTCTAACCACCGAAGCGGCAGGTAGCCCGGCAGCATCCAGATCGTTTATTTCCACGTCCAGCGGCCAGTCCGAGTGCGCAGCACTGGTAATCATCGCCAGTACTGACTGCCCGACTTTATTGTTGAAGCTGCGAGCGTCAGACACGACCAGTGCCGGTCTGCGCTTGGTGCTTGTGCGGTCGGTGAAGGGGAACGGCACGACCACTACGTCGAAGGCTTCAAAGGTCATGGTAGGCGGCATCGTCAGTCGGGGAGTCCCACTCTGTCAGTGTTCCTTCAAGGCCTTGCGCGAATACCAGATCCACTGGGCGGGCTTTGCGCAACTTAACTGTGCTATCGACGATGTCGAAAGCGACGGCATCCCCAGCCTCCAGTTGCAGTAGGCGCCTCACGGGCTCCGGGATCGTGGCCTGGTATTTACTGGTTAATTTACTGGTTGTGGTGCGCATCATTCGTTCCTCGTAATGGGGTAATACTAGCATTACCCCATTACGAATCAACCATCTATTCATGCTGTGCCGCTGGCTCCATAGTCATTGCTCAATTATCATGCGCCATCAGCCTGGCATGCCAGGGATTGCCGTAATTTGATGAAACAGGAGCGCGACCGCAAAGTAATGTTGATTCTGGGCCTGGAAACCTCCTGTGATGAAACCGGTGTGGCGCTGTACGATACCCAGCGTGGCCTGCTGGCGGATGCCCTGTTCAGCCAGGTCGATATCCATGTGGAATACGGTGGCGTGGTGCCGGAGCTGGCGTCGCGGGATCACGTGCGCAAGACCTTGCCTTTAATCGAGCAGGTGCTGGCTGACTCAGGCTGTACTGCCCAGGATATTGACGGTGTGGCCTATACCGCCGGCCCTGGACTGGTCGGAGCCTTGATGGTTGGTGCCACTCTGGCGAAGGCCCTGGCCTGGGGATGGGGTGTGCCGGTCCTGGGCGTGCATCACATGGAGGGTCATTTGCTGGCCCCCATGCTGGAAGAGGAACACCCGGATTATCCTTTTGTAGCACTGCTGGTTTCCGGTGGTCATACCCAGTTGGTGCGGGTTGATGGCATAGGCCAGTACACCATGTTGGGTGAATCGCTGGATGATGCCGCCGGAGAGGCCTTTGACAAGGCCGCCAAAATGCTCGGTCTGCCCTATCCGGGTGGTCCACACATTGCGCGGATGGCCCAGCAGGGTAATCCTGAGCGCTTTAATTTTCCCCGGCCCATGGTCAATCGGCCCGGGCTGGATTTCAGTTTCAGTGGTCTCAAGACCTATACCCTCAATACCGTGGCAGAGTGTCGCCAGGCCGGCGCGTTAACCGAGCAGGACAAATGCGATATCGCCCGCGCATTCGAGGAGGCCGTGGTGGCCACATTGGTCATAAAATGTCGCCGGGCGCTCAAGCAGGAGGGCTTGAAGACTCTGGTGATCGCCGGCGGAGTAAGCGCTAACGTAAGCCTCAGGTCGCAACTAGAAAGGGCTTTGGATAAAGAAGGTGCCCGGGTGTTCTATCCCGCGCCGATGTACTGTACCGATAACGGAGCGATGATCGCCTACGCCGGCGCCCAGCGCTTGCAGGCCGGGCAGGTCGATACCAAAGAGACCCGGGTGCGGCCGCGCTGGCCCATGGAAGAGCTGCCACCGTTGCCTACCGCGGGCGCCAGTTGATGGATATTGTCTTTATCAGGGAGCTGCGCGTCGACACGGTGATAGGCGTGTATGACTGGGAGCGAGAGATCCGCCAGACCGTGGTATTGGACATTGAGATGGCCGGCGATAACCCAC
>JBALVO010000161.1:0-6823 GCA_036961445.1 Halioglobus sp.
GGGCTGATGTCTTTGCCACCAACCTGCATAATCTGTATTGGCGGTGGCTGGACTTTATACCCAACGGCAGAATCTCCCGGGTGCTGGGTCTCTTTGTGCTGGGTTTTTATCTCTCTCGTTCTGATTTTTTTGTAGACAACATTTATAACCGAAGGCACCTGCTGCTTTACCTGGTGTTAGGTATTACGGCGACCGCTGCATCGCGTTACATGGGTACTAATATCAGTCGCTGGGCTGTGTCTGGCCTGGATGTGATGATGAAAATGGTTCTGGTTATGGGTCAGGTATGCCTTGCCATGGCTTATATGGCGCTGTTGGCACAGGTGTTTCGCCACGATTGGGGCAAAATTCTGCTATACCCCCTGACTCTGGTGGGGCGCATGGCCTTTACCAGTTATCTCCTGCAAACGGTGGTAGGTATCACCCTGTTTTATGGGATTGGCTTTGGTCTCTGGGGTACCCTGGGTCTGGCTCAATTGTGCTTGCTGGCGTTGTGTATCTATGCATTTCAGGCGCTGTTTTGTAGCATCTGGTTACGCTACTTCAAGCAGGGGCCCGTCGAATGGTTTTGGGCTAGCCTTACGGCAAACCAGTTCAGATCTAATTGGCGTACCGTATAGTCCGGGAGTCTGTTCCCTGAACTCCTGGCATACAAGTTACGATAATCGCACAAACAAGCTGACAAAGCGGAAAGCGCGATAGACTTGCTGCTCGCCACTAGCGCCAGTTGAATAACGGCGTATCGGAAATGTCATTCCCATCCACATCCCGCATCGGTTTGGGCGGGCAGGATTCCTGGGTCAGCAGCGAAACCGCTATAAGTGCTGTCAGGCTGCAGACAAAGGCGGGCACTGAGGCAATGTAGATGGCATCCCAGGTTTCCCCATCCACATGGGGTAGAAAGAAAAACACCAGCCCAATCCAGCTGATAGCACCGGTTAGGATCGAGGCTTTGGCGCCGGTGACGTTGGCCTTCTTCCATAAAATGCCACAGACAAAGCTAGAGGAGATAACCGGAAAAGAAATCGCCCCGGCAAACACCAACAAGTTGTAGAGGTTGCCCATGGCCAATCCGAAAGCGAGGCCCGTGGCGGTAAAACACAGCATGGCGATGCGCGTGGCGAGCATGTGTTGTCGGTCTGTTGTTGCCGGCTTCAGCGCCTTCAGTACGGTATAGCCGAGCAGTGCCCCCGAGGTCAGCACGGTATCGCCGGCGGTACTGACGATGGCGGAGGCGGCGGCTACGAAAAATAGCACGGTGATCCATTCCGGCACGTAGTGCTGTACAAACCAGGGGAAGATGTTGTCCAGTTCGGCCTCGGGGAAATCGGCGCGGAGAATGAACACACACATACCCACGATCACGGGTACCATACCCAGCACCAGGTAAAACACGCCGCCGTACACAAAGCCCCGGGTGGCAGCTGACTCGTCCTTGGCGGCCAATGCCCGGGCAGATAAGACAGAACCTCCCATGTCGCCGATGGCGACGGAAAACCAGGCGGCCAGCATGTAGAAAATTCCCAATATGCCCAGGTAACCGTTGAAGCCTGTGGGTTCGCCGGCGCTGGTGAGCTCGCTGGTATAAAACAGGCTGAAAGGAGGGGCACCGTCGAGGTTACCGGCTTTCTCGATAAAGGCCATGGGGCCGCCTACCGCGCCAAAGGCATAGGGCAGCACCGCCAGCAGCACCACGGTTAAAATAATGAAGGCCAGCATATCGGAGCGAGACAGGGCCCACAGGCCGCCGGTCAGGGAAATCGTCAGGATGATGCCCGCCCCGAGCAGGGTGGCGCTGACCAGGCCCAGGCCGGTCACGAGGTTGATCAGCACCCCCAGAGACAGCAGCTGTGCCGCAATCCAGGACACATAGGCCAGCATGCCCACGATCAGGCCGGTCATGCCAATCTGCCGATCGTAGCGGGCATTGAAGAAATCGATAGCGGTCATGGACCGGGACCGGCGCAGAACCCTCACCAGAAAGAAGCCACAAAAAAGCAGCGTAAGTACCGGTGACCAGGGATCCCAGACGATCGCCTGGAAGCCGCCGACATAGGCTTCCTTGGCGCCGCCGAGTATCACCGCGCCCCCCAGCCAGGTGGCGACCACCGAGCCGGTTACGAAGGGCGCGGAAAGACTATGGCCGGCGAGGATAAAGTCTTCGCTGGATTTGGCCCGGCGGGCATAGAACAGGCCCAGACCGATGATGGTCAGGAAATAGATAGAGAGCGAGATAACAATCAGGTTGGAACTGTCGCCGATGTCCATCATGTATACCTTATGATTATCCGCTGCAGCGCTACACCGGGTTACAACTGCCAACGCAAATAAATCATAGCGCCGTCATAATTGTAATCTATCTCGTCGTTATTCTTGGTGTCCTTGGCGTCAATACTTACCAGGTCATAGCCAGCGCCAAGAGAGAGGTTCTCTGTCACCTGGTATTCCCCGGATAGGCTTACATTGTAGAAATCACCATCAGTATTGCCCCGGTCGATGGCGAATGCCTCCGCTCCTCCGCGGATTAGCCAGTCCTTGCCCAGTAGCCATGTACCCGATAAGCCAACCATGGGAAAAGGTTCCGTAGTGCCGTCTTCTGCACGAATATCGAAATCCTTACTGCCCAGCCGTACGTCCAGGTCGATAAGGTATACACCCACAGATAAGCCCAGTTCCCAGCTTTGTTGTTGCAAGAAGGACCAGGTGTAGCCGCCGCGATACATGCCAAGGTCCAGTTTGCTATCTACCTGGGTGCCGGCGGGGAAGATGACGCCGTCGAAGGCGATATCGCTATCCAGTGCCTTGTCGCCAGTGCGATCCATATTCATGTAGCTAAAGAAGAACCTGTGCTTGGGCCAGGGTCTGGCGGCGATGGCAGCGCGCAGGATTACGTCATCATCGTCCATGCCCAGATCTTCTTCAAGATCGATTCGGGTGCCCAGCAGATCGTCTGAGGACTTTCGCAGCTTGCTGTCATAATTAGCGAAATAGGCGCCTGCGTAAATGGAGGTACCATCCCGTTGCAGCCAGATATCTCCGGTGGCGGTGTCGCCCAGCGCGCAAGGACTGGCGAATATGAAGATCACTGTGCCTGTTAGCTGGTAAACCCTTGCTTGCATTGGCGAGTTCCCTGATGGTGGAGGATCTAAATATAAGGGTTCCAGCAGCGTATCTGCGGGCGCCCGGAGCAGGTCGAAATTCTACGTGTGTGGCAGTCAAGTCACCCGATCTGATCCCGGCTAGTGATCTTCAGACCCTGCTTGCTCAATGAGCCGCGTAACGACGGTCAAGTATAAGTAGTATTACCGGGGTGTGGAAAGTAAATAGCCATGCAAAGCAGTTTGGCTGAGGCCACACAGGATAATGATTGTTGACCTACCTGATCATTACATCACGGTCTGCTGCCGATATAGTGGCTCCCTGTTCCCCATTGGGAGAAGCCTATGAGTGAAGATGTTGTACTGAATGTGGACGATGGCGTCGCCGTTATCACCTTCAACAGAGCCGGGGAGCTCAATACTTTCAACCAGGGGATGATTGAGGGTCTGGGAGCTGCCTATCGGCGCTGCGATGAGGACGACGATATCAAGGTTGTAGTGGTCACGGGTGCCGGGCGGGCTTTTTGTGCTGGCGCTGATTTGAGCTCTGGCGAAGAGGCCTTGGGTACTCCGGGCGATCTCAAGCTTAGCTCCTGTCCCCTGTCCTTCCAGGCCTGGGACATTCGCAAACCCGTGATTGCCGCCTGCAACGGCCACGCCATTGGTGTTGGTCTGGGTATCGCTCTACAGTGCGATATGCGGGTATTGGCCAACGAGGGGAAGTATGCCGTGATGCAGGTGCGGCGGGGTGTGGTGGCGGATTTTGCCGTGGAATACATCCTGCCGAAGATGATTGGCTTCGAACGCGCTTTCGAAATGATCGTTGGTGGCGTAACCCTGACCGGTGAGCAGGCAAAAGAGTGGGGCCTGGCCAGCCGGGCATGCGCCAGCGCCGATGTGCTGGACACCGCGCTGGAGCTCGCCAGAGACATGGTCGTGAATTGTTCGCCGCTGGTCATGGGGTTGCACAAGCGAATGCTGTGGCAGGGGCAGGAAAACGCATTGCAGCAAATGGTCGCAACAGAAACCCGGGCTCTGCATCACACCATGGGTGGACCCGATGCCCTCGAAGGTGGCATCTCGTGGTTAGAAAAACGCCAACCCCAGTGGCGTAGTCGGGTTGGTCGCGACTGGCCCGATTGGCTGTCGTAGCCGCGACAAAAACCAGCGACAGGAGCGTAACGACAATGTTAAAAATTGATTCTTCTTTGATGTTAAATCCCAGTAGGGTGGGCAGCATGGCCGCCGAGCTGGAGCAGGTGGGATTTGATGGGGCGTATACCTTTGAAGGTCAGGGTGATCCCTTCATCGGTGTTGCTGCAGCGGCGATGACCACCGAGCGCATGGATCTAATGACGTCGATAGCCGTAGGCTTTGCGCGTAATCCGATGTCACTGGCGTATCTGGGTACCGATTTACAGGACCTTTCCGGTGGCCGGTTTATACTGGGTCTGGGTACCCAGGTCAAAGCACATGTTGAGCGGCGCTTCAGCATGCCGTGGTCCAGACCCGCGGCCAGGATGCGCGAATTGGTGCTGGCGACCCAGGCCATTTGGTCGAGCTGGAAGACCGGCGAACGTCTGAACTTTGTCGGGGATTTTTATCAGCACACGTTAATGTCCCCCACATTTTCCCCGGACATGACCGAGCTGGATGCACCGCCGATATTTCTTGCCGGTGTCGGACCGAAGATGACTGAGGTGGCCGGAGAGGTAGGGGATGGTTTTTTTGTCCATCCCTTCCATACCGCGGACTCGCTCCAGCGATTGTCAATTCCGGCACTGCATCGAGGCTTTGCTGCCGCGGGAAAAAACGCTGCTGCTATCGATAGATACGTCATCTCGGCGCAGGCGATTACCGCCACCGGCCTCAATGAAGAGGAGCTTACTGCCGCCGTAGCATCGGCGCGCCACCAGATCGCTTTTTACGCGTCGACCCCTGCCTATTTGCCGGTGCTGGAAGTGCACGGTTTGGAGGGGATGCAGACCGAGGCAAACGCGCTTATGAAATCTGGCAAGTGGGAGGCACTGGGTGAATTGGTCAGCGATGATATTTTGCATCGCTTTGCGCTGGTCGGCGAGCCGGCTGACGTCGCCAGGCAATTACATACCCGTTTTGACGGTGTCGTCGATCGCGTCAGTCCTGTTATCTACGCGCCACGCACTGAGTTATTGGCCGTACTGCTGGGTGAAATACGCAGTTGATAGTGGCAACGGCGTAAGATTGAGAAATATAGATCGTTGCTCAATGCCGACTTGTGGTTGGTTCTCCCGCAGTTGCGGCGTCGCGTCCTTTTTGTTCAAGGAGTTGCAGGTACTCATCGAAGGCGGTACGAAAATAGCCGATCAGCTCCCAGCCGTCCGGTAACAGGTTCTTGTCGGCCAATATGCACAGATTGAACTTGCCGGCGTAGCTCCACACTGTGGTGTTGATGCCCAGTCCGTGGGCGACCATGCCCATGGAGATCCAGTTGTTGAGACGCAGAGCACCCATATAGAGAGTCTCTTTCGGTCCCGGCACGTTGGAGATCGTCGCGTTGCCCCAGACACCGAATTTCCCGTCTTTGCGTTTAACGATCCAATCAAGCAGGCGAATTGCCGCCGGAGGAGTGACCTCGAGGATGCTGGACAAGTCCATGCCCTCCGCCGCCAGGTGTTCCTTCATGACGTCGCCGGCATGCGCCGATGCCTTCAGGCGGGCAGCGGGATCCGCAATATGAACCGGCATGGCCAGATAGTCGGCGGATGTCATATTGCCAATCATGTCGTCTTCTTCCGGCGGCGGGCGCTTGGCAACGGGTATCGCTGCTACCAGCGGGCCGGTGTCCGGGTCAAAACCCCTGGTCTGCATGAATTTTCGGTAGGCACCGGCAGAGGCCGCGACAAACAGGTCGTTGATGGTCACCCCGAAGCCTTTACTCATCGCGCGTATGTCATCCAGGGGGAGGGTCTCGTACACAAAGGTCCTGCCGCGTCCCAGCATAATGTTGAAAGGGGAGTCGCGGGTATCCCTGAAAGTGCTGGGAGGCAGCTCATGACCGGACTGGCGATATTTCTCCTTGAGAGCGCGGGCATTTTTCATGCCCTGGCGGAGATGAGGATAGTTGTGAATCCAGGTACGTGGCAGATCGATCAGGGCCCGACCCAGCAGCTCCAGGCGGCCTGGCGTTTTTTCCGGTACCCAGTCGTTCACGGCCTCCGGCGCTGCGGTCTCGCGGCCCGCGGAATAAATCTCGTTCAGCAGGCGGGCGGCGCCGGCACCGTCGGTGTAGGCATGGTGCAACAAGATCACCAGTGCGACCTCGTTGTTTTCCAGCCCCTCCACGACCCAGCAAAGCCATAGGGGCTTGCTCAAATCGAGTGGCCAGGCATATACCTGCGACACTAGCTCGCAGAACGCCTTGCGGTCACCCGGCGCAGGACAGGCTATTCTGCGGACATGGTAATCCAGGTCGAAATCCGGATCGTCAACCCATACCGGATGATGCAGACCAAAGGGTATCTTTAATGCCTTCCACCGGAACATGGGCAGCAGGTGCAGACGGCCGGCGATACTTCGGCGGAAGAGTGCGTAATCCCATCCTCCGGGTATTTCCGATGTATCCAGAACAGAGATTTTCAGCGTGTGCATTACCGCGCCAGATCTTTCCTGGTGAAACAAAAAGGCGCTTACACCATCCATTCTTCGCATGGCAATTGCTCTGTAACTTATCGCTGCGGTGGCGT
>JBALVO010000162.1:0-3237 GCA_036961445.1 Halioglobus sp.
GATGGACAGGTCGTCTCGCAGCTGCGGCAGGTAAGACAGCGATCCAGGTGGGTTTGCGTTTGCTCGCTGGCTGCCCCGGTTTCCAGCAGTTGCTTAATCAGGTAAATACGGCCTCGTGGGCTGTCTCTTTCGTCCCTGGAATCGAGATAAGTGGGGCAGGTTGCCAGGCAAAAACCACAGTGTACACAGGCGCTGGTCAGTTCTTTTGCCCGCTTGCCTGCAGTAGTATTGGCATAACGTGGGTGCAGCTCTACATGCATGTGTACATCCCTATAACCAGCTGTATAAGCGACCGGGATTGAGAATGCCATCCGGGTCAAAAGACTGTTTCAGGCGCTGCTGCAAGCGCTGCTCCACGGCGCTCAGTGGCGAGCGCACTTCATCAATGCGATTGCCGCCACGAAACAGGGCGACATGCCCCTGGCCCGCAGTGGCTATTTTTTGCAAAGAGGTGTAATCCTGCTCTCCACGCACCCAGCGCTGGGCGCCGCACCAATCAATGACTGTAGGTCCTAAAGACGTATCCACCGGGGCGGTCGCCTTGATGGAAAAGCGCCACAGGGGCGCATTCCCGGCAAAAAAGGGCAGGGTCATTTCGCGTAGATCATGCCATAGACGGTTATCACCACGGTGCACTTCGCCGCCCCACGCCCCAGCGGTGTGCTCTACCGCTGCGGTGGCACCGGCGAGGCGCAAATGCAGCCTGCCGTCGATCCAGCACGCGCCGGTAAGAGGTTTTGGCTCGCCGGCGCGGCGGTTCATGGTCTCTATTGCCTGTTGTACCGGCATCTCATAACTCAAGCTGAGGCTGTGCTCGGGGCACGGTAGAACCTTCAGGTGGATTTCACTGAGTACCCCCAAGGTGCCCAGCGCCCCCGCTTGCAAACGGGATACGTCGTAGCCCGCCACGTTCTTCATCACCTTGCCGCCAAAGTTAAGCAGTTCTGCCTTGCCATTAATCAACTTTACGCCCAGCACCATGTCGCGCACGGAGCCGCTCCAGGGCCTTGCCGGTCCTGACAGGTTACAGGCCAAGGTGCCGCCCAGGGTTGCTGTTCCGCCCAGTACCGGGGGGTCGAACGATAGCATTTGTCCCTGTTCTTGCAGTGTTTCTATCAGTGTCGTTAGCGGGGTGCCGGCGCGGGCACTGATCACCAGTTCAGCCGGCTGGTAATCGATAACACCGCTGTGGCTGGAGACATCCAGGATGGGCGCATCACAACTACGCCCTATTAGCTGGCGTTTGCTGCCCCCGGCGCTGATATACACCGGGCGCTTGGCGCTGCGCGCTTCGGCAATAGCGGCGATAATCTCCAGATTCCGATCGCCTGCAGCAGTGCCGCTAAGCATGCTGGTGCCGCTTGGGCAGGGCGCGATATTCCTGGCAACGTTTGAGGATGGGTACGCCTTTGCCGGGATTAAGCGTTAAGCCAGGATCAAAGGCGTGCTTTATATCTTCGAATTGTAGTAGCTCGGCAGTGCTGAACTGGGTGGGCATCTGGCCTAGTTTCTCCAGTCCCACGCCGTGTTCACCGGTGATGCAGCCGCCTACCTTGACCGAAAGCTCGAGTATTTTTCTGCCGAACTCTTCGGCCTTTTGTATTTCTTGCGGATCACTGGCGTCAAATAGAATCAGCGGATGCAAGTTGCCGTCACCGGCGTGGAATACATTGGCTACCCGTAGCTTATAAAGCTGTGACAAGCGGGAAATTTCATTCAATACAAAGGACACCTGGCTGCGCGGGATAGTGCCGTCCATACAATAATAATCGGGAGCCAGGCGACCGACCGCGGGAAAAGCAGATTTACGGCCCTTCCATAGCAGTGCGCGTTCCGCCTCGTTTTGTGATACCTGTAAGGAACTTGCCCCTAACTCGCGAAACAGGCTCGCAACCTTGTCACTATGCGTCGCAACTTCTTCGCGGGTGCCATCCACTTCACACAATAATACCGCAGCGGCGTCCCTGGGATAGCCCGCCTGGGCGAAATCCTCAGCGGCCTGGATTGCCAGGCGATCCATCATTTCCAGACCGGCGGGGATAATGCCCGCAGCGATAATTGCAGCGACCGCGTCACCTGCCGTGTTGACACTATCGAAGCCGGCCATCACGACCTGCGCGACCTCCGGCGACGGTAGCAGGCGCACAGTAACTTCAGTGACCACGCCAAGCAGCCCTTCAGAACCAGTGAGCAGCGCCATCAGGTCGTAGCCGGCGCTGTCCAGTCCCTGGCCTCCTATGGTCAGGCTGTCACCCTCCACGGTGAGTAATTCCAGTGACAGGATATTATGTACCGTGAGTCCATATTTCAGGCAGTGCACACCGCCGGAATTCTCAGCGACGTTACCCCCTATGCTGCAGGCAATCTGGGAGGAGGGGTCTGGTCCATAATACAGTCCGTAGCGCGCTGCAGCGTCGGAAATGGCCAGGTTGCTTACCCCCGGCTGCAGTGTGGCGGTGCGAGCCAGAGGATCGATATCCAGGATGCGATCCAGTTTACTCAAGCCCAGTAGCACACCCTCAGGGTGAGGCATGGCGCCAGCGCAGAGACCCGTACCGGACCCCCGTGCCACGACTGGCACCTGCAATCGGTGGCAGACACGCAGCACTTCCTGCACCTGTGCCGTGGTGTCGGGTAGGGCGACCAATGACGGCAGCTCGCGGTATATGGTTAACGCATCGCATTCGAAGGGTCGCTGGGATTCCTGATCTTGTATGATGCCAGTTGCCGGCAATATTTTTTGCAGGCAGCGCAGAAGCTCGGCTCTGGGCACTGCTTGTGCCAGGTCCCTGGCAGTACTCACAGGTGCACCACCACATGGCGGGAGTCGCTGCAGTGCCGGTGTTCCCACAAGTATATGCCCTGCCAGGTACCCAGCATAAGCGCGTGGTGTTGGAACGGAATACTGACTTGGGTAGCGGTGAGGGCTGACTTGATATGGGCCGGCATGTCATCGGCTCCCTCGAGTGTATGGGTGTACAGGTGATCATTCTCAGGTACCAGTCGATTCAGCCAATTCTCCAGATCCACCCTGGCGCTGCTGTCGTAGTTCTCCTGAACCAGCAGGCTGGCGGAGGTGTGCCGGATGAACAGCGTGCACAGGCCTTCGCTTTGGCTGGCACGTGATACCAGCGGGGTCACCAGCTCGGTGATGGGATAGAGGCCTTGCCCGCGTACCTGAATGGAAAGTTGCTCAATCAATGATCTGGCTCCGCCTGGTTGTTTCCGTGCTGTGTC
>JBALVO010000162.1:3337-5404 GCA_036961445.1 Halioglobus sp.
TGCTTTTCTATCGGTAACAGGCCGTAAAATCCCACCATGAAACGTCGCCCCCAGCTGGTCTGGGGCGATCTGTTGGTGACTTCATGCTGGTCTCCGTACTGGTAGGTCCAACGCAGTTCTCCTTGCTCATCCAGATCTACCTTGTAGGCGATACGGTCGATACCTGCAAAAATAGCGGAGGCGAGTCCGGCACCGGCGTAGTCGGATTCTATGAATAAACCCATTTCACTGTTTATCATAAGGGAGCGAGGGTCAAAGTTTAGTGACCCCACAAAGATGGTTTCACGATCAATCAACGTCGCCTTGGAGTGCAAGGTCACCAGTTCCGGGTTGTGTCCCCAGCTATTTTCGCCGCCCTCTCTCTGCGCCCGTATCTCGTAAAACTCGGCGCCTGCACGCAATAATCGTTCACGATAACGGCGGTAGCCAGAGTAAACTGCCACATGATTGGTAGATGCCAGGGAGTTAGTCACAATGACCACCCTGATATTTTTGGCCAGTAATTCTTCGATAAACGTAGCACCGCGATCCAGAGGCACAAAATAGGGTGTGACAATGACTATTTCACTTTTGGCAGCACGAAAGCGTCGGCCTGTTTCGCGTGCCAGTTTGGCCAGCTCGATATCCCCAATGGCATTCTGTAGTTTCTCCGGACTATCGGTCACCATGGTAACCATTGCCGGTATAGGCTCTTTTTTCCCCGCTTTGATATCGATTAACAAAGAGCTGTTCATGGCCTGGCTGTAGATGCCTGCGCTGCCGGCGTTTATCTGATCTTCAATATACGCGCGCCATTTATCCAGTTTTTCAGGGTCGACTTTGAGGTCAAATGCTTCGATCGGCACAGATAGCTCACTGTTCCAGAATTTATCAAAGCCAGCGCTAACCTCATCCACTGCCGGGCCCATGGCCAGCACCTCGTAGTCATCGAACTCGACGTCCTGGTCCAGCTCGAAATACTCCTCGCCAATATTTCGCCCGCCGACAATGGTCAATGCATTGTCTACCGTAAAGGACTTGTTGTGCATGCGCCTGTTTATCCGTTTGAAATCCACCAGGTAACTCCAGAATCTGAAGCTCTGGCGCGACAGCGGGTTAAACAGTCTTACTTGCACATTGGGATGTGTGTTGAGCAGCGTAAATGCCTGGTCAACACCGGGTGAGAATATGTCGTCGACCAGTAGGCGAACCCTTACTCCGCGATCCGCCGCACGCAACATTTTTCCGGTAAACAAGGCGCCGGCCTGGTCGTTCTTTATAATGAAATATTGCGCATCGATAGTGTGCTCGGCTAATTCCATCATGCGCAGGCGCGCACCCAATGCGTCCACACCATCGGGTAGTCCGATTACCCCGGACAATTTGCCGTGGGTCTTTTCCCAATTCGCATCTACCTCACCCAAACGTGTTGCGGGACTGGGAGGCATTGCGTGACTGACGGCCTTGGGATAGTCAAAGGGAACGCCCGCGCAGGCCACCAGGGTGAGCAGCGCGGTTATAAACGTTAATCTGGCGGTGGTGTAAAGCACTTGAAAAGATCCCGGGTTGCACGCAGATGCTGCTATTGTTATAGCGCTATCGCACATTGGATAAAATGCACCAAGCGTCGTTAGAGGAGTATCTAGGTATTGGAGCCAAATTGACAGCAGACGTGGCTATCTGGGTGGATGCGGATGCATGCCCCAAGGTGATCAGGGAGATTCTATTCAGGGCCGCTATCCGCGTCGGTGTGCGCTTGACGCTAGTGGCCAATCATGCGCTGCCAGTGCCCAAATCGCCGCTTATCAAAACCTTGCAGGTAGAGCAGGGCTTTGACGTTGCCGATGATGTGATCGTGCAGCGGATGCGAGAGCACGACCTGGTTATCACCTCGGATATCCCGCTGGCAGCAGAAGTGATTGCCAAGGGCGGTTTGGTCATAACCTCCAGGGGCGAGCGATTGACGCTAAATAATATACGTCAACGCCTGAATATGCGCGATTTTATGGAAACCATGCGTTCCAGTATGGAGGTGGGCGGTGGTCCGGCAACGCTGGGACCGCGCGATAAACAGGAATTTGCCAACGC
>JBALVO010000162.1:5504-6791 GCA_036961445.1 Halioglobus sp.
TCTTGCTGCACCAGAACGCTGTTAACAGTCAGCGGAAACACTACTGGCTTGCCGCTGCGGCGATCGGTGGGCCGGCGTTGGGCCAAGTGTGCTCTGGACGGAGGCGCGTGGGTTCCCCGTTTGCCATTGTCGTTATGTGATACATATTTTCTGGCCGACGCGGCAAACACATAGGCAGATATCACTATCGCACCCAATCCCAACACACCGAGAATGACTAGTATTGTATCCATTCATCGCCACTATTACACGCAGCGCGCTTGCTTGCGTAATTCCTAAAACAACATGCAATAAATGCGCCTATTTATTTTATAGTTGTATTACAGCACGTTGCAATATCGTAGCGCGCCGCCGTGGCGGCAGCAACCAGAAAGTGTAAATTTTTTTGACACGTTTGGGTTAACGGGCACCCTTGCCGAACAGCACCACTTCCACGGTGTTAAGGAAGATCGTTAAGTCCAGAAACAGGCTGTGGTTCTTCACATAATACAGGTCGAACTGCAGCTTTTGCTTGGCGTCGTTCTCGGATGCGCCATAGGGGTATTGCAGCTGCGCCCAACCGGTGATGCCCGGTTTTACGCAATGCCTGGCGTCGTAGTAGGGGATGCTTGCGGCAAGCTGTGTGACAAACTCAGGCCGCTCGGGCCTGGGTCCGACAAAAGACATGTCGCCGGACAGCACATTGATGATCTGGGGTAGCTCATCAATCCGTGTCGCGCGAATGAAGCGCCCTACCCGGGTAACGCGACAGTCGTTGGGGGTAGCCCAACGCGCTTTGCCGTCGCTCTCTGCATTCACACTCATGCTGCGGAACTTGAGCACTTTGAAAGTCTTGCCGTACAGGCCCACGCGTTCCTGATGGAAAAATACAGGTGCCTTGAAGCCACTCTCCAGCCAGATGGCCAGGGTGGTGAGTAGCATGATGGGCCAGAGAAAGACCAGCAACAGGAAGCTGGCAAACATATCGGAGCAGCGTTTGAATAGTTTTGAAGACTTGCTGCATTGGAAGCCATCGGAGAAGGTCATCCAGCTGGGAGTGACGAAATCCACCAGGATCTTTCCCGCCTCGCGCTCAAAAAAGCTGACCAGGTCAAACACTTTTACCCCTTTCAGCCGGCACCTGAAGAGCTCGTCCGCCGGCAATAGCGCCCGTTTGTCATCAAGGGCGACCACTATCTGGTCGATTTCGGTTTGTTTGACGTATTCATCCAGCGGCTGCTGTATGTTAATGACCCGCGCACCCTCTGTTCTGGGTTCTTCGTCGCCAATCCTGACAAAGCCGACAAT
>JBALVO010000163.1:0-6774 GCA_036961445.1 Halioglobus sp.
ATGATGGACTGGTCTGACCACCATTGTCGCTACTTCTGGCGACTACTGTCCAAGGAAGCACTGCTGTACACAGAGATGGTGACGACCGGCGCATTGATCCACGGCGATCGCGAGCGATTCTTGCACTTCAATGCCCAGGAGCACCCGGTGGCCCTGCAATTGGGGGGCAGCAACCCAACCGACCTGGCGCGCTGCGCCCGCTGGGCACAGGAATGGGGCTACGACGAAGTCAATCTGAACTGCGGATGTCCATCAGACCGGGTGCAATCGGGCATGTTTGGTGCCTGTCTAATGGCACAACCACAGTTGGTGGCCGATGGCGTGAAGGCCATGCGTGATGCCTGCGACATTCCGGTAACGGTGAAACACCGCATTGGCATTGACGATATGGAGTCCTATGAGCAACTCGTCGGATTTATAGAGCCGGTTGCCGCCGCAGGGTGCAGCGTGTTTATCGTACACGCCCGCAAAGCCTGGCTGCAGGGCCTGTCACCAAAACAGAACCGGGAAGTACCGCCACTCAACTATGACTGGGTATACCAGCTAAAAAAAGACTTCTCCCATTTGACCATTGTCATCAACGGCGGCATTCAAACGCTGCAGGAGTCGCAGACTCATTTGGCACGGGTCGATGGTGTCATGATAGGGCGGGAGGCCTACCAGAATCCGTGGATGTTGGCGGACGTAGATCCGCTGCTGTTCGGAATGGACAAACCGGCCAATTCCCGCGATGATGTCATCGCTGCCCTGCTCCCCTATGTGGAGCAGCAGCTTGCTCGCGGAGCTCACCTGAATCACATCACACGCCACATCCTCGGGCTGTACCAGGGCGTGCCAGGTGCAAGGAAGTTCAGGCGTCACTTGAGCGAAAACGCATACAAGAAGGATGCAGGACTTCAGGTACTCAGTGAGGCGTACGCGCTGGTGCAGCAAACCAGCGGTCGCCCACCATCAAGTTCAGTGGAATAACCCTACAAAGCACCGCATTGCTTTGCCCGGAGAGAAGGAATACCCATCTATGGCCAGTAAACTCGATCAACTCAAGGCGATGACCGATGTCGTTGCTGACACCGGCGATATCGAGGCGATCAAGCGCTTCCACCCCCAGGATGCTACGACCAATCCTTCCTTGCTGCTAAAGGCGGCGGCCCTGCCCCACTACGCATTACTACTGGATCAGGCCAAAGCCTGGGCGGTCAGCCAGGGTGGCTCTGACGCACAGCAGCTAGCTAACTGTTGCGATCGTTTTGCGGTCGACGTCGGCAAAGAAATTCTGGCGATTGTACCGGGACGCATCTCCACCGAAGTCGACGCTCGCCTGTCCTTCAATACACAAAACACCATAGAGCGCGCCCACAAACTCATCGGCATGTATGAAGAAGCCGGGATTGCTCGAGAGCGTATCCTGATCAAGACCGCCTCTACCTGGGAAGGCATACGTGCCGCTGAGCAACTGGAACGGGAAGGCATTAACTGCAACCTCACACTGTTGTTCGGATTTAGCCAGGCTGCCGCCTGTGCCGACGCGGGTGTATTTTTAATCTCACCCTTTGTTGGTCGCATCCTGGACTGGTACAAAGCCAACACTGAACTGACAATCACAACGCCCAAGGACGATCCGGGAGTGCAATCGGTAACCCAGATCTACAACTACTACAAACAACACGGCTACCAGACGGTTGTTATGGGGGCCAGCTTTCGCAATGCCGGTGAGATTGAAGCCCTGGCAGGCTGCGACCGCCTGACTATCAGCCCTGGTCTGCTCGAAGAATTGGCGTCAGACATTGGCAATTTGCCACAACAGTTGTCAGCTAACGGCGCCAGGTCCGATCAGGAAAAAACCAGCACCAACGAAGCCGGTTTTCGCTATGCCTTGAATGCCGATGCCATGGCTACGGAGAAACTCGCTGAAGGAATTCGCAATTTTGTAAGCGACCAGATCAAACTGGAGCAAGTGATAAGCAGCCGATGATAGCAGCACTAAAAGCTTTATTTGAAACGCCAGCCAGGGAAGAGCCGGAGTCACAACAGCACCGTATGCAGTTGGCAGCTGCAGCCTTGCTCATTGAAACCGCACGCGCGGATTTTACCCAGGATGCCGCCGAGCAGGACAAGCTACAAGAACTCTTAAGTAGTGCGCTGGATCTCAAGGCATCCGAGGTCCATGAGTTGGTGACTGCAGCAGAAAACCGGGTGGATGACGCCACATCACTGTATGAGTTTACCCGGGTGATAAACGATCATTACTCTGCGGAACAAAAACTTCAGCTCATTAGCGCTATGTGGACCGTGGCCTATGCCGATGGCGATCTTGATAAATATGAAGAGCATCTGATTCGGCAGGTTGCGGAACTCACTTACGTACCTCACCAGGAATACATTAAGAGCAAGCTGGCCGCTAAAAGCTAACTGCGTTCCAGTGCGGTTATCAAATCCTTGAAGCGGTTGCGGTTTTCATCGCTGATACCCATCAGCACTCGATGCGCCTCAATCACTTTTTCCCTAACGAGCTCCTCGCTACCGGCTACTGCTGGAATTTCACTGATATTGTCGGGGTTGCTGCACGACTCTTCATGTAGTTCAAACAGGCGCTGAAAACCCATACTTTTTAACAAGCGATTAATACCGCTGTCACAGGAATAGATAGCTGGCGCAAAACCAAATTTTTCCTTTACCTTCAGCGCCAGCTTGGCCAGCAAGCCCAGGGTCGTACTATCGATGCCCTCGGCTTCGCACAAATCCACCCAGACGCTGGTAAATGCCGGATCTTCAAACATTCGTTGAAAATATTCATCGATAGTAGTGCACAGCGTGAGGCGCACATCCCCTACCAGGCGGATAACATAGGCGCCATCATGACTGGCCGCGAGAATTTTTCCGTCCCGCATCTCAGCCCCGCTTACTAATGAACAGGGCGGCGATATCATCCGGCGCGGTCTCAACCCGGTCCAGGCCCAGGCGAGTAACCAACTCCTCTGGCGAATCCGCAGTTTGCTCAAACACATCCAGAAAGTACTTTTCTTTTTCGATAAGATTTTTAGGCGGCAGGATCTCGAGAATACCGTCGGAGAACAGAGCCAGCATAAAACTGTCTGGCAGGTCTATCATATGTTCCTCAAAGTGGGCTTCTTCCATAATGCCAACAGCGGAGCCCTCTCCCCGGAGATAGACAGCACCCTCGCCTGACACCAGTACCGGCTGCGGTAAATGCCCGGCGACGCTGTAGCGCAATATGTTCTCACGCAGATCCAGTAGTCCGATAACCATCGTTGCAAACTTACCCACACCCAGGTCCAGCAACTCCTTATTGGCATGTTTGAGCATAGCCACCGGGCTCAGTATGGTGTCATCATTGCGACGCAACAGATCGGATCGCTTGCGCGCGAACAGGTTCTTCAACAACACTGTGGCAAACGCCGAGGAACTGCCGTGACCGGACACGTCAGCCATGAAGAAGGTGACGAAATTTTCGCCCAGGGTAAAGTAATCGGTAAAATCGCCGCTGAGGTACAACGAAGGTATAACCGTGTGGCTAAATACATAATCACCCAGCACCAGGGGTGTCTCTGGCAACATGCGCAACTGCACCTGTCTACCCGCTTGCTGATCCTGCTCCAGCATCTTTACCGTGCCGCGCAATTCAATATTGGCCGCCTCCAGGCGCTGGCGTGACTCCTGTAGCTCCCTGCGCATCTGCCGCTGGCGCACGCAGCGCTCTATAGACCTGAACAGCGCCGCCTTATCTTCCACCGGGCGCACGAAAAAGTCACTGGCCCCCAGACGCAGGGCCGTCATCATCTGACCGGCATCCACTACGTTACTGAACATGATGGCGGGCACCTGCACATCCATCTCACGCAGAGTGCGGCGGGCGTCACCCCAGGAAACGCCCTCCAGATCCAGTTCACACAGAATCACATCCAGATCGCTGCTACCGCCCAGGGAATAGGTGGAATTGTTGACGTCTGTAACCACCTGCGTGGTAAAACCTGCGGACGCGACCAGCTCGGCCAGTGCCTGGGCACGAGCCGGATCATCGTCAACTACTAGTACATTGCCGTTTGATGCCATCGAGGGGGACTTTGATGCTGCGTTCAGCGCGACATTACGCCCATCAGGGAGTGCAAGCAACCGGGTTACTGGGGCTTTTGGCAACATTTCACAGTATTACTGCAAATAGCCTGATGTTTCACTCAGAGACGAGTGAACAGCTGTAAATCAAAACTCTTCGAACTCGCCTTCTTCCTCGAAATCCGAGAAGCTGTCATCTACCACACCACCATTTACAAAGAACTCACGGCGCTGCAGGTAGGCGTCCCGAATGAAGATATAACGGTCCCCGGTGATCAATTCTTCTGCCTTTAACAGCCGCGCGCGGATATCCACCACCTCAACCGTCCAGAATATATAAGCCAGTTCCGTATCATCGATAAGCGCAGGGATAGAGGAGTATGTATCAACCACATAGCCCACTCCGCTGCGCACCGTGCGTGGGCCGATAACCGGCAACATAAGGTACGGACCAGAATCAAAGCCCCAAACCGCCAGGGTTTGGCCAAAATCGGCTGGTTTGTGCTGGATACCCATGGCAGACGCCACATCAAAAAATCCCAACAAACCCAGTGTGGTGTTCACCATGAAACGCCCACCACTCTGAGCAGCGCCCTCGAGGCGGCCCTGCAGCAGGGAGTTGATAACAGAGTTGAACTCGTAAATATTATTGATAAAGTTGGTCACGCCACGTTCCGCCGGGTCTGGCATAACGAAGCGGTAACCCTTGGCCACCGGACGCAGCAGATACTTGTCCAGCGTGTCATTAACCGCGAACAGGCGGCGGTTCATCGACTCCCAGGGATCGATGTTTTTCTCTTGCTCCTCGCTCCAAGCCAGGGACATAGGCAGTAGCAGGAACAACAGGAGACAATAGCGTGCTAACGTCATCAAGTACGGGCCATTATTATTGATGGGTGATCTTACTCGCAGGCGGTCATTGCGGCAACTATTGAATCACTTCCCGGCGCCATCTGTGACCACCACAGATAGCGCCAGGAATTGCCGCAATTGCTGCTCACCGAAAGACAATACAGCATCTTCGTCCATACCCAACTCGCCAGCCAGCGCGCCCAACAACGCCGCTGCCGTGGCGGTTTCAGAGTCCCGAACCAGCTCCAGTAGTCGCGCCGTTGCTGTGTTTAGCTCCATGAACTGGACCTTGTCTTCCCTGTCGCGGTACACCACCAGGTAGGTAGGTTCCTGTGCCTGCTCAGGCCGATAACTACCCCCTATGCGATGCACCGGGAATTGATAACTGAGCACCCAGGCCAGCGGCGATAAGCGCAATATGCTTGTCAGCAGATCATCAATCTCGACAGGGTCGAGCAACACTTCCTCGGACACATCCAGGGCCAGCTCCACCCACTCATAATGTGCCAATTCCGCCATGAAGGGGGGATCACAGTCGCGCCGAACATAACCCGCCATCAGAAATTGCAGGAACTCCTGGCTGATTTCAAGAAAATATGGGGTGTGACAGCGATGCTGATCGATAAACTGCCGCACCATTTCATGCCAGTCAGGATCTTCATACAGGCTGCGCAATACGGGAAAGCCGCCACTGATAAAGCCCTCTATATTGTTGTAAACCAAGTCCTGGTAGATTTGTAGACGGCGCTGTTCTACTCCAGCCGGGGCCGGGTTCCTGCCTGGGTCGCGCAAATAATTAGCCATTGTCATCTGGCTGCTCTTGAGTGTAGAGGCGCTCATACGCTAGCCTGCGCCAATGTGCTTTGGCTGTCATCTTGCAGTGCCCGGATCTGCGTCACTTCCTGCAGTAACACCGGCAGTGGCGGCAGGTTAAAATCCCGCTCCAACAAGGTGGGCAGTGGCCCCAGACGCCGGTAAGCCGCCGCCAGTAATTCCCACACCGGGTCGATCACATCCGCACCGTGGGTATCCACCTTAAGATCGTCAGCCTCGTCATAGTGCCCCGCAATATGAATATACCGCGCGCGCTCCAGAGGAAGTGAGTCCAGGAATGCGATCGGATCATAGCTGTGGTTGATGCTGTTGACGAAAATATTGTTCACGTCCAGCAACAAATCGCAGCCTGACTCCTGCAACACGGCCGCGATAAATTCTGATTCGCTCAATTCCGCATGGGGCTGAGCGTAATAGGAGGCATTTTCCAGCGCAATAGGCTGGCCAATAATGTCCTGCACCTGGCGTACCCGGGAAGCGACATAATGCACTGCCTCCTCGGTAAAGGGGATGGGCAACAGGTCGTAGAGATGTCCTTCGGCGGCGCAATAAGTAAGATGTTCGCTATACAAAGGGACCTGTATTTCGTCCATCAGGCGTCGCACTGCTTGTACCAGTTCTGTATCGACAGGGTCTGGACCACCTATATCCAGCGACAGACCATGTAATACCATGGGGTAACGCTCGGCCAGTTGCCGGAACTGCTTGCCAAAACGACCACCGACGCCTATCCAGTTCTCTGGCGCCACTTCCATAAAATCTACCGCTCCATGGTCTAGTGACTGCAACGGACCCAACAGGGCCCGCCGCAATCCGAGTCCCGCTCCGCGGAAACCCGGGTCTTTCGCAGGCATTAACCGCCGCACTTACCTTCGCCGCACTTGCCTTCGCCTTTGGCTTTGGCCTTATCGCCACCGCAGCTACCTTCGCCTTCGGCTTTATCGCCACCGCAGCTACCTTCGCCTTCGGCTTTCTTGTCGCCGCAGCTACCTTCACCTTCGGCTTTCTTGTCGCCGC
>JBALVO010000164.1:0-4237 GCA_036961445.1 Halioglobus sp.
TGGGAGCACCATAATGACCCCCAGAATCGCAATCACGGTGCGTTGCACCCTGCAGTAGGGGCAAATATAAACAGCGCCTGTGAGCTCCATGGTCCATGCTCCGACGCCGACTGCTATGGCAATGACACCCAGCGTACGCTGGTGTCGTTGCCAAAAGCCAATGTCGAGTAAGCCCATCATTAAGCGCTGTACCTATTGCAGCGAAGCTGACCTAGCTGTCGGTAGGTACCACCAGAGTGGCGGCAATTTTTTTACCCAGCTGATGCAGTAGCGCTTCTTCAGCGGCCACCAGGGCAGCGTATCCATCGGCGGTCAGGGCTTGCTCTTCCGCAAATTGATAGGCAGACAGTACCTCCTTGTCCCGGCGCAGCCACCAGTAGGCCACCAATGTTGCTTTGCCATCGTTGGTGCCATGCAATTGATCGATACGGATATCCAGGGTTATTGCGGTGTTACCAACAGTGGCCGGCAGCAGGTCCTCACCTTTGGCATGGGCAATATCGATCATCAGGATATTACGAATACCCTCATAGGCTGGTTCAGCCCAGAGGTGTTGCCGGGCGGAATGCACGCCACCTTCCGGGGTTTCCATCAACAAGCCTGGCTGGTCGATGTAGGAAGCGATGATAACGCTGCCCATGGAGAAGTCCGCAGACGGGTTCAGCTCGCGTGATTGCAAATTTTCGTTGGAACGCATGAGGTAATAGTTAGGCTCAACCGCTTTGCCGGCGCAAGCGGACAAAAATGCCACTATTAATAACAGACTGGCTAGTTTCATTATTGTTGAGCCTCCGGAATGGGGTCGGGTAATGGGCTGCTTGGCATTAATGCGGCGTTAGGTTGCCCGGATAGAGTGCGTGTCAGGGATTCCATATTCCCCAGCGTACGGTTCAGGCGCAGCAGGCTTGAATTGATACTCTGATACGCTTCTGATTCAGGCGAGAACCCTTGTAAGGCGTTGCGTAAATCCTGCAGCGTTTTGTCCAGTTGCTCGGGGAGCTGTTGTGTGCTCTGGCTCTCCAGGATCGTATGCAGGCTGGCCAGGGTTTGATTCAGCGTGGCGATCGCAGTATTGGCGCCGCTCATTGTATCTTCCAGCGGCAGCGCGTTGATCTTGTCGAGGACGGCGTTTAGCTTCTGCTCTATCTGTCCCAGACCGGTCTCTATAGCGGGAATAGTACGGTACTTCATAAACTCGCCCATGGAAGCTTCTTCGGCGCCGTCGAAGTAATTGATGCTGATATACTTGGCTCCGGTCAGCAGACTGCCAGTTTCCAGGCTGGCGCGCATGCCGTTTTGTACGCCGTACACGATACTCTGATGCATGCTCTCAACAGAAGAAGCCTGATCAGACAGTCCCAGGCGCCCGGGTTCCAGGTAAATCAATACCGGTATGTCTGCCCCTCGGCCTGCCGCACCCATCTCGACGTTGTGTTCTATACTCTCTTTTAATAGTATTTTTTCCACTTTGCCCAGGGTTATGCCGCGGTATTCTACCGGAGCTCCGACTGCCAGGCCTTTAATTGACTGGCTAAAGGAGACGACATAAAGCTGGCCATAGCGATAGGGGTTTTTCTGGATCTCTTCGAAGTTTGCGTACAACTCAAACTCGGTATCTTGTTCGACTGCATCACCTTTGCGCACACCCTTGGGCAGACCGAATGCGACTCCGCCCAGCAGCACAGTGTCCATTGATCCGGTTTGCAGGGTGAAGCCATTCGCGCCTGCACTCATGGAGATACCACTGACATCCCAGAATCGCGATTGGCTGTCTACTAATTCATGATAAGGCGCATCAATAAACAGGGTGTAGTGAGCCTTGCGGTCTTTGGGATCGAACTTCATGCTTTCAACCCGGCCCACTTTGTAGCTGTTGAAGAGCACGGAATCTCCAGTGCTCACCGATGAAGCGCGATCAGCAACCAGTCGTAAACGCAGGCCCGGGGCACCCGAGGGCGTGAGCGGCGGTTGCTCCAGCGCCACGTACTTACGCTTTCCCTTCACACCCTTGCCAGGGGCAAGTTGAATATAGGCGCCGGACAAAACGGTATCCAGCCCGGAAATGCCGCCTGCACCTATGCGGGCGGTAACGACCCAAAAGCGGGTGTCGTCGCGTAACAGTGATAAAGCCTGTCGCTCCAGTTTTACTTTGGCGATGACGCCGTCGAGGTTGTCATTTAAGTACACCTCCTCAACCAGCCCCATATCGACATTGCGGTATTTAATTTTGGTCTTGCCCTGGGTCAGGCCACTGGCCGTCTTGAAGGCAATTTCAATCTCCGGGCCCTCAGTCAGCCAGGTATGCACGACCATGTAAACGCCCAGTAACAGGGCGATGAGAGGTATGATCCAGATGCCGGAGAATGACCGACCCTGGCTTACATCAGCTTGTTCAGTTGTCACTATTTTTATCTTCCATTTCGTCCCAAATAAGCCGCGGATCAAAACTCTCTGCGGCAATCATGGTTACTATTACTACCCCAGCGAAGGACAGAGCGGCAATGCCCGGCCTGATTGCCAGCAGGCCCCCAAGATGCACCAGAGCTACCAGTATCGCAACCACAAATACATCCACCATAGACCACTTGCCCACAAATTCAGTGACCTGGTACATAACGGTGCGTTGGCGCGGGCTCACCCGTGAGTGGCGCTTCACGGTCCAAACCAGGTAGAACATAGACATGAACTTGCTCAATGGCACCATTACACTGAATAAAAAAATCACCGCCGCTACTGGAATCGACCCATGGTGTATCAAAATCATCACGCCACCGAGGATGGTGCTGCCCTCTGAGCTGCCCAATTGATCGGTAATCATAATGGGGTAAAGATTGGCCGGGATGTACAACAGGCAGGCGGTCACCAGCAGCGCCAGCGTGCGCTGGATACTGTCGCTCTTGCGCAGGTGCAAGGCAGCGCCGCAGCGCGGGCACTTATGTAGCGTGGCGGGTGCCAGTTTACAGCAGATATGGCAGGCGGCGAGGTTGTGTGAGGCGGCAGTTTCACCAGACATAGTCAGGCAGCTCCCAATTGTTCGATTCTTTCCCAGCACTGGTATCGATCCAGGCTGGCAACGGCCAGAGTAAAGCAGATGCTGAAGCCGGCGTAGGCCCAGAAAGAAATACCCAGTACGACTGTTGCCATAGCCGCAATTTTTACCAGGGATACGATGACACCGATGATAAACACTTCCACCATAGCCCAGTTCTGGGCGAGGAAGATCCACTTCGCCACGGATGTTAACCAGGGTCGGTACGTGCCCCGCTCCAGCGGTATGCACAACAATAACAGCAGCACCAGTATCACAGCGGGGATAATAATAATGAAAGCGGCGACCATAATCGCCACCACGGGCATACCGTAATCCCACACGGCCCCGGGCGTCTGCCGCAGAGTAATAACGCTTTCCAGTCCGCTGGCGGCAAAGGATAGAAACGAAAAGCTGTTGGCCAGTATCAGAAGGATAAGACCGGCGACGGTATAGGCCAGTACCCGAGCGTTGGCATCATCGCGCTTCTTCGTCAGGAAGTGGCCACAGCGTGGGCAGGAAGCGCTCTCGCCATGTTTTAGCAGGGCAACGTTCACCAGTAGGTCGCAGCCATGACATGCCATTTCACCCTTCATAGTCAGTGCGGCAGTCCTTCTGTTGCACGGTCGTCAGGATTGACGCCCTGTTCCAGTTCGCCGATAGTTTGCTGCAGCTGCTCGGGGGACTCGTGGCGAATGTGGGCGGCCTCTGCTGCCAACTCATCCGTGGTCTCACTATTGATGCTTGGACCTTTGACCTCTTCGTCATAAGTCTCACCATTTACATCGCGACAGGGCAATAATCCAGCGCCTTCGCCACAGGCTTCATAGAACCCGTTCTCTTGTGTAATACGCTCCTCCACCAGGCCTGATTGGGCCCAGATCTGTGACAGGGGGAGGCACAGCAACAGGGCGGCCAAATGTTGCGTTTTCATGGTGTTTTGCCTAACCGGCTATTATTGTTGGAAAGTGGCCATTATAGGGTGGTGCCCCTGCAACGGCAATACTGGGTGAGGCCCTGCGCAACTGACGTCGAAACAGGCTCAGAGACAAGGTAGATTGGCTGGGAAAAGAGTGGAACTCCGGGGCTTGGCCGGAGTTCCGCCAGTGATCAACAACTAGCCCTGGAAAGCCTTGCGCGGAGTGGATACGCCCTGGGCGTCAACGCCTTTCAGGTAGGCCAGCATGGTGTCGGCGTCTGATACTTCAA
>JBALVO010000164.1:4337-6652 GCA_036961445.1 Halioglobus sp.
TGGGCGTCAACGCCTTTCAGGTAGGCCAGCATGGTGTCGGCGTCTGATACTTCAAATGGATCGCTGCCGCAGTTGTCCTCAAACCCCGACTCGATGAACATCTTTTCGATCTTGCCGTCATCCACGATCATGGAGTAGCGCCAGGAGCGCATACCAAAACCGATGTTGGACTTGTCCACCAGCATGCCCATTTTACGCGTGAATTCTCCGTTCCCGTCGGGCAGCAGAAAGATCTTCTCATTGCCCTGCTCCTTGCCCCATTTGAACATAACGAAGGCGTCATTCACGGATACGCAGACGATCTCGTCCACACCCAGTGCCCGAAACTCCTCGTACAGCTCTTCATAACGTGGCAGGTGGTTGGAAGAGCAGGTCGGGGTAAATGCACCGGGCAGTGAGAATACCGCAACCTTCTTGCCACCAAAAATATCGGCAGTGGTTTTGTCTTCCCAGCGATAGGGGTTGTCGCCGCCAACAGAATCATCCCGCACGCGGGTTTTGAATACTACATTGGGCACTCGGGTAACGATGGTCATAACGCATTCCTTGGGTTCATGTTCAGAAAGTGCGCGCAGTATAGGGCGTCCTTATATATAGGTAAAATATATTTATTTAATCTCTTTGATAGTTTTTAGCAATAAACGGCAGTGCAGCGGTTGCGGCGCAGGATCAGGATACCCAGCGATAGCCTCTGCCTCTTTCGGTCTTGATGCATTGGAATTCAGCATCGACTCTGGAAAATGTGTCCCTGATGGTTTTTACGTGAGCGGTGATAGTATTGGGCTCCACCACGATACAGGATGCTTTCATCAACTCCCGATGGCTTTTGACCTGGCCTGGGTTAATGCAGAGTTCTTTTACAATCCAGAACAGAGTGAGTGGCAGGTCGATTTTGGTGCCTTTCCAGAAAACGACTGAGTAAACTTCATCCAGCTCAATGCCCTGATTTTCGCTGCCTGCGACTGCTGTGGATGCTTTGTGGCTATTTGCGGCACGGACAGCGTCGAGACGCCGAAACAAAGCCTCTATGCGGACCACGATGTACTCCATGGATGCATCTTTGGTGATGTAGTCGTCTGCTCCGAGTCTGAGCCCCGATATTCTGTCGATTTCCCCGGAATGAGCCGTGAGAAAAATAATGGGAACCTCGCTTGATATGCGGCGCAGCTCCGCGCAAATCTGGTATCCAGCGTCGCGCTCCCCAGCGTGGGTTACGTCCAACAGGGCCAAATCGGGTAAATCCGTGTGGAAAGCACTGATCGCATCCTCTTTGGTGCCGTAAGCAGCAACCTCAAAGCCGACGCCTCGCAGCATATCGCTATAGTTAGCGCGAGTTGTGTCGTCGTCCTCGACATAGGCAATCCGTCTGCGCATCGTGGTCTCTTGTCATGTTACCTAGCAGGTCTGAGATACTAATACAGAGGCCGTGGCAACGGAATGGTCTGTCCAGAAATTATGGGCATAAAGTCTGTCAAATCCTGGCTGAGGGGCATGATTGTACATTTTCATCATACTTCTTCATAAATCAGCAGCCAATATCATGCTCACTTCCCTATAGTATTTCTCAGGCCAGGGACGGCCGCTTTACAACTACAAAGGGATCAGAGGGTTTATTGGGTATGACAACGGTTAATAAAGCAGTTCTGGGCATCATTCTGGCAAGCGGCGCGTTGTTTGCCCACGCTGGCAGTACAGGCGCGGAAAAGCTCGAGCAATGTAAGTCACAAGTTGCCGACTATTATGGCGGTGTTGAGGACCTGCAGTTCGTCAGCCAAAGGCGCTTTCGCGATGGTACGCAAATGAAGTTTGCTGTCCATAATCAGGATGCAAAATCAGGCTATACCCATACGCGCATGGCGACTTGCTGGTTAGGTAACGAAAATGGACAGTCCTTTGCCGGACGATCCAGTGAAAAAAATGCGCCGATGGTGGCCGATGTCTATGACGCTATAACATCATCGATAGTGGAGCCCATTGGCCAGTAAGCCTCGTCGCGAGGTAAAGAACCTGGAGTGACTGCTAATCTTGCGTATGTCGCCACGTGCATCAAGGAAGATCGCGTTTAGCCAGTTAGCTGGGAGTGTTGAAAGGGCAGTAGCGCGGTTAGCGTTACTGCCCTTTTTTTATTATGGCGATTGCTCCTCAGCTTTGATCTGCCATTGGTCGCCGATGATCGGGTCTTCTTCTTCAGGCGCGCCAGCCTGGTCCGCTCGTCGCTCCCAGAGATAGCGCTTGCGAACCGGCTTGGGATCCCATTTGCGAAACAGATAGGCCAGCAGGGCACCTGCGACAGCGCCGAACAGATGAGATTCGAA
>JBALVO010000165.1:0-6586 GCA_036961445.1 Halioglobus sp.
TAGTAGAAGTGTGTGAGCGGACTGACAAGCCCGCTGGTGAAGAGCGCTAACTGCGCGATGCGCCGGCGGCCTGTTTGCCCGCCAGGCGGCCAGAGAACGTCGCGTCACCCACGGACATGCCGCTGCTGTAACCCTCGGCCCGTCGCACCACGCCGCAGGCGGTGCGCCCAGCCGCATACAGGCCGGGAATAACCTGGCGCTGGGGATTAACCACCTCGCCTGTGGGCAGCGTATCCAGTCCGCCCAGGGTAAAATAGGGCACAAATGCGCCGCGCCCCGGGGTCACATCCAGTGCAACCAGCGGCGGTCGCAGTGGCACCAACCACTCGGTTGCTTTGTGGCATTGGGTGTCTTCGCCATTGGCGCAGTCCTCGTTATATACCTGCAGAGTTTGCTGTAGTGAGTCTTTGCGCAGGCCCAATTCTTCCTCAAGTTCCTGCACGCTCTCACCAGTACCGGCGACCTGTGCGCCGAGAAAGCTGACCCGCTCATAGTCGCCATACTGTTCTACTGTGACGATGAAGTAGAGTCGTTCGGACGCCTGGCGTAGGGCAAATGCCCCCAGGCGGCCGTGGTAGACGTCCTCATTGATAAATCGCTGGCCCCTGTCGTTGATCAGAATCCCCTGGGTCATGTTGGCCGGGGGGTAATAGGGCAGACTGATAAAGCC
Organism: Halioglobus sp.; assembly: GCA_036961445.1. Classification (GTDB taxonomy): domain Bacteria; phylum Pseudomonadota; class Gammaproteobacteria; order Pseudomonadales; family Halieaceae; genus JBALVO01. The sequence goes on from JBALVO010000165.1 coordinate 671, forward strand.
TTCATGCATGTTGATTGCGGCGGCACCGACCGACATACCCATCAGGATTCCGCTGCCGGTGTCTCCCGGGTTGCCAATGGGCTCTGTGCCGGCAGTGAGCATTGGTGCGTATTTGCGCACCATTTCGTCGTTCATCACGAAACCGCCGGCACACAGTATTACTCCCTGATGGGCACGCACATTCAGCTCTTGCTGGTCCTGGCGCACCACCAGGCCCACCACCCGGTCATCGTCATCGACAATCAGGGTCAGCACACGAGATTCGTATTGCACGGTGATAGCCGGGTTGCTATCCACATTATCCGTGACAATTTTCATAAACAGCGGGCCGCCATTGTCACCTTCGACATAGAGGTTGTGGCCGCGCGGGCAGGGCTTGGCCTGCTGCGCGTAGGGGTAGGCTTTTTCACTGCCAGTGTAGAGCAGGCCGTCGTCGGTGAGACACATGATGGCCCGCTCCTGGTGGAAGCTGTCCTTGAACGGCACGCCCAGGTCGACCAGCCACTGGAAATGGGCTCGACTGTTTTCACAGTAGTTGCGGATTTTCTCCTCGTCAGCCTGGGGGCCGGCGGCCATCATCATATAGGTGACCATATCCTCAGTGTCGTCCTGGAAGCCGCAGGCTTGCTGTACCCGGGTGCCGCCGCTGCCGCCCATGTAAATTTCGGCGCTGGACATGGCAGTAGAGCCGCCGCTGGCACTGGCCAATTCGAAAATAACCGTGCTGGAGCCCGCGTTGGCGGCTTCGATGGCGGCACAGCCTCCGGCTCCACCAAAGCCAACAATGGCGACATCTGTTGTCATGTCCCATTGCGGTACATCGCGCGCCTTGCGGGTCTGGGAGGGATTGGTTTTGACGGTATCGGACATTTCTCTACACCTTGGTAACCGGGCGTGCTCTGCATTGCCCCGGCCGCTGCATTGGGGACTGAAGATTAAAGCGGTTTCGTTGCCCACTGACAACGGCGTCTGGGGCCAGCGAGGTTAACAATTTGTACGCCGGTGTGCTTTATTGTGTTTGTGAGGTCGCTACCGGCTTATTCTCGGCTTTACTGGCATTGGCTGGCGGCTGGGGTACAATCTGCGGCTTTTCCCAGAGGCAGTCTCCTTTCATGTGGTTCAAGAATTTACGGGCATATCGCCTGACCAGTCCCTTTGATCTTTCCCCGGAGCAGCTGGGCGAGAAACTCTCGCAACGCGAGTTCCAGCCCTGTGCCAAATCCCAGGCCGTGTCCGCCGGTTGGGTGGCGCCGTTGGGTGCAGAGTCCAGCGAATTTGTGCACGCCGCAGGTGGGCGTATGTTGCTCAAACTGAAGCGGGAGGAGAGGTTGTTACCCTCTACTGTTGTGCGCGAGCAACTGGAAGAGAAAGTAGCGGCTATTGAGTCCGCACAGGGGCGTAAGGTCTACCGTAAGGAGCGCCTGACGTTAAAAGACGAAATAGTGGCGGACTGCCTACCGCGGGCCTTCACCCGCTCCTCCAGTGTGCACGCTTATATTGATGTTGCCGCCCAATGGATATTTGTGGATGCCGCCAGCGCCGGCCGCGCGGAGGAGTTACTCAATTTATTGCGCGAATGCATTGGCAGTTTCCCGGTGCTGCTTCCCCAGGTAAACGATGCCCCCGCCGCCACTATGACCGGCTGGCTGGTGCATCGCAATCTGTCCGACGATTTTGCGCTGGGTGAAGAATGTGAACTGCGCGAACCCGGGGAAGACGGTGGTGTGGTGCGTTGTCGTGGCGTTGATTTGTTGAGTGAAGAGGTGGAAACTCATTTACAAGCGGGCAAGCAGGTCGCCCGGTTGTCACTGAGCTGGGAAGAACGGGTTTCCCTGGTGCTGGCTGAGGACCTGTGTTTGCGGCGCCTCAAGTTTGCGGACGAGTTGATGAAAGAAAACGAGGACATTCCCGAGGCGGATAATGCTGCCCGGCTGGACGCGGATTTCGCCCTGATGTCGGCGGCGGTGACCAGCCTGCAGGAGCGCATCATGAAGTTGTTTGGCGGGGAAGCGGAGTAACCGGCGTTTATGTCTCACCGCCCTGACAGCGATGACTATCGAGCGCTATTTCTGGCTGACGCGCCGATGATGGATATGCGGGCTCCGGCCGAGTTTTCCCAGGGCGCGTTTCCTTCGGCTACCAGCTTGCCGTTGATGAGTGACGATGAGCGCGCCCAGGTCGGTATTTGCTACAAACAGCACGGACAGGAGGAGGCCATTGCCCTTGGCCACCATTTGGTCGCAGGGCAGCTGCGGGCTGCCCGGTTAGCCCAATGGAGTAATTTTGCGCGGCAGCATCCACAGGGCTATCTGTATTGCTTTCGCGGTGGGCTGCGCTCCCGCACCGTGCAGCAATGGCTGCAACAGCAGGGCATCGATTACCCGTTAATCAAAGGCGGCTATAAGGCGATGCGGCGCTTCCTGTTGGAAGAACTGAAACACTCGGTGGAGCAGGGCTCCTTTGTCCTGATCAGTGGCAAAACCGGCACCGGAAAAACCCGGGTTATTTCTCGTTTGCCCCGCAGTATTGATCTGGAGGGCCTGGCAAATCACCGGGGTTCCAGTTTTGGTCAATTACCGACGCCACAGCCCCGGCAAATAGATTTCGAAAATACCCTCAGCATCGCCTTGATGAAAATGCAGGCCCATGCAGATGAGCCCATATTTCTCGAAGACGAGGGCCGCCTCATCGGCCGTTTGTTTTTGCCGGAAGTTTTGCAAGACAAGATGGCCCAGGCCCCCATGCTGGTGGTAGAGGAAAGCATGGGCGAGCGTATTAATGTTGTTATAGACGATTACGTGGTGGACCTCGGACACCGCTTCGCCCAGCTGCATGGCGAGGAAGGGCCGCGCCTGCACAGTGAAAAACTGCTCGAAGACTTGTCCAGAATTCGTAAGCGGCTTGGTAGCGAGCGCTACCAGGCCGTAAGTGCACTGATGACGGGCGCTTTTACCGAGCAGCACAACACCGGCAGCTTAAGCGTGCACCGGGAGTGGATCGGGGCGTTGCTGGAAAAATACTACGATCCCATGTACGAGTATCAATTGTCGCAGCGCACCGGCCGAGTGATATTTCGCGGCAGTCGCGATGAAGTCGTCGCGCGGGCGTCAGATTCGGGGTAAGGGTATGCGCACAGTCGCGGAGATTCGCAAGGATTTAGTACTGGTAGGCGGAGGTCACACCCACGCCCTGACCCTGCGCATGCTCGCTATGAAACCGTTGGACGGCCTGCGCATTACACTGGTTTCCCCGGCCAGTCACACACCTTATTCGGGCATGCTGCCGGGGCTGGTAGCCGGGCATTATAGTTTTGAACAGGCACATATTGATCTGGCGCGCCTTTGCCAGTGGGCGGGGGTGCGCTTTCTTATGGCGGAAGTCACTGCCCTGGATCCGGCTGCACGACAGCTGTGTCTGGTCGGGCGGCCTCCTATCACCTACGACCTGGTCAGTATCGATATTGGCTCGCAACCTGAGCTGGATTCAGTGCCTGGTGCCAGGGCACACGCCGTTCCGGTTAAACCGGTGGCTGGCCTGTGGCAGCGCTGGCAAGAATTATACCGCCGGATAGGGTCACAATCGGCGCATAAAGATTATCGCATTGCCGTGGTCGGTGGCGGCGCTGGCAGCGTCGAACTGGCAATGGCCATGGGTAAGCGACTGGCTGGGGGTGGTGTTGCGGTTGACCTGTGGTGCGGAGCAAGCGAAATTTTGCAAACCTACAATGCCCGGGCGCGTCGCACCGTGCTGGTCGCGCTGGCGCGCCATGGCATTGGCGTTCACCTGAATGCGCGAGTAGAAAAAGTAGAGGCAAAAAGCCTGTTGTTGGCAGACGGTTCCCGTCGGCCGTTCGATGAGCTGTTTTGGTGTACCGGCGCTGCCGCAGCGCCCTGGGTCGCGGCCAGTGGTCTGCAAACGGACGAACTGGGCTTTGTCAAAGTGCGCGATACCCTGCAGTCGCTGGATGATGACCGGGTGTTTGCTGCCGGGGATATCGCCACGCAGGTCAACCACCCCCGGCCCAAGGCGGGTGTATACGCTGTGCGCCAGGGGCCAGTGTTGGCACATAACCTACGGGCTCAGTTGTTGGGTAAGCCGTTGCGTGAGCATCGGCCACAGCGGCGTTTTCTGTCCCTGATTTCCCTGGGATCACGACTGGCCACCGCAGACCGTGGGCCCTTCAGCGCTACTGGGGCCTGGGTTTGGCGCTGGAAAGACAGGATTGATCGTGAATTTATGTCTCGCTTTGAGAACTTGCCCGGGAGTATGACGACTGCCTCCTGGGGGCGATTGCCAGAACTGGAGAATACCCAGCAACAACAAGCTTGCGGTGGCTGTGGTGCCAAAGTGGGCGCAGATGCCCTGGGTAGTGTCCTGACCCAACTGAGCCAGGATTTTCCACAGCACTGTATCCGCGAGGGAGACGACGCCGCCGCGATTCCATCGACCGGCTCCAGCGCGGTTGTACAGAGCCTCGATGTACTACGCCAGCTGGTGAACGATCCCTGGGTGATGGGGCGCATCGCAGCGAATCATGCTCTCAGTGATCTTTATGCCTGCGGGGCCAGGCCCGTGTCGGCACTGGCAGCGGTTACATTGCCGTTTGCCAGTGCCGCTATTCTGGAGCGGGAATTACAACAAATATTAGCCGGAGCCCTGCACGAATTTGCTGCGGTGGATTGCTGTTTAAATGGCGGCCACAGCATGCAGGGCCCTGAACTCAGTGTGGGTTTTGTCGTCAATGGCGTATCTATGGCGCCGAATCAGCAATTATTGACCAAGCGAGGCCTGATGCCGGGTGATCAACTGCTGCTGACTAAAGCGCTGGGTACCGGCACCCTGTTTGCAGCGTCTATGCAACTGGCGGCCGATGGTCGAGACATCAGTGCTGCGGTTGATGTCATGCTGCAAAGCAACGCAGCAGCGGCAGAGTTGGCCGTGGCGTATGGCGCCAGTGCCTGCACTGATGTCACGGGTTTCGGGTTGCTGGGACACCTGTTGGAGATGCTGGGTGCTGACCGGCGCGCCCGGCTTGAACTGCACAAGCTACCGGTGTTACACGGTGCCTTGCAGCATTTGCGTGCTGGCATAGTGAGTACCATGCACGCTGCGAATGCAGAGGCGCAGGATAGGTTGCGTTGCGACGGTGGTGTGGATGAGGCGGCCTTGCAGATAGTGTTCGATCCCCAGACCAGTGGTGGTTTGTTGATCGGTATTCCCGCCGAGCGTGCCCAGGACCTGCGCGATGCGCTGCGTCAGCGCGCCTACCTCGATACGCAGGTGATAGGCGAGATTGTGCTGCGCGAAGCCGGCGATGGGGTTGCCGTCGTCGTTAGCTAACGACGCGCTGTTCGCGTCAGTGCTCCGCTAGTGGTTGCGATGAAGAGCGCTGGGTAACCGTGAGGTGATGATCCAGCCTCAGCCCTCGTCCCAGTAGCGGGTCATTTCCAGATAAAGGAAGGAAGCAGACCAGGTAATGAGTACCAGTCCAGTGAGAGACTCCAGTCCTGTCAGAAACCGCAAATCGCCATAGGGTTCTATGTCCCCAAAGCCCAATGTAGTGAAGGTAGTGAACGAAAAATACACGCAATCGAGCAGGCTGCCGTCAAAGTTACCCTCCAGACGCCCCCAACCCGGGGCTCGATGCATCAGGTAGAAAGAAATAGCGAATATCCACACCTCGACGGCATGGGCAGTGAGCGCAACAAAAACGCCCATGACTATCCTAAAGCGATGCCGAATTTTTAGTTTTGGCATCAGCAAAGTGATTTGATGCAAAAACTCATAATGGATCACCACCGTAAGCCCGATGACGAAAAGGTTAATGATGAAAACCAGCAGCACTTATTCAAGGTCCCTGATGCGATAGCAAGTGCCTACTGTAACTCTTTTTGCCGCGCACAAAAAAGCCCCGAC
>JBALVO010000166.1:0-6577 GCA_036961445.1 Halioglobus sp.
ACCTACAGATCATCGGCTGGATTGCCGAACGTCATTTTGGTGTGGAATCCCTGGAGAAAATCACTGCAGTGGAATTTCTCAATCCCGATGAAATGGAAATACTATCCAATGGCCGGGACTTCATGTGGCAGGTGCGCTACGCACTGCACATGATCACTGATCGCAACGAAGATCGCTTACTGTTCGACCACCAACGACAACTCGCCGCACTTTGGGGTTTTGAGGACGGTGACAAACTGGCGGTCGAGCAGTTTATGCAGACTTACTACCGCTGGGCGTTGGCGCTGAGTCAATTGAACGAAGTGTTGATCCAGAACTTTGACCAGGCCATTTTACGACAGGACATGGCCGATGAAATTAGCATACTCAATGAGCGCTTTCAGATTCGCAATGGCTATGTTGAAGCCCGCAGCGACGACTTGTTCATCACTACGCCTCCCGCCTTGCTGGAAGTCTTCCTGCTCTGCGCTACCCATGAGGAGATTCTGGGAGTGGCGGCGCCAACTATTCGCCTGATACGTGACAACCGTGACCAGATAGACGACGCATTCCGCGCCAACGAACAGAACAAACAAACCTTCCTGGCAATCATCGGCGGCCCGAACAAGATGACCAGGCAGCTTCGCCGCATGAACCGTTACGGCATTCTGGGTCAATACCTGCCTGAATTCGGTCTTATCGTCGGGCAGATGCAACACGATCTGTTTCACGTCTACACCGTCGATGCACACACCCTGGAAGTGGTGAAAAATGCCCGGCGCTTCCAGTTCCCTGATTTTGAAAAGCGTTTTCCCGTTTCCAGTCGGGTAGCAAGACGATTGCGCAAGATCGAGCTGCTATATATCGCTGCCCTGTACCACGATATCGGCAAGGGACGCGGCGGCGACCATTCAGAACTTGGCGCTGTTGATGCCCAGCGCTTTTGCGAGGATCACGGCCTGGACCCACGCGACACAGAACTAGTGGTATGGCTGGTACGCAATCATCTGTTTATGTCAGCAGTATCGCAGCGCAAGGATATATCAGACCCGGACGTTATCCAGGAATTTGCCAGGCATACCGGGGACGAAGAGCATCTGGACTATTTATTCGCGCTGACAGTGGCGGATATCAATGCCACCAACCCCACATTATGGAACGCCTGGCGCGGCAGCTTGCTGCGTCAACTCTACACCGAAACCAGGCGCGCTTTGCGCCGTGGGCTGGAAAACCCAGTGGACAAGCAAGCGTGGATAGACGAAACCCGCAATGCGGCCAGCGATATACTGGAGGACCGCGGGTTCACCGCGGAAGAACTCGAAGATCTGTGGCGAGAGCGTGGCGAGGATTACTTCATGCGCGAACGCGCCGAAGATATCGCCTGGCACACGGAAGCCGTTGCCGGACACCACAACAAGGACAACCCCCTGGTACTGGTGCGCAACAGCATCGATTCCAGCGTTGCCAATACCACTCAGATATTTGTTCATGCGCGCAGCCAGGACCAGTTATTTTCCAGGGTTTGCGCGGAACTGGAACATCTGGATCTGAGTATTCATGACGCCCGCATATATAGCGCTAATGACGGTATGAGCCTGGACACTTTCTTTGTATTGGACTCCGATGGTCAGCCCATCGAGAAAGACGGTGCCAGGTTGAACCACATCAAGGAACAGCTGTCCGAAAACCTGGCCAGTGATAGCAGTAACTCGCATATCGTTGCGCGCCGCACTCCCAGACAGATGCAATCGTTTTCCGTACCCACCGAAACAAATATGACAGTCGATGAGGTCAATAACGTTTCGGTACTGGAAGTATCCTCACCGGACCGACCCGGTCTGCTGGCGCGCATTGGCAGGATTTTCCTGGAATTCAACGTGGATTTACAGACCGCCAAAATACAAACATTGGGCGAGCGTGTGGAGGACGTGTTCTTCATCACCAACGCACAACAGCAGCCCATCACCGACCCGGCAGTATGCGTCGCGATTCAACAAGCCATTTGCAATGAACTGGATGAGCAGGCCACGGCCTGATTTACCATGAACCCACATCTGCAAAAACTACAGCCCTACCCGTTTGAAAAATTACGCCAGCTATTCAGCGACCTGTCTCCGCCGACGGACAAATCGCCTATCGCCTTGTCCATAGGAGAACCGCGCCATCCCTCTCCGGCTTTCGTGCTGCAGGAAATCGCCGCCAACCTGGGCCGATTATCCAACTATCCATCCACCGCTGGCTTGCCGCAACTGCGTACCGCTATCGCCGGGTGGCTACAGCGGCGCTTTGACTTACCCGAGATTGATGCCGAGCATCAGGTTCTGCCGGTAAGCGGCACCCGTGAAGCCTTATTTGCTTTCGCGCAGACGGTGGTCAACGCCAATGCCAACGCCCTGGTAATGAGTCCCAATCCCTTTTACCAAATCTACGAGGGGGCGGCCACGCTGGCCGGAGCGACGCCACATTTTATTAACTGTACTGCGGAGTCTGGATTTTTGCCGGATTTCAATGCAGTTACCGAACAGCAATGGCAGCAATGCCAGTTGCTCTATCTGTGTAATCCCGGCAATCCAACCGGTGCAGTGATACCGCTGGCACAATTGCAGGACTTGATTCGTCTGGCGCAGCAGTACGACTTTGTTATTGCCAGTGATGAATGCTACTCAGAAATTTACTTTGATGAGCAAGCACCTCCTCCTGGTCTGTTGCAGGCCTGCGCCGCCATGGGCAACACGGACTATCGCAATTGCGTGGTATTTCACAGCCTGTCCAAACGTTCCAACCTGCCCGGCCTGCGCTCTGGTTTTGTAGCAGGTGATGCCAGGGTATTGCGGGACTTTCTGCTCTATCGCACCTACCACGGCTGCGCCATGCCGATTCATCACCAGTTAGGTAGTATTGCAGCATGGGACGACGAGAATCACGTTAAGGCAAACCGGCAGCTTTATAGGGACAAGTTCGAGGCGGTGCTGGACATCTTTGCCGGTCACTTGCCTGTAGCGGCGCCCGACGCCGGGTTTTACCTGTGGCCGACAACACCGTGCAGTGACACCGAATTCGCCCGCCAGCTGTACGCCAACGAGCATGTCACTGTATTACCCGGCCGCTTTCTTGCAAGGCAGGCAAACGGTATGAACCCCGGCGAAAACCGCGTACGGATGGCCCTGGTGGCAGAGCCCGGCCAATGCATAGAAGCGGCACAACGTATCGTCCACCGAATCGGCAAGTTATAGGATCCACCTGGTGCTTAAACCCCAACGTGTTGAATATATTCTGCAGCGCCTACAGGAACTGTATCCGCAAACGCCGGTGCCACTTGACCACAGCGACCCTTATACACTGCTGATAGCGGTCCTGCTCAGCGCACAGTGCACAGATGAACGGGTCAACCAGGTAACGCCGGCGTTGTTTGAGCTGGCAGACAATCCGGTCGATATGGCGCTTTTGCAAGCAGAGCAGATTCGCGCAATCATCAGGCCATGCGGACTGTCACCGCAAAAATCCAAGGCCATTAAACGCCTGAGTGAAATCCTGCTCGAAGAACACGCAGGAAGGGTTCCCGCTGACATGGAGGCACTGGAACGCTTACCGGGAGTCGGACACAAAACGGCCAGTGTGGTGATGTCACAGGCCTTCGGGGTACCAGCGTTTCCGGTAGATACGCACATCCATCGGTTGGCGCAACGTTGGGGCCTGAGCAACGGCAAAAATGTCGTGCACACAGAAAGGGATCTGAAGCGGTTGTTCGCGCAGGAATACTGGAATCGCCTGCACTTGCAGATTATCTTCTACGGCCGTGAATACTGCACCGCCCGGGGCTGTGACGGGCGGGTCTGTGAAATCTGCCGGACCTGTTACCCGGATCGTAAACACCCCAAAAAAACGCGAAAAGCATAATGCATTGGTTCGCCAGAATGTCGCGAATCCATAGCCGCAGCCAATCCGCCAACGCCACTGACGAGTGAGACTAGCCGATGAATGACAAGCACAAGCGCGTTGGCATGCGCGCGGCCACCTGGCTATATCTAAACCGGTGGATTTGCTATGCTACGCGGCCTTTCAAAAAGACAGCACCAGCTGAGGTTCAAGCGTGATAACTCTGTACGGCATCAAAAATTGTGACACCGTAAAGAAAGCCCGCCAGTGGCTACAAGAGCACGGTGTGGAGTATCAATTTCACGATTTCAGGGCGGACGGACTGGAGCAGGCAGCAGTAGCGGCATGGCTGGCCGAATTGGGCTGGGAGAATCTGGTGAACAAACGCAGCACCAGTTGGAAGGCACTGGATCAAAGCACCAGGGACAACATGGATGCGGAATCCGCGCTGGCCGCCATCCTGGCGCAACCCACCCTGATCAAACGTCCTCTGCTGGATACCGGGCATGAGCGCTGCACCGGTTTCTCTGCCGCGAACTACCAAAGTCTGTTCAATAAACACACGCTCTGAACGGAGCAATCAATTGATAAAGGAACTGCAATGACAAGTAGCGCATTCGCTTTTGGTCTCGGCGTGGGCACCCACAACAACGACGGACAATGGCTGGAAGTATTCTTTCCGCAACCGCTGCTGACACCCTCCGCGGGACTGGCACAGGCCGCAGCAAGCTGTGATTCATCACAAGCACTGAGTCCGCAGCAATTACAGGCGCTGCAGTCGGCGCTGGAGGCCGCGGCAGAGACAGAACAGGCGGCATTGGCGGCCCAGTTTCTGGCCAGCAAACAGCCGGTAGTGGCGGTACTGCTGCAACACGATACGGCGCCAGAGAACGTGCCCGAGGGTTACCTGAAACTGCATTTGCTGTCTCATCGCCTGGTACCGCCGCACGGTACCGACCTGAACGGCCTGTTCGGTGTGCTGCCCAATGTGGCATGGACCAACGAGGGTGCCATCGACATTAAAGAACTTCCTCAGCGCCAGCTGGCTGCGCGTTTACGCGGCGAAGTACTGGAAGTCAGCTGTGTCGACAAGTTCCCCAAGATGACCAACTACGTGGTCCCCGATGGCGTTCGCATCGCGCATACGGCACGGGTGCGTCTGGGCGCTCACCTGGGCGCGGGCACCACCATTATGCATGAGGGCTTTGTCAACTTTAACGCCGGTACTGTGGGCCCCGGAATGATAGAGGGCCGCATTTCCGCCGGAGTCCTGGTCGGCAGTGGCTCTGACCTGGGTGGCGGTTGCTCCACTATTGGCACCCTGTCAGGAGGTGGCAATATTGTCATTTCTGTGGGCAAGGAGTGTTTACTTGGCGCTAACGCCGGCATTGGTATCCCCCTGGGTGATCGCTGCACGGTGGAGGCAGGATTGTTTGTCACTGCAGGCACCAAGGTTACCATGCTGGATAACTCTGGAATGCCGGTGGAAACCGCGAAGGCCAGGGACCTTGCTGGAAAATCTGATTTATTGTTTCGCCGCAACTCGACCACTGGCGCCGTGGAATGCCTGACTAATCGCACTGCGGTGGAATTGAACAAGGAACTGCACGCTCATAACTGAGCGGCATAGGGACAGGCATCATGGAAAAGACACTGGAACTTTGCTGCCAATTGATCAGCAGACCGTCTATAACGCCCGATGATGCCGGTTGTCAGGCTCTGATGATTGAGCATTTGCAGGCCATCGGCTTCAACTGCACCGAACTACCCTTTGGCGAGGTCAAAAACTTCTGGGCTGTACACGGCACAGACGGCCCTATCCTGGTCTTCGCCGGGCATACTGACGTCGTGCCCACCGGCCCTGCTGAGCAATGGGATACCGCACCCTTTGCCCCCACCCTGATGGACGGCACGCTGTTTGGTCGTGGCACTGCCGACATGAAAGGCAGCCTGGCTGCCATGCTGGTGGCCTGCGAGGAATTTGTCACACAGTATCCTGACCACCCGGGGCGTATCGGTTTTTTAATCACCTCCGATGAAGAGGGGCCCGCAGCGGACGGCACTATCAAAGTGATAGACTATTTGCAGAATAGAGGCCAGACCATTGACTGGTGCCTGGTAGGCGAGCCTTCCAGCACTGCAGCACTGGGTGATGTCATCAAAAACGGCAGGCGCGGCTCACTGGGGGCGATACTCACGGTCAAGGGCATACAGGGGCATATCGCCTATCCACACCTGGCAGATAACCCTATCCACCGTGCATTGCCAGCACTGCATGCACTGGCGAGCGAAGTATGGGATCAGGGTAACGAATTTTTTCCACCGACATCCCTGCAGATATCCAATATCAACGGTGGCACCGGGGCTACCAATGTGATTCCGGGAGAGCTGGAAATACAATTCAACTTCCGCTTTTCCACCCAGGTGACAGACGCCCAACTGCGTCAGAGAACCGAGGCGATCCTGCAGGCACAGCAACTGGATTATGACCTTAGCTGGCACCTGAGTGGCCAGCCGTTTCTCACCCCCAGCGGCGAATTGGTAGATGCCGCAGTGGCCAGCATCAGTGAAGTTACCGGACTGCAGACAGAACTCTCTACCGCCGGTGGCACCTCTGATGGCCGCTTCATTGCCCCCACCGGTGCCCAGGTGGTAGAGGTGGGGCCAATCAATGCCACCATTCACAAGCTCAATGAGCAAGTGCTGGCAGCCGACCTGCCGC
>JBALVO010000167.1:0-6461 GCA_036961445.1 Halioglobus sp.
CGCCAGTATGGCTGACCAGCAATAAGTCAGAGACCTTGATTTGCTTGAACGACTTACCCATGGGATTAACCCAGAAATGGTCGGTCAACTCGGGGTCGCGCACGGTGATATGCCCGGCGACACCTTCATCGAAACCGAATTTACCAAACAGGCGCAGCGCTGCAGCCAGTTTTTTCTTGCGATCCTTACGAATTTCCTCGACACCCTCGGGCTGCTGTTGCACATCGTTGGAGTCGTTCATGTTCATTACAATATTATGTGCTGCGTCAGTCATTTTTTTTACCTCAGTTATGCCTGTACAAGGCTGTTCAAGAGTTTACACTTTTCTCATGGCTGACACCGACATTAATGCCCGCATCGCCCCCTGGCTAAAACACTGGTCTGTAGATGACCTGTCCCACGCCCAGGCCTGGTTGGAACACATGTCCGTCAAGGCCTATCGCGCCGATGACGTGCTGGTTCATGCCGGCGAACACAGTGACACGCTGTACCTGCTGGAAAGCGGCCTGGTGCGCCTGTTCTACATCACACCCGATGGCAAGGAACGCAACAAGGCGTTCTTTAGCGCCGGTCAAATCACTGGGCCGGTAAGTGCGGCAATAACATCGTCCCCGGCGCCCTTTACGATTGCCTGTCTGGAGCCGACGGAGGCTATCAGCTTTCGCTTTCGCGACCTGCTGCATGCCACCCGTCACAACCAGGACCTGGCACAACTGTATCGCGACATGCTCGCCGACGCGTTTATACGCAATGAACAGCGAGAGGCCATGTTACTTACCTGCAACGCACAGCAACGTTATGACTGGTTGCTGGCACATGAACCCAACCTGGTAGAGCGTGTGGCCCAGTTTCATATTGCCTCATACCTGGGCGTCGACGCGGTGTCGCTATCGCGGCTCAAGAGTAAGAATAGACAATGATTGGCGTATGTCGCATTAACATTTGTTAAGTTGTTAAAAAATTGTTGCAAGCGTAAGTGATCGATAAATTATCAGGCCTATAGTATGGCTGTCAGGAGATAGATCTTATGTATGAATTGAGCCTCGCCACCTGGGGAAATATTGCCGAGATTATCGGCGCGGGTAGTATTGTTACCGGCCTCATTGTCGGCTGGATTCAGATTCGGCATTTGCGCACGCAGCAACGGGATGCGGTGGCGATAAACCTGGCACAAACCTTCTACAGCCAGGACCTGGCCCGAGCGATCTCGTTGTTGCAGCCGCTTGCCGATGGCATATCACTGGCGCAACTGCGCGAGCTGGGCGACGACTATGAGCGGGCCGCTATTACCTTGTGCACTTCATTTGAAACCATGGGGTTGCTGGCTTACAAGCGTATTGCGCCCATGGATATCGTTCTGGACCTGGCCGGGGGAATCGTTGCCACCATGGTTAAAAAACTGCGGCGCTGGAATGAAGATCTGCGTGAAGAGCAGAGCCAGCCCTCCTGGGCTGAATGGTTTGAATGGCTGGGAGATCAGGCCCTGAAAGCTAAATCAATATCGGAGCCCGCGCACATCGCGCACAAAAACTGGAAGCCTTGAGGTCTGCTGATACTTGCGTCTTGCATTCAGCTAGCCGCATACCGTTTCCCGATTTCTTTTCCCTGGCCTAAATACTTGGCTCGCTTATTGCTTTGAGTCTCAGGTTAGCGTTGTTTAGCAACCTTGTCTTAGCTGTTCCAGTATGGGCCAGCGTCTCCAATTTTTCATATTGAGGAAAATGTAATGAGTGGAAATGAAGCCCGTGTAAAGGCGATTTACCAGATAACCAACCGCGAGAATACGGCGGTCGATATGCCGGAGCCACTGAGTAAAATCTGGGCGAGCGATGTTTTCAACCTTGCAAAAATGGAGGAATCGCTGTCCAAAAATGCCTTTAAGGCGGTGAAGAAGACCGTGCAAACCGGCGCGCCGCTGGATTCGGCCACCGCGGATATGGTCGCCGCGGCGATGAAGGATTGGGCGTTGAGCAAGGGTGTGAAATTCTTCTCCCATATCTTCTATCCGATGACCAACGCGACTGCCGAAAAACACGATGGCTTCATAATTACTAATCCTGATGGCAATGTGATTACCGAATTTACCGGTAGCCTGCTAATCAAGGGTGAGCCTGACGGTTCCTCCTTCCCCAATGGCAGCCTGCGTATGACCAATGCTGCTCGGGGCTATACAGCCTGGGATCCCACCAGTCCCGCGTATGTTATGCAGACGGCTAATGGTTCTACCCTGATGATACCCAGCGTCTTTATGTCCTGGACTGGAGAAGCACTGGATAAAAAGATCCCCCTGCTGCGCTCTAACGCCGCCATGAACGAGGCCGCTCAAAAGCTGCTGATGCTAATGGGTGAAACCGACATCGCCACGTTACACTCCAGTTGCGGTGCAGAGCAGGAATACTTCCTGGTGGACTCAAACTTCGCCAATAGTCGCCCCGACCTGCTGCTGGCAGGGCGCACGCTGTTCGGTGCGCCGCCGGCCAAGGGGCAGGAGTTTGATGATCACTACTTTGGCGCGATCCCAGCGCGTGTACAGGTGTTCATGCAGGACTTTGAAGATCAGCTCTACAAGCTCGGTATTCCCGCGAAAACCCACCACAACGAGGTGGCTCCCGGACAGTTTGAGATAGCGCCTTATTTCGAAGCGGCCAATGTGGCGGCTGACCACCAGCAGTTGCTGATGACCATACTCAAGGCCACGGCCAAGACCCATGGCTTTGTGTGCCTGTTGCACGAGAAACCGTTTGCCGGGATCAATGGTTCCGGCAAGCACGTTAACTGGTCAGTGGGTAATTCTACCCAGGGCAATCTGCTGGATCCGGGCAGTACACCCCATGACAACCTGAATTTTTTGCTCTTTTGTGGTGCGGTTATTCGTGGCGTGCATCTTTATGGATCATTGTTGCGCGCAGTGATTGCGTCAGCGGCCAATGATCATCGTCTGGGCGCCAATGAGGCGCCGCCGGCCATCTTATCTGTCTATCTGGGCGATCAGCTGGAAAAGGTATTTAACGACATCAAAGCGGGCACGCTGGGCGGCAGCACCGCCGGTGGTTTGATGGACCTGGGACTGTCCCAGATCCTGCAGTTTGAGCGCGATCCCGGCGACCGTAACCGCACCTCGCCTTTTGCCTTTACCGGTAATCGCTTTGAATTTCGTGCGGTGGGTTCGTCGCAGTCAGTGTCCGGGCCTCTGGTGGCCATGAATACCATGTTGGCAGACTCGCTTAACTGGATTGCCGGCAAGCTGGCGTCGGAGCTTGACGCTGGTAAAAACCAGGCAGATGCCGTGATCAGCGTGTTGAAAGAACTGATGGAGCTGCACGGTAATGTGGTGTTTGGCGGGGACGGTTATTCCAGTGAATGGCACACTATGGCTGTGGAAGAGCGGGGTCTGAAAAATATCCCTACGACCGCCGACGCTCTGCCTGCCTTTAAAGATCCCACTGTTGTCAGCTTGTTTGAGGACACCGGGGTGCTTAGTCCGGTAGAGCTGGCAAGCCGCTTTGACGTGTATTCCGAACAATACATACTGTCGATTGAGGTGGAAGCCAAGCTGGTGGTGGATATGGCAACTACCACCATATATCCGGCAGCGATTAGCTATTTGTCGGATCTTGCTGCGACATCAGCGGGCCTGGCAGAATACAAAATCGATTTGGATACTGGCTTGATGCAAACCATTGCAGCGCAGTCGAATGCCATGATGGCGGCGGTGGGTGAGCTCTCCAAAGCACTGGCGCAGGAAGGGTTCGCTACTGCAGAAGAGCATATGACGCATTGCGCCGGTACGGTTCGCACTCTGATGGACCAGGTGCGTGTGCACGCCGATGTGCTTGAGACCGCAGTAGCCGACGAGTTGTGGCCGTTACCCAAGTACCAGGAAATGCTATTTATCAAATAGCAGTTTTGGCGCTGGGATGAACCGATCAAACAACAGTGCTGAACAAGGCAGGCCCGCGAATATGCTGGAGCGCCTCGGCTGGCGCACTAAGCCGGGAATTCTTGGGCAGCATGCCGCCACACCGCAGTCGGTGCATGCCTTGCTGGGTTATTTCCTGAACGACCGGGTCGCGCCAACGCCTTTTCCGGGGCGTGACGCGCTGGTGGATGGCCGATTGTTCGAATGGGGTGTGGCGCCCCCTTTGGAAAAGGTGATTGAGTCTGGCGTTGAACTGGACTGCCTGCTGGGCCTGCCGGAGATATACCGCCAGAGTGTGTCGATTATCGAGCCCTGGCAAAACGTGGGCATTAACGTGCAGGGGGAGGCAGTGCGGGCCTCAAAGAATGTCGCCTACATTTTGCAGCAGGTCGCCGATGCCGATACGATTTTATATCCACTGTGGCAAAGTGGTGTGGTCAATCCCCAGCGCCTGGCCAATATTCTCAGTGCCGGTATTGCTACCGTAGTGCAAGGTGGTAATCCGTCGGTCCACGACGCCAGTAGCTTTGATGGCAGCAACGCCAGCCTGGAAGATATTTGCTCTGTTACGGATGAGTTACTTATCCATCGCACGGCGAGTAGTGGGCCGGCTATTTTCATCTGCCTGGGGCACCAATTAGCGGCGGTCTCACATATTCGTTTGTTAAAAAGGGCGATGCGTGAGGTGTCCAGCCTGAGCTATCTACCCATGGATGTTGAGGGCCAGGCTCTGGCATCGCTGCAGCGGGTCTGTAAGGAAATCACCGAGGTCGCAGAAACGCTTCCGGTTATAAAAGGGGGAGAAACGATTGCGCTGGGCTGGCATGACACCCTGTTCGCCGTTGCTCCAAATGAAGAAATCGAAGTGGGTACCCGGCGATTGCAGGCCTACCAGCGCAACCCGGCGACCCGGCACGTACCCGGTAAATTACATGACGCCCACGCCCTGATAGCAGACGAGCTCGAGGGTGTGATCGATACCATGTTGCAAATGGAGCGCGAGCTCAATATCGAGATGTTCCACGGCGATGAGGTCAACGAGGAGGCTGTATTATTCGCCAATTGGGCCTACAAGCTGTTGCACGACACTATTGTGCCCATTCGCTATAAGCTGGCGGTGAGTCGACTGTCCTGGATGCTGAGCCTGCCCTACGCGGTTGAGATTCTGTCGCAGACACAGGTGAATGCGCAGCACTGGACCGAAGTCTCTACCACCTGTATTTACTACAAGGATTGGGAAACGCATACGATCAGGCGGTCATTTACGGCACAGTTTCACCCGGAGCTGATGGCCGACATTCGCGATATTGGTAAGCGCGAGGGACCGCGTTATGCCGAGCTCAAGGACAACGACGGCGTGCGTCTATTGATCCGCTTGTTGTATCACGGTATGCAGGAGTAGCGCGACGCACTGCTATCTGTTTTCAGCACGTCAGGCTTATACGCTTTCATTTAATCCGTTTACTACCTGATCACTCGGGCAATAAGTCAAAGATTTCATCCAGTTCGTAGGTGTGGGCGCCAGCGGGTATGTTACTACAGGCACAGCTTACGATCGCGTTACCCAGCTGCTCACCGCTTATGGGTCGGTACCGGCTGGCGCCAGGTACCCACTTTGCTATGCCTGCTGCGAGCGCACCACCGATCTTTTCGGCCACGCGTTTGTCGGGCCTGTCTCCCAATATAATGGACGGTTTGAAATAGACTAAGGTTTGAAATCCCTGTGTTGCGGCGAAATCGTCGAGCTCGCCTTTTATGCGATTGTAGAAGAAGGGTGATTCGGCTGACGCTTGCGGTGATGAAATAAGAAAGACCCGAGAGACCTCATTGCCCGCCGCCGCGTGCATCACATCGGCCTGATAGCTGTAGTCCACTTTGTATTGGGCTTTCTTACTGCCAGCCTGCTTGCGTGTGGTGCCCAGGGCCGAGAACAGGTCGTCGCCACGAAGCAGGTCGGCCCAATCGTCAATGTGGTCAAAGTCCACCAGATGGTTTACCAGTTTGCTGTGTGTCACGGGCAGCGCCCTGCGCGAAAAAGCGACAACCTGGTCATAGTCTGAACGCGTCAGCAGCTGGCTGACGATATGTTTGCCGGTGACGCCAGTAGCGCCAATGACGAGAGCTGTTTTCATATGTTGCATGCCGTGGAAGTGTGCCCGCGCCAAGTATATCGTATTTCCCCAAGGTGAACTTTTTAGGCAACTTAATTGTTGACCTTCGAGTGAACTGGTTGTAGTTTCTGAGTGTTACAAAATAAAAGGGTATAAAGCCTGTAATAGAATAATGAAAGTGCCAGGTAGAGCGCGTGCGATATCGCGTACATGGATGAATCTACCGGTGAGCGCTAAAGAAGCCCGCTTTAATTGTTTGCAAGGTTTTAACCCCTGACTAACTATAATTATAAGTAGGGATCTGTTATGACCTCACACCGTTCAATAAAGAAGAAGTCGCTAGCCTTTGCTGTCTCGGTTGCTACCGCGTCTCTTATTAGTGTCAACGCCAGCGCACAACTGGAAGAGGTGATTGTAACCGCCCAGAAACG
>JBALVO010000168.1:0-6417 GCA_036961445.1 Halioglobus sp.
ATAATCGGGCAGAGCAGTCACACGAGGCGACCAGGGTGAGAGAGCGGGGGATGCGAAGGTTCAAGTCGATGGGTCAGGCTCAGCGATTTCTGGGTGCGCATGCTGCGGTCAGCAATCTATTCAATCTTGGGCAGGCACCTGGTTCGGGCTGAACATTATCGGGATCTCAGGATGAGTGCGTTTACAGAATGGGGAAGGGCGGTAGCCTGAGACCTGATACTCAATTACTCAGGCCTCGAGAAGTTAAGTTGCCAATACCGGCCAGGGAGTTCGTTACAGCGGGAACTTGACTAATGGTGGCTAATACTTGATATTTCACGACAGGCACTCATAACTACTAAAAGCCAATGACAGATTACCTGGTTCGCGCTTCAGCCCTGCAAGGTATCCGTGCCACGGTGGAGGAACTCGGTGGCGATGCCGATACGCTGTTACGCCGCACCGGGCTAATCGAGGCGGAACAAGACCCGGACTCCTGGTTTTCCTACCGCAGCTACCTGTTACTTCTGGAAGAAGCCGCTCGAGCCACCGGTTGTCAGCATTTTGGCCTGCGCCTTTCAAAGCAGCAGGACATTGGCATACTCGGCGCACTGGGTTTTGTTGTTCAGCAGGCACCGGACCTGCGCACGGCCCTGCGGGAGCTCGCCACACATTTTGTTCATCACAACCAGGGGGCAACACTTTCCCTTAGCGTGGAGAACGGCGTTGCATACTGGCGCTTCACCTGCAAGTTGGATGGCTATGCACCGATGTGGCAGCAAAGTGATCTGGTGGCAGGTATCGGTATCGATTTGATGCGTCTGTTATCGAACCCCAAATGGTCACCGCAGGCGGTCTATCTGCCCCATGCCCCTCCGCAGGATACCAGGCCCTACAAAGCGCGTTTTAACTGCCCCCTCCACTTCAACTGGGATTCCATGACCATGGCGTTTGATGCGGCGATGCTGGATGCCCCCATACGAGAAGCCAATCCCCAACTGCACCAGGTACTGGTTGAACACCTGGGCAACATGCAACTGAATTTTGGCGATGACTACTGCGACAAGATTCGGCATCTCATCAACCAGGCTTTGACGACGGGCGATTGCTCCATCGAGCGGGTTGCCAATTGTCTGGCAATCAACAAACGCACCCTGCAAAGGCAGTTAAAAGCGCAGGGCACCAATTACAAGAACCTGCTGGAGGATGTTCGCTTTGACATTGCCCAGCGCTATCTGCGCGAGTCTAACGGTTCGCTTACTACCCTGGCGGATATGCTGTGTTATTCGGAGTTAAGCGTATTCTCCAACGCATTCCGCCAGCACCATGGCATGTCTCCGAGGGAGTGGAAGAAAAAGCAGGCTGCGAGCTAATCCAGTGATTGGACCGAATACAAGCACTCTCAGAGTGCGTGGCATACGGCCAACCAATCAAATTGCGCTGCTCAATACCTCATAAGCGGCAGTCACGAAAATTTCCAGCGCAACAAAATTTCAGAGCTCCTGGCAAACAATTCGGGGAAGTGACGTGCGGTCCAGACCATCATGCTGGCACGGACGCCGGGAATAATGACTGCTTTGTGTTTGCGGATGCCCCGTGCAATTTTTGTTGCTGCCACCTCGGGTTCCATGGTACCAACCAGATCTTTTAGAAAACGTGTTTGTGGCACGGACTCCTGGCTCTCGGCGGCGATCATCGGAGTGTTCACTTCAGGCGGACATACCAAGTGTACGCTTACCCCGCTGCCAGCCAACTCCTGCCTCAAGGCCTGTGCCAACCCAGTAACCGCAAATTTGGAAGCAGAGTAGGCGCCGTAACCATAAAGACCGATGAGTCCGGCCATCGACGACACAAAGGCAACCTGGCCTGATCCACGCTGTAGCATGCCGGGAAGCACTGTCCGGGCCATCTCCCGGCTGCCAGCCAGGTTGATATCGACTATACGGTCGAACTCCTCGGCGCTGGTATCGAGAAACCTCTTGTTACCGGCAACGCCGGCGCAGAGAATCAACAGGTCAGGCAGGCCGTTACGTGCTATCACCTTTTCCATTGCCGCCGATAGGCTATGGTAGGCCGTGATATCCAGCGACTCTCCCTCGATGACCTGGCTGGAGTTTACCGACATGCCATTGCAGCTGTTTACAGCTGCATCCAGCTTTTCCTGATCCCGCGCCAGAAGAACAATATCGTCGCCCCTCTTCGCGTAAAAATGCGCCAGGCCCAGGCCGATGCCACTGGAGCCACCGGTTATGTAGACCCGTTTTGTCATTGTGACAATCCGTCGGGCGAACGGTTGTAGCCTTCCATCTTTTTCAGCTCGGACCGCACAATACGGTCAACTACAACATTCATAATAAAATCAGGCAAATAGCGATTACAAAGATACGTCAGCTTGGCTTTTACGCCGGGAATGATGACACTCCTGCCCGCGTCCAGGCCGGCAAAAATGCCCCGCATGGCCTCCTGCACCGATAGCGAACCGCCGATATCCTTGAGTCTGCGAGAAACCGGGTGCATATTCTTCATTTCCTGGACCACCATCGGCGTGTCGACTTCCGGCGGACAAATCAGGCTGACGTCGATACCCCTGGGTTTGCACTCCAGTCTCAGTACCCTGCCCAGGCCAACGACCCCGAACTTCGAGGCGCAGTAGGCCGCATAAGAGTAGTTAGCAGCAAACCCCGCCATAGACGCTACCAGCGCCAATCGCGCACCTCGTTGCATACTGGGTAATACCGCGGCAGCAAAGTTGCGCGAGCCAAACATATTAACCTGGACGACCAGCTCAAAGTCTTCCCGCGGCAATTCACCGAATGGCTGTGCCCGTTGTATGCCCGCACAATTGATGGCCAGTTCAGGTGGACCGATTGCCTCCACAGCTTGCCCGACGACGATCGCCAATTGCTCAAAGTCCGTCACACTAGCCTGGAACGCGACTATTTGCTGGGTTTTATTTTGCCTGGCGTTATCCAGCTCTTGTAGCACGGCATCCTCAACAACCAGGTCAAAGATTGCGACGTTGGCACCGCGCCCCACATATTCATGGGCCAGAGCCTTGCCAATACCGCTCATTCCGCCGCTCACAAATAAAGTCTTTGGGTTCTTTATTCCTGCCATATCTCTGCTCCTGGAAGTTATCGAATCAATCGCGCCCACATATCGCAGGCAACTGCTCCTATCAAGCCGCCGGAGGAATAATTTCCACCAGGCTTTGAGCATCGACCTGCGCCGCCTCTGCCAGAGAGAGCCCCTCGAACGCCTTCAGGAACGGCATGTCCAGTTTTACAATGGTCCCGTCCGGCAGGATATTGTCCAGATAGCGCCCCTCTTTACCATCAAACACGATAAACAATTCGGCACCCTCGTCACTCCAGGGCGTGTGGTCATTACCCTCATCCTCCCAGGCAGACTCACCGGCGGAGAAGGCGCCCTCGTCATATTCCCAGCTACCGCTGATGGTGTAGGCAATTGCCCGACAGTGATGATTGTGCCGCGGCATGCGAGTGCCCGGATTAAACTTGATCTTGACGACGACGCGATCCATCTTCTCATCGGCCTTCAATACTTTAACGAAGACGCCTTCTGCGCCGGGCAGAGGAATCGGCAGGTAATCCTGTTCGCCGTCGCGCATAATGCTCATGGATTCATTAATCATAGTATTTCTCCGTTTTCGATAGTTGATTGCTCACTTAACTGACAGTAAGGATAGGTAGATTCCATTTTTTGTGCTTTATAAAACGCGACACTTACTTGATTAAAAGCGACAGTTCCACACCTATGATCTCTCCAGTTGCGACTTCAGATTCTTTAGCGCGCTGGCGAATACTTTTTGTAACAGCCACGCCGTAATCTTGCCGGTGAAGGGAATACGCGATTCGAAACGTATGGCCCAGCGCACCCTGGTCTTGCCGTGTTCCTCGCTTACAAAGACATCACCCCGGTGCCACCGGAAAGGAGCACCGGTTCGAAGCCGGTAGGCGTAGTGCCTGCCCTCGTCCCAGGCAACCACTTCCTCGGTAATGCGGGCACCGAAAGCAGTTAATTCGCGAACGCAGCCGGGGCCGTTGACCGAGTCTTGTCCAGGGCGCAGCAGTTTGCTTGTAAACAGACTCCAATCGCCTATTCCCTCGTGGTCGATCAGCCTGTTCCAGGTGTCGCTTACCGGGGCATCAATGACGATTTCATTTTCTACATAGGGTCCGCCGACATTGAACCCGCTCATGGACCACAGCCTTTTGCGAGCATTGAGCATTTCGAAACTGAACCCCTGTGGGTCGTTAACGTACATCACACGGAAGATGCCAATATCGACCGGCTTACCGTTGGCGGTCATACCGTTCGCTGTAGCATGGGTGAATTCCCGATCAAAATCGCGAGTTTCAGCATACCCCAAGGCTATATTCATGAAGCCCTGGTCACTAATTTGATAATCATTGGGCCACGGTTTGGGGTCGTGGCTCTGGTATTCGACCACTTCCACCAGGAAATTACGGCCGCGCAGCAGGGCTGTTTTTGTCTCGGCGCCTTCCAGCCCCCACAGGGCCTCGTGCTCTTGTGTGTGCAACCGGAAGTCTTCCACCTCGGACAGACCCATGCCATTGATGAACGCATCTCGTGTGATTTCGAGCTGCGGAACCGATAAGCGCATAAAGCGGGTCGCGGTCAGCAGTTCGGGACGGACGATACCCGGATCCGTGCCTTCAATCTGGCTTAAGGGATCGCGCTCCATAACTTCAACCCAATTACCCTCCGGATCCTGCAAGCATATACGCCGGTCACCCCGGGCACCCACAGGAGCCGGCAAGGGCCGATCGCTGTTGGCTGCTATCATCGCCAGGACCTTGTCAAAGTTCCTCGCATGAAAGCCCACCATGCTGTAGCCGATATCACAGAAGCGTCGATCGCTGGGTCGGGGTTTGGATCTGGGACGATAGAACTGGAAAAACTCCAGCTGGAAAAAATCCTGCCGTTCAACCAGCCAACTGACTTTTTCGATCGGGTTGGGAGTAATCCCCTGAATGCGATCGGTGGACATGGGCGGAAAGCCGGTTAAGACACCAGACTTTACCATGCCGAAACAGTCGCGGTACCAGTCCCTCAACTGACCGGCATTCAGGCAAGAAAATCCTACTTGGCATAATTGTTTGTTCGACATTTTATCTCCTTACTTCAAAAATCTAGCAGGTGGGAGGGGCGCTGGAAGGCTAAGCACTAAAATATTTGCAGCGCGTACAAGAGTCCATCTCAAATCAAACCCGTACCCCGCGCCCACCCCTTCGAGCGTCTCATACCCTCATCCAGATCGACCTGTGGTTCGTATCCCAGCAGTCGGCCCGCCTTTTCTATGGAATAGCCGGCCTTGCGCGACAGCATATCCATCGTACCCCTGCCCAGTTCACTTTGACCCCCAAAAAGGCGCGTCACGGCGCCCACGGTTGCAGCAAGGATTCGGGCGGGCACAAGGCCCATCGTGCGCGGAGCGCTGCATCCGGCCATATCTGCGTGATACCTGAAAAATTCCTTACAGGTCACCTCGACACCGCCGCCAATAGTGAATATTTGACCACGACCTTCTTTGCGGGTTGTGGTTAAGACTACACCCTCGATCATGTCATCAATGTACACAGGACTGAAAATTCCCTGTCCGTGGGCAGGGAGCAGAAATTTACCGGCCTTCATCATTTCAATAGGAGTCACTACCCAGGGCTGGGAACCGGGGCCATACACGTCACCCGGCCGAACGATGGTACAGTCGATAAGGCCCTGGGCATGACTGGCCAATACGATGTGCTCCGAGGCAATCTTTGTGTCCACATAGGTGTTACCGTTGGGACGCAGCGGGTGCTCCTCCCCTATCCTGGCGGTAAAATCAAATCCACAAGCCGCAACAGACGACAATTGCACAAAATGATCCACGCCTGCGGCGGCACTTGCAGTGATTAGATCGGCAGTAGCCTTGACATTGACCGCCCAGGCCTTATCCATAGTCGCAGTATTGGATACAAGAGCGGCACAGTGAATTACCGTTGTCGTGCCACGTAGCGCATCGCTCCAGTCGCCGGGCTTGGTCAGGTCGCCGGCTACCACCCCCCACTCGGGATCGGCCTTGAAATCAATGCCGCCAACCTCGGATCCCAGCTCGCGATACCGGCGGGCCAGTGCGCGGCCAATAAATCCGTTAGCGCCTGTAATGAATACCTTGGCAGGCGCTATAATTTCAAATTTGTCATTCATTTTATCAACCCTGTCTCTGTCAACCGGTGTATTTGGAGAAGTCTCTTTAACGGTTTCCAGTATAGACAGCCCAGTGAGGACAAACTTTGTATAAGGCGACAGGAATTTTAGATTTGACGACAGAAGAAATTGAAGCGTCTTTAAATATAGGACAAATAAAAGGGCTGTTGTGAGCAAATCTCCTCATGAATACGAGTTACCAGG
>JBALVO010000169.1:0-6407 GCA_036961445.1 Halioglobus sp.
TTGTCCAGGCGGTAAATTTTAAGCGAGGTTTCTATGGCCTTAAAATCTGCATGTACTTTTTGCACCCGGGCTTCGTCTGCGCGGTTCAGTACAGTGGGGGCAACCACACTGATCAATAATCCCATAATTACCAGCACAACCAGAATTTCCACCAGGGAGAATCCATGCTGCGCTGCTGGGTGTTTGCGGGGGACTTTCATAGGTCATTTCACCATAGTATTTAAATCGAATATTGGTAGCAGTATAGCCAGCACAATGGTTAACACCATGCCGCCCATAAAAACCACCATCAGTGGCTCAAACAGACTCATCATGGTTCCGAGGGTCATTTCCAGCTCACGTTCCTGGTTGGTCGCAGAGCGTTCCAGCATGGTTTCCAACTCACCGCTGGCTTCACCGCTGGCAACCATGTGAACCATCATTGGAGGAAAACGACCACTGTGTTGCAAGGCTCGATGCAGGCTGCTGCCCTCCTGCACGCGCTCAGCCACCACGATGCTGTCCTCGCGTAGCACAAGATTGGTCAACACCTGTCCGGCGATACGCAGAGATTCCAGTAAAGGGACACCACTGGCCATTAATATACTCAAAGTCGAAGCGAAGCGCGCAGTATCCAGCGCCACCAATAATCGGGATATGCCCGGCGTACTTAGCAGTAAGCGGTGCCAGCGCTTCCTGCGCCGCGGGTTGTTCAGCAATCGCCTGGCAATCACGGCCAGAGCCACCAGGCCAAACAACAACCAGATACCATATTCGCGAAAGAAATCACTAGTAATGATAAGTCCGCGGGTCAACACCGGCAGTTCACGACGGCTGTGAGCAAAGATGCCCACCAACTCCGGCACCACAAAGACCATCAATGCCACCACCACGGCAATGGCCACTCCCACCAGGATAAAAGGATAGATCATAGCCATCTGTAGCTTTTGTCCAGTGTACTGGCGCTGCTCGGTGTAATCGGCAAGCTGCTCCAGCACTGGCCCCAGGTAGCCTGCGTGCTCACCGGCGTTCACCATGGCGCGATACATCTCGTTGAACGCCTGCGGGAACTCCGCCATAGCGTAGGCCAGGGTATGGCCCTCAGCCACTCGGGAGCGCACTTGCAGCAACATACCCTTAATGCGACTACTGCGGCTCTGCTCAGCCGCCGCCTGCAGAGCTTCGTCCAGCGGCAAATTGGATTGCACCAGGGTAGCGAGCTGCCGGGTGAGCATAGCCAGGTCACCGGCACTGATGCGCGATTGCAGAAAAGGGAGCTGCCACTTGGATTTAGTAGTGGCAGCCTGGCGGTTAGCGACGGCAACTTCCACCGGGCGCATACTCTGGCTGCGGAGTTGTGAACGAATCTGGCGCTCGGAGTCACCCTCGAGCACACCCTTGACGAGTTTTCCCTCATTGTTGAGTGCCCGGTACCGGTACGCCGTCATAGCTCAGTAATCCGCAATCAGCCGACCGAAGTCACGCGCATAACTTCTGCAATACTGG
Source organism: Halioglobus sp. (assembly GCA_036961445.1). Classification (GTDB taxonomy): domain Bacteria; phylum Pseudomonadota; class Gammaproteobacteria; order Pseudomonadales; family Halieaceae; genus JBALVO01. The sequence continues at coordinate 1,486 of JBALVO010000169.1, forward strand.
TCTCTCCCGCCAATACGCGGCGCCGACCATCTTCTTCTATGCCGGGATAATGCTGCCGTGCATGGCGCAACATCTCCTGCTCGCTGGCCCCTTCATAAATCATCAGGCGCAGTGTCTCGTCAATTTCAATCAATTCATAAACACCGGTACGCCCGCGGTACCCAGTGTAGTTACAGTCTTTGCAACCCTGAGGCTGGAACAAGGTAACCTCGGCATCGCCAGCAGCCAAACCCAGCAGTTCATATTCCCCCGCGCTGGGTACAACCGCTTCCTTACATTCATTACACAATAATCGCACCAGGCGCTGGGACATCACTGCCAACATGCTTGATGACACCAGGAACGGTTCTACGCCCATATCCTTCAAGCGCATGATCGCGCCGATAGCCGTATTGGTGTGCAGCGTCGATAAAACCAGGTGTCCGGTAAGGGAAGCCTGTACCGCAATTTCCCCGGTTTCCAGATCGCGAATCTCCCCCACCATCACCACATCAGGATCCTGTCGCAGAATGGCGCGCAGTCCTCGGGCGAAAGTCATATCGACTTTGCTATTCACCTGGGTCTGGCCCACTCCCGGCAACATATATTCGATCGGGTCTTCAATCGTGAGTATATTGCGCGTCGCTTCATTGATATGTGACAGTCCCGCGTACAAGGTGGTGGTCTTGCCCGAACCGGTCGGCCCGGTCACCAGGATAATGCCATGGGGACTGTGCAGGAACTTCTTGTAAGCCGCGAGCACCTGTTCATTCATAGCCAGCTGGGACAACTGCAATTGTCCCGCCGCCGTATCGAGCAAGCGCAAAACGACGCGCTCACCGTGTGCCGAGGGGATGGTAGACATGCGAATATCCACCGCGTGGCCCGCTATTTTTACTGAAATTCGACCATCCTGGGGCACCCGCTTTTCAGCGATATCGAGTTTTGCCATAACCTTCAAACGTGACACCAGCAGGGGCGCCAACATGCGCTTGGGCGACAATACTTCTGCCAGTATGCCATCGATCCGATAGCGCACACTAAGACGATCCTCGAAGGTCTCGATATGAATATCCGAAGCGTGCTCGCGCACAGCCTGGGACAAGATGGCGTTAATGAGGCGAATTATCGGCGCATCATCCTCCGCATCCATGAGATCGGCGGACTCGGGAATTTCGTCTGCCAGACGACTGAGGTCGACATCGGCACCGATGTCTTCGGCCATTTGCACCGCCTCATTGTTATCGCGCTGGTAAGCCAGGGTCAGACGCCGCTGAAATTCAGCATCCGATACGCTCTGCAACCTGAAGGGACCACCCAGAGCGCGCCTCAATTCGGTCAACACACTTATATCGGGTTGGCCCTGATGCACTATCACCACCTGGTCGCCGCTATCATCGAGCAATACGCCGTAGAGCTTGGCATAAGTGAACGGCAGACTGCGTCGAGCGCCGGCTGCCGCAGCAACGGGCATCGCCTGGGGCTCGATGTCGGCCAATGCCGTCAAGTGTCCTCCAATGCTGCGGCAGCCGGCGCTGCGGCAGCCGGCGCTGCGGCAGCCGGCGCTGCTTCAGCGGTGTCAGCCTCAGCATCGCTGGCGCTGTTTTTTCTTGCTTTCGCGTCTTCCTCCTGGATAGTTTTCAGGGCTTTGATCTCCGACTCCCACTCAGGCAGCATCGGCAGGTTCTCATCGTCCAGGAACATCAGGCCACGCTCTCGGCGGATGGCCTGCTGATCGCGAATATAACGGTATTTGTCAGCGGTTGCGCCAGCCAACTGCTCGTTATCCCGAATGATGCTAGCGCGAATAAATATCAACAAATTACTCTTGGTCACCTTTACCGCATCCGTACGGAAAAGCCTGCCCAGGAAAGGTATGTCGCCCAAATAGGGTATCTTCTGGGACGCATCCTGCACGTCGTCCTTGATCAGACCGCCGAGCACGACGACTCGATTATCCTGCGCCAAAACCTTGGTCTGTATCTTGCGTTCATTGGTAATCAGGTCCGATGCAACCACGGATAAACCACTCAGGCTGGAGACTTCCTGCGCAATATCCAGCACCACCGAATCACCCTCGTTAATGTGCGGGGTCACGGTCAGGGTAATTCCCACGTTCTCGCGTTCGATTGTCTGAAAAGGATTTTGTGCACCGTCGCCGCCAGTCCCGGTATTGGTGTAGGAGCCGGTAACAAAGGGCACGTTCTGACCCACGGTTATATAGGCCTCCTGATTATCCAGGGTAAGCAGGCTGGGTGTGGACAATATGTTAGCGTTGGTCTGTTCTTTGAGTGCATTGAGAATGACTGTCATGGAAAAGTCGTCGTCTATGGTACCCCACCCCATAGACAGGCCCGGTGTACTGGCCAGTGCGCCGGCCAGTGAGCCCAGATCGACTCCGTCATCAGTCGATGCATCATTGTCGCTGGGCGGCAATACGGCCTCGGCGATGCTGCGCGCCCGGGCATCACCCGCGTTGATATTGCTACCGTAGAAGCCGTCGTCTTCAGCAAACAACCACTGCAGCCCCAGGTCCTGACCATCGATAAGTTCCATTTCCACGATAATAGCTTCCACCAGCACCTGGGCACGGCGAATATCCAGGCGGTGGATAACCGCCTCCACTGCCGCCATCTCATCCGCATCAGCAGTGATGATCAGGGCGTTGGTACCCTCATCTGCCTCGATGGTGGAGGTGTTACTGCCTGAACGCGGCTGCTTTTTACTATCGCCTGTATCCAGTTGATTGATATTCTGCATAACACGGGTCAGCACCTCGGCAAGCTCCCCGGCATCTGCATATTCGAGGTAGATCACTTTAACGTTACCGCTTTGTTCCAATGGCGTATCCATATGTGTAATCAGCTTGCGGATACGCGCGCGCTCCAGCTCATCACCACTGACCAGCACACTGTTGGTACGTGAATCTGCCACCAACAGCACCTCCGACTCGGCACCCTTCTTGGCCTCTGACTTGGTGAGCTGATCCAACATTCGCACCACGTCTTCAGCCACCGCATAACGTAACTTAAGGATATCGGTTTGCTGCACAGCAGACTTGTCCATACGCTCGATAATGTTGCGTATCCGGTCAATGTTGGCCGAAACGTCAGAAATAATAATGGCATTGCTGGGGGCATAGGCCGCCATGTGCGCCTGTTGCGGCACCAGTGGGCGCAATACTGGTATCAGCTTGGCCGCAGAGATGTTTTCCAGGCGTATCACCTGGGTAACGTACTCATCGCTGGTTTTGCCACTGTCACCATTACTTACCCCCACCGGTGCCGAGCGGGCATCCTTGCTCTGGATCACCCGCACCACACCACCAGAGGTCACGGCGGTATAACCGTGTACTTCCAGTATCGACAGAAACAGCTCGTAAAGTTCCTCGCGCGAAACCGGCTTGGAGGACACCACTTTCACTTTACCTTTAACGGCGGGGTCCACCACAATAGTTCTGCCGGTGGCCTCTGCTACAAACTTAATCAGCTCCTGGATATCGGTCTCTTTCAAGTTAACCGTATATTCCTGCGCCGACAGGGGGGCGATGCCCCACAGCGACACCAGCACAGCCGCGAGGATGGGCGCTCGCACGAACCGGGTTAAGACTCTCACTAACATTTCGTCCCTTTTCTAAGTTTCACGGAGTCACACCGCCATCCAGGTTCACACTGAGCGTGAGCTGCTGATCGTCTCGTTGTAGATCAAATACCGCCTCGCCGGCTGAACGCATAGCCTGGTAAAGTCGCATGGTATTCGCCGGATCATCCAGGGCGATACCGTTAATTCCGGTCACCAGGTCTCCGGGTTTGAAGCCAAGTTGCGTAAACTGTGCAGGATCTTTCCCCGGGGCGATTCGATACCCAAGCAGCTCTCCATCCTCGCGCACAGCACTGACACTGACCACTTCTGCCAATGACTGCGGATTCTGGTACAGGCGTTGCCGGTAACTCTGCGCCAACGATGTTGCCTGTGCATCCGCGCGTTTATCAATCTGCCCTGGTGCGACCGATGACTTAGCGGCAAGTTTTCTCCTGATGGCAGGTTCTGGCTGCGATGCCAGTTGACTACCCAGCTCAAACTCCTCGAACAACAGCAATAACTCATAGGTGCCGCCATTATCCAGCACGACCTGGGTAGGCATTACTTTCGCCAACACCACCTGCCCGGACACCGGCAGCTTGTCTTCAACTGCGTAAATGTCCTGGCTCGATTTGTATTCTATAACCGCGTAGCCCAACCCTTCGTCAGTGGACGCGACGATGCCGCGTAACTTCAAATCCAGCCGTGTCTCTCTGGCGCCTTTTTCGATGCCCTCCCTGGCGGTGGTACTGGCCACTATTTCTTCTTCGACGACACCGGTAGCAACCTCCGCTCCAGCCTCGCCAAACAAGTGCCAGGACCGGAGGCGTTCGATATCTACTTCATCAAAGGTGGCACTAGCGCCTTGTGCAGCCACAGGATTTAGTACCACGATATCAGCAGGAACAGCAACATCAGAGGCGGGAAACAGGGACCAGACCAGTCGCGATAATGCCAGTACCGCCCACAGGGCAAACAGCACCATTGCCAGCTGGCGCAACCGGGCAACGCGAACCGGCTGGGCCATGCTATGCAAAGCGCCCTCCAGAACATGGGTTACACGCCCAGTTAGATCACTGGTACTGCTTAGCCATTGGGCCGGCAACGCTCACTCCCTATTTTCCCAACAGAAACAAGTCTGTAGTGTACTTATAATAACCCCGATTATAGGGGGCATAGCCACAAGATAAAACTCTGCAGCAGCAGTATTGTCGCTGGAAATCAGGCAGCAATGTAAAGATTTGTCGGGATATATAAAAAAATGCCAGGAACCCCCGTATTGCGGGCTCCCGGCCATGGTTCATGCATCCAGCAACTGATAGTAATCAGAGAGGATTTTAGCCACTTCCGGACGGGAGAAC
>JBALVO010000170.1:0-6405 GCA_036961445.1 Halioglobus sp.
CAACACGTTGAAGGATAGAAGATATAGACGCCCCCACCTTCGCCAGCATCGAGGTCTATACTCATAGGTGGGTACCAAGACGTGGTGGCCATACCACGTGACCCAGCAATAAGCAGAGGCGTCTATGAACAAGAAAATAGTCTAAGTTGGCCTGGATGTCGATGATACGCAATACCACGGTCTGCGCTGAATAAAACGACCGATGAGTTTTTCCATTTCAAATGCAGGCCCACCCTGAAGGGTTTGTCGGGGCAAATGGCCAAGGTCGGTAAGCAGTTTTCCAGGCACGCGGTAGCAGTAGCGGTAGGGTAGGGGTGGCCTGTTCCTGATGGCGAAGATGAGCCAGGATTTTGTCGATGATGTGTTGGTCCTCAATGCAAGTAATAACCCTTACAGACCCGCCGCACCGGCTGCGGGCCGACGGCGATCCGGTAGGAGACGGAACTGCCGAGGATCTGGGGCATAACATCGTTGTCTTCCGCAGTGTCGAGGTCCAGCCAGGTCTCCGCCACTGACCGTCCGCTAGCAAGGGGGCCACTGTAGCGGGCGCCCCCCCTCTGCACTTTAGCGCCATTTTTATCTTATTGTTGTCATTTCGACAATAATGAACCGCATTTACCCCCATATATAACCGAATAAAATACAGCAATAATACGCTCTCGCTACAATGCTCACGTGCCACCCGGCTTGGTAGCTCAACACTTTTCCGATATTGAGAGGGACTGTTCCATGATTACTTTGCACGGATTTGCCGCCAGCAACTATTACAACCTGGTCAAGCACGTACTGTTATATAAAGAGATACCCTTTCGCGAGAACCTGACTTACGGCGGAGGCGACGAATGGCTGGCGATAAGTCCTGTCGGAAAAGTTCCGGCAATCACCACCGCAGATGGACAACACTTATCCGAATCCAGTGTAATTTGTGATTTTATCGAGGAGGCTTATCCCGCCAGGCCGCTCTACCCTACCGAGCCCGGTGACCGTGCAGCCGTTCGTCAGATTATGAAGGTATCGGAGCTTTACCTGGAACTGCCCAGCCGACGATTAATCCCCTATGCACTGGGCGGAAAGCCGGCCCCCGAATCTGTTCAGGACGAAGTACGCCAGGTCCTGAATCGAGGGATTGGTGCCATGCAGCGCTTGTGCCAATTTTCTCCCTGGGTTGCGGGCGACCAACCGACGATGGCCGACATTTACGTGCATTACGTGAACACGATCGTAACCACATTTGGCGCCACCCAACTTGAGTGGGACATTCTCGCCGAGATCCCGGGCATGAAAGAGTGGAGCGCCATGATGAGCGAATCCACCATCGCACAATCCGTAGAGGCCGACCGGGCCGCCAATATGCCCGATTTTGTAGCCCACATTAAGGCACGGCTGGAGACTGCGTAAGCCTGAGTAAATCAAGCACAGCAACCGCCTTCGTGTCACTCTTCTCATCGCCTGCACAGCGTGAGCAGATATACCGGCTTCGGTTGATCCCAAATTTGGACTACTAATTAAATTTCTCTCAGGAGCAAAGCAACATGACAGGCACAAATCTGGAACTCACCTCAACGATTACTGAAGACAACAAGCTGGAACTTTCTCTTTGCGAAATAGAGATTCCCCAGCCCGGCGACAACCAGGTCGTCGTCCGGATGCAGGCTGCGCCTCTCAACCCATCTGACCTGGGTGTGATGTTTAGTCTGGCGGATATGACCACTGCCAGACAATCCGGCAGCGCAGATCGCCCGGTACTGAGTGCCGATGTACCCGCCAAATTTATGAGCGCCCTTAAGGCACGGGTTGGCAAGCCTGTACCCGTGGGCAACGAAGGTGCGGGCGAGGTGATTGCCGCCGGCTCATCAGCCTCCGCGCAAAGCCTGATGGGGAAAACTGTTGCGGTCATTGGTGGCGGAACCTACCGTCAATACCTATGCGCCAATGTTCAAAACTGCATGGAACTGGAGCCGGGCACTACCGCCATTGAAGGGGCCTCCAGTTTTGTTAACCCACTGACGGCACTGGCGATGGTTGAGACCATGCGTGCCGAAGGTCATACAGCCCTCGTGCATGCAGCCGCCGCATCTAACCTCGGACAGATGCTCAATCGAATCTGTATCGCCGACGGCGTCGATTTGGTCAATATTGTCCGCAAGCCAGAACAGGAAATGCTACTGCGTGACATGGGCGCCAAGTACGTCATCAATTCCAGTAGTGACAGCTTCTACGCCGACCTGACCGCAGCGCTAATTGCTACCGGTGCCACTATTGCCTTCGACCCCATCGGTGGTGGCAAATTGGCTAGCGATATTCTTACCTGCATGGAAGCCGCCGCCTCACGCAACATGACCGAGCACAGCGTGTATGGCTCCGATGTTTACAAGCAAGTGTATATTTATGGCGCACTTGATCGCGGCCCCATCACGCTAAACCGTGGTTTTGGTCTAGCATGGGGCGTTAGCGGCTTCTTGCTCTTCAACGTGCTGGCGAAATTGGGCTCGGCAACCAGCATAGCCATGCGCAAGCGTGTTGCGGCAGAAATTACCACAACCTTCGCCAGCCACTACACCCATGAGGTGTCACTGGCAGAAGCCTTGCAGCTGGACAATATTGCCAAATATGCCAAGCAGGCAACCGGCGAGAAGTTCCTGATAAAACCATAGGGCTAAGAAGTATAGGACAAACAAAAGGGCTGTCGTGAGTAGATCTCCTGGTACCGCCAAGTTAACTGCCGGAATTTGGTAGAATTGGCGGAGAGCCTGCCCCGCTTTATCGGGTATGAATACCTACAAGCGCCTACTTTTGGTGGGTATGGCGAGGTCGTTGATGTCTATCTTCAGGCAAAGCGTGATGGGGCTGCTGCGAAGCGTTTCTTCAGGCGCCTACTCAGGTCACATGGTGCAGAACCCAGGAAGATCGTGACGGATAAGTTGCGAAGCTATGGTGTCGCGCACCGAGAGCTGATGCCCGAGACGATCCACATTACTACGCAGTAGGAGAATAATCGGGCAGAGCAATCGCATGAGACGACCAGGGTAAGGGAGCGAGGGATGCGTAAGTTCAAATCAGTTGGGCAGGCCCAGCGGTTTTTGACGGCCCACGCAAAGGTGTCGAATCTATTCAATCTTGGTAGGCATCTGGTCAGTGCTGGACATTATCGGAATCTGAGGGTGAGTGCGTTTGAAGAGTGGAGCAGGGCGGTAGCCTAGACTGCAAGCTGCCTTTGCCAGATCCAGACAAGTTAATTTGTCAGTACCTCCGATAACGATCGTGTATTTTTGAATATCACCTATAGCTTCTCGTCATTATATCTACGATAGAGTCAGTTTACGCAAGCGCAGAGAGTTGCTGATCACCGAAACGGAACTGAAGCTCATTGCAACCGCTGCGATCATCGGTGACAGCAAAATGCCGAATGCAGGGAACAATATGCCTGCCGCGACCGGCACCCCCAGGGCGTTATAGAAAAACGCAAAAAACAGGTTCTGTTTGATGTTCCTCATTACCGCCTCGCTCAGTTGAACGGCTTTGATGATGCCGTGGAGGTCACCATTGACCAGGGTGATCTCGGCGCTCTCCATAGCCACATCGGTTCCTGTTCCCATGGCGATACCGATATCGGCCTGGGCCAGGGCGGGGGAATCATTGATGCCATCGCCCGTCATAGCGACTATCTTGCCCAGCGCATGAAGTTCTTTAACTTTATTGAGCTTGTCTTGTGGTAGGCACTCGGCCTCGAAGCTTTCAAGTCCAAGATCGGCCGCTACTGCTGCGGCTGTATTGCGATTGTCTCCGGTCATCATAATGACCTCAATACCCCGGGCCATCAGTTGGGAGAGTGCATCGCTACTGCTGTCTTTGATGGCATCGGAAATGGCGATAAATCCCAGGGCATGTTGTTCTACAGCAATATAGGAAACAGTCTTGCCGAGTTTCTGCTGGCTTTCGACCTTCTGTCGGAGCTCATCAGTGATGTCGATGCCTAGTTGCGCCATTAACTTATTGTTACCCATCGCAATATGCTGATCTGCTTTCTTGCCGACCACACCTTTCCCTGCTACAGCTTCAAAGTCATCCACTTTCGTTAAAGCGACGTTATGCTCTTTCGCATACTTCACCACAGCCTGTGACAAAGGGTGTTCGCTGTGCTGGCTGAGGGAGGCAACATGAGCCAACAGAGTCTCTTCATGACCGACTTTATGCGAGTAAATAAGATCTACTGATGGCTTGCCCTCGGTCAAGGTGCCTGTTTTATCGGTGATCAACACATTGACTTTATGCAGAGTTTCCAGTGCTTCGGCATTTTTTATGAGAATCCCTGACTGCGCGCCTTTACCGACACCCACCATGACCGACATCGGTGTAGCCAGACCAGTGCGCAGGGGCACGAGATGATCAACACCGCGATCGCATTGACGAACCCATAGACCAGAGCAGGTTGCGGGCCAAATATAGCCCAGACAAGGAATGTAAAAACAGCGATAGCGATTACTGTTGGAACGAAATATTTGGCGATGCTATCGGCTAGTTTTTGGATGGGGGCGCGGGATCGACTGGCCTCGTTAACCATGCTGATGATTTGTGCCAGCAGAGTGTCGGCCCCTACTTTCTCCGCTATCATCACAAAGGACTGTGAGCCATTTATGGTGCCGGACGTGACGCTGTCTCCCACGGATTTGGTAACCGGGATCGGTTCACCGGTAATCATCGATTCATCGATACTGCTACCACCTTCAGTTATTGTGCCATCTACGGGCACTTTTTCACCGGGTTTAACGCGCAGGAAATTTCCCGGGTTTACTGCCTGAATGGAGATGACCCGATCGCTGCCATTTTCTACCAGCGTGGTTTCAGAAGGAGCAAGGCTTAACAGGGCCTTTATGGCTCCGCTGGTCTGGCTGTGAGCTCGCGCCTCCAGTAACTGGCCGAGCAGGACCAGAGTCAATATTACGGCGGTAGCTTCAAAGTATAAGTGCACATCGCCCCCAGGCGTCTTGAACTCCTCGGGAAAGATGCCGGGGAACAGTAGGCCAAACACACTAAAGAGGAATGCGACTCCCGTTCCTATACCGACCAAGGTGAACATATTGAGATTCATGGTAATAATCGATTGCCAGGCCCGCTCAAAGAACATCCAGCAGGCATAAAATACTACAGGTAGGGTGAGAAGAAATTGCAGCCAGTTCCAATAGCCCTGCGGCATCAGGCCGGGTAGAGGATTTCCTGGAATCATTTCGCTCATGGCTATGATAAAAACCGGTAGCGAGAATCCGACCGCGATTTGCATTTTATGCGCGAGCTCTCGATAGGCTTTCTGCTCGGTACCTTCATCGGGTTCTTTGGCGACCAAATCCATCCCGCAAACAGGGCAATCACCGGGTTCGTCCTTAATGATCTCGGGATGCATTGGGCACGTGTATAGATGGACGGGGAGCAAGCTTGGCTGCTCCAGTAAATCCATACCACACACCACGCAGCTGCCTGGCTCAGGATAAGTCTTCTGTCCTTCGCAGTGCATTGGGCAATAGAAGATGCCATTGCCATTGAGCGGCTGTTCTGGTGGTTGATGCTCGTGACACTCCGGGGCCGAGCCCGGCAGATCGATGTGATAGCTTAGGTTTGCGTTACGCAGGGCCCGCTGGAAATCTTCAAGCGAGACCTTGGAGCTTGTCTCAATCGTTGTGGTGCCATCCGATAGTTCGACGATGACATTCTTGACTGCATCCACGGTGCCCAGGGCAGATTCAACCCTCTCCTGGCAACCGGCGCAGTGCATTCCAGACACCTGGTAAATCTGCTTCATCACACTCGCTCCCGTTGATACTGACAAGTTAACTTATTTTCCTTCGAGAAGTGGAAAATTAGACGTACAGGAGTAAATCTAAATCTTTATAAGCTAAATTCTATATAAATGGTACCGCCAAGTGAAAAGTCCGTAACTGGTAGAATCGTTGAATGAACACATATAAACGCCACCGCTTCCCTCCTGACATCATCAGTTACGCTGTCTGGCTTTACTATCGCTTCAATTTGAGCCACGAGATATTGAAGATCTGCTCGCCGAACGAGGCATCACGGTCAGCCGCGAAGCGATCAGGCTCTGGAGCATCAAGTTTGGAGGCTTATACGCCAGAAGGTTGAAACGGAAGCATCGAGGCTACGGCGACACCTTCTACATCGATGAAGTCTTCGTAAAGATCAACGGCAAACACTATTACCTCTGGAGAGCCGTAGATCAGGAGAGCCTGCCCCACGAAGTGCTTCGCCTAAAAGCGCCTACTTTTGCTGGGTATGGCGAGGTCGTTGATGTGTATCTTCAAGCAAAGCGCGATGGGGCTGCGGCCAAGCGGTTCTTCAGGCGGCTAATGCGAAGCCAGCGGGGTGAGCCCAGGAAGATCGTGACGGATAAGTTGC
>JBALVO010000171.1:0-6275 GCA_036961445.1 Halioglobus sp.
CTTATACAGACAGGGCGCAAGAAATTGTCCCGCAGAATCCTGCACTGGCGCATGCGCGGGCAATCCGAGGCTGACATTCTCATCGCAGAGCGGAAATTACGCGGCGTGGAGCAATTCGACAAGTTGCAGCGCGCTGACCTGGTGGTGGTGTCCTTCGGTAAAAGTGGACGTACCTGGTTGCGCGTAATGGTGTCCCATCTATTTCGTGTGATGTACAAGCTGCCAGAAAATGCCATTCTGGGCTTCGATAATTTCCATAATCTCAACAAAGCTGTGCCGAAGATTTTCTTTACGCACGATAACTATATAAAGGATTTTACTGGCGATTCTGGCAGCAAGCTGCCTTTCTATAACAAGCGCGTCGTATTGCTGGCCAGGGATCCGCGCGATGTCGCTGTATCGCAGTTTTTCCAATGGAAATTTCGCATTAAACCGACCAAAGTCGCGATCAACAATTATCCGCCGCGGGGCACTGAAATTAGCCTGTTTGATTTTGTTATGGGTGACAATGGCGGCAGTATGCAGGCGGTGACAGACTACCTCAATTTATGGGCGGAAGAGTCTGATAAACTGGTCGACTTCCACCTGCTGCGCTATGAGGACTTGCGCATAGAGCCGCATCGCGAGTTGCGTAGTATGCTGGATTTTATGCAGGTCGACGCCAGCACAGCAGAGGTTGACGCGGCAGTCGAGTATTCTTCTTATGAGAATATGAAAAAGATGGAGGGCAAGCAGCAGTTTCGTCTTGCCGGCGGTCGTATGATGCCACGCGACAAGGATAATCCCGACAGCTTCAAAGTACGCCGCGCCAAAGTTGGCGGCTACCGTGACTACTTCACGGATGAAGAGGTTGCTGCCATTGACCAGAGACTGGCGGAAACCCTGCATCCTTTGTTTGCGTACAAGTAAAGATCCTTCGGCGCTCTCTGCGGCCAGCAAGAACCCTTATAAGGCCCCTAGCAGCTGCAGTGCGTCTGCGCGCAAATGGCCCTGTGCAATCTCGTCCCGCAGTTGATTTTCCGTTAGTGCCCCATCTTCCAGGCATCCTTTCACCAGGCCAAAAAAGAACGCTTCCTGACGAGGGTCCGGATGTGCGGCATAGGTGCCGGCGAATTTGTAATCTCCAAACAGGGCGCGGCGCCCGCGGCGCAGCCAATGTCTGGGGGGAAATAACTGAAATGTGTCGGCGGGGCGATAATCAATTTTAAGTCCGGTTTTCCACGGTTGTGTCTTGCGCTTGGTATTGTGCAGCAACTTGGTTTCGTCAGTTAGATGATCAAAGTCATTCCATTGGCTCTCAAGTGAGCCAATACTGGCTGGATCTTCCAGTTTTAACGACACCCAGTCCATGTAATCGCGCTTGACTGGTTCGAACATCTCGTTGAAGTTACTTTCAAATTGCCAGTGTTGTAGCTGCGCGCAGTCGAGCAGCATGACGCTACTGGCGAATGCCCCCTTGCGGCCTTTGCGACCGGATTTGGGTCGACAGACGATGGCTTTGCCTGCCATATCACGGTTCAATAACTCCCAGATATCGCCAATGGCAAAGATATCAGGATCCATGACTACTGCGCGCCCCTGGTAGTTCATCAGTTCCGGTGGCGCAAAGCGCAGAGGGGTGAAGGACTGCAGGTCCTCATTCAGCCAGGGTCGCATGTCGCCGTCGCGGAGGTAGCGCTGCCCCTCGTGCTGTAACATACACGGGTGATCTTTTACTTCGATAAACCTTACGTCGAACTCACCGGCATGGGCGGAGTTTTTTTGTAATGAGTAGCGACTCACCAGTGCACCCAGCATTTGCTTGTGGTTGGTATGGATGAAAACGGTAGGTTTCAAGCTGTTTCTTCTCGTGAGTAATTTGTGGGATAGTTTACCGCCAGCGCTGAGATCCATAAATGGCTGGCTTTGGCATTATTTGGAGCAATAGCGTTGGTGAAAGAGCAGGAAATTAGTGTCTGGTGCCTGCTGGGCAGGAAGGCCGGGGACAATACCCAGGTGCTGGCACTGGCTCAGGAGCTGGGATTCAGCTATCAGGAAAAGCGTATTTTGGCGCGCCCCTGGGAGATACTGGCTCACCTGGGTCCGGGTATTACCCTGGCCGGTATAGACCGGACTGCATCCAGTGCGCTACAGGCCCCCTGGCCCGACCTGGTGATCAGCGCGGGACGTCGCAATGAGCCGGTAGCGCGCTGGATCCAACAACAATCTGGTGGCCATACGCGCCTGGTGCATATAGGGCGCCCCTGGGCGCCGTTGGCGGCCTGGGACCTGGTTGTGACGACGCCACAGTACTTTCTACCGCAGCAGGACAATATTCTGCACAACACCCTGCCTTTGCACCGCATGCCGCAAGAGGAGTTGTCCCGCGCTGGTGAGCAGTTACGCGCCAGACTGGTTGACCTGCCGCGACCGTGGGTGGTTGTGCTGATGGGCGGGGACAGTGGACGTTTTGTGATGACATCAGGTAAAGCTACCCGTCTTGGAACCCTGGCTAACGACCTGGCAACTGCCGCTGGCGGGGCTGTGCTATTTAGTGACAGCCCGCGTACACCAAACATCGCTGGAGATGCGGTGCAAGCACAAATGCAGGCGCCGCACTTTTGCTACCGTTACGGCGATGCTGATGACAACCCTTACCGGGGCCTGCTGGCTGTGGCGGATGCCTTTATTGTTACCGGTGAGTCCATGTCCATGCTGGCAGAGGCCGTGGCTATGGGACGTCCCCTGTTTATATTTGATATGGGGGATAGCGACGTGCGGTGGTGGCGGTTGCCGCATAGCTACCGCTACAAGCCATTAAGCCATCGCTTTGCCATGCGTTATGGACCGACCCGCATGCGCCGTGATATCGGCAATATCCAGAATGCCATGGTTCTCGAGGGCCGTGCAGCATGGCTGGAGCCGGCGATGATTTCCGCAGCGGCAACTGCTTTGCGCGCTGCGACTGTCGCAGAGCCTGCGGCTGTTAGTGACAGCACAGTCGGGAGGGGCGGGATTGAACTAATGCGCGCAGCGCAGGCCGTCAGGCAGCTTTTGATGCCGCGCTGAGTGGGTGCAGCGGCGCTGGGGGTAGATCCGGGGTATTTTCCAGAACGTGCAGTGCATCGTGGCGCACATGGTTTAGTGCCATCTCATTCCGCAGGAAATCCTCAGAGATCTTGCCCTGGGCTACACATTCCTTGAGCAGGCCGAAAAAGAACACTTCCTGATTCTTATCCGGGTGTTGCTTGTAGTTACCCAGGAAGGCGTACTCGCCGAACAGTTTGCGGCGCGCGCGCATTGCCCACCCTATTGGCGGGAACAGGCGAAAACGCTCGGCGGGGCGCCAATCGGTGGGAAGGCCGGTTTTCCACGGCTGCGTTTTGCGCCGCGTGGTATGCAGCATCTTGGTATCCAGAGTGAACTTGTCAAAGTCATTCCATTCAGACTCGAAGAAATCCAGAGAGTCACGTGGTTCTTCCTTGAGGCAAATCCAGGGCTGATAGTCCTGGGTAAAATCGAACATGGCCTCGAATTTCTTTTCGGCATCCCAATGCGCGAGCTTGCTACAGTCCAGCAGCATTACGCTACTTGCCATGCATTTGTCGATCAAGCCTTTGGGGCCAGAGCGCATGCGACACATGATGGCTTTGCCGCGCATGTCGCGACTCAGTAATTCCCAGATATCACTGGATGCGAAGATGTCGGGATCAATGACGACCGCCTGTCCTTCGTAATCCATCAATTTCGGGGGCATAAATCGCGTGGGGGTGAAGGACTGCAGGTCGTCATTCAGCCAGGTGCGCTTGACACCATCGCGCAGGTAGTCCTGACCTTCGCGGGCTGCAAAAAATGGGTAATCGCAGCTGTTCATGATCTGCACGTCAAACTTGTCGTTATTTCGTGAATAGCGGCGCAGGGCATGTTCCGCCACGATGGCGCCGGTGATTTGCTTGTGGTTGGTCTGGATAAATACGCAGGCTTTCATATATTCGCTATTCGTGCCGCGAGATTAGTGTCGCGGGGTGGCTTCATTTTGGGGCAAACTATAAAGGAAAGCGCAAATTATTGCCATTTCCCGGGACCGGATTTCAGCGTGAATAATACTTGATAGTGCGCCCGGTAATAGTGGTGTAAACCACGCCACAGGACTTTGCAACGCGGTATATGTTGTGCATAAAGAATCCACGAGAAAATATAGAAAAAGGCAATAAAAACAATGACATAAAAAATTTCACGGCAGAAGTTAACAGCAGTTTTAGCTGCCGCCTATGGTCGCCGTGGGAGCGGGCCATGCTGACTTGGGAGCAGCCGTTTTTAAAGCCGCGCTTGAGCAACCCAAGCGCAGTATATCGCTCAGCTTCGTGGTTTCGGTGAATCACGGAGTTTTCTGCAGAGGCCAGCTTCGCGCCCAGGCTCTGTGCGCGGATAAAGAAGTCTTTGTCTTCGCCGCCACTAAAGCAGAATGCGTGGTTGAAGATAGGCCCGGTGGTCGCGACGCGCTCCAGGATGTCACGTCCCGCCAGAATGTTACAGGTTGATGCGCAGTGAGGCAGACCGTAGCGCCCGCTCTTTTCCTCCTGTTTGCTTTTGTTCGGAGAGCGGAAGATACCCGAATCGCGGGCCCATTGTGGCATATCTGAATCGAGTACCCAGGTGCCGAAAACCAGATCGGCCTTGGTGACCAACTGCCTGTCCATCAGCCTGATAAGCCAGTCTGCCCGGGGCTGATCATCATCGTCAATAAAAGCGACAAAATCAGCACCGCGTTCCAGGGCTACCTCCACGGCACGATTGCGTGCATAGGTAATCCCCGCCTCGGGCTCCTGGGTATAGTGAATTCTTATCGGCAGCCGAGATGCGGCCTGTGCGCAAATGTCATGGGTTTCGTCGTTGGGCCGATTGTCAATAACAATCAATTCCACCGATTCGGGGTTATAGCCGCGCAAGTCGATGTCTTCCATCGCTACAAGTAGCTGTGTCAAACCCTGTGAGCGGCTATGCGTGCAGACGCAGATGGCAATGCGCAGATCAATGGTAGCTGAAGCGGTCATATTAAATGGTTACTTGAAGATACCGCGACGATAGAGATCCCAAAAAAACCTCCACATGAAAATAAGGGGCGCCCGCCTGACTTTGTCGGGAATGATGATTTGCTCTCCCGAATGTCGTTCTAATTTCCACGCGATATAATCCAGTCCTCCCTCGAAGGTAAACAGTGCCTTGATTAATCTCAAGATTGACAGAAATTTGCCTTGTCCGCGGCGTAGCAGCCAGGCAAATGAGCATAAATGGTGCTGCGTTGTGCTGATTGTACTTTGATAGACCAGCTCCGGGCCGGCATCATACACCGCAAATGGGTATCCAAGCGAGTCCGCGTGATGCTTGGTTAGTGTGGCGTAGAACTCTCTGGAATAGTGTGCCAGCTCCCTGGAACGACCATTGCCTTCGGTACGTAATTCGGTGGCGTAGCTCATAGCCAGGGCCTGTGTCCAAAGATCAGCAACGCTACCTTGCGGCGGCAATGCCGGGATGGTATTGCGCAGCAAGGTGCGACCTGCCTGCAGTAAAGAGTTCTCGACCTGGGATCTAGCGCGTTCATCGCGGCTGTAGAGGATGCGGGTGGGCTGGGCAAAGCGTCCCCAGATGTACGATTGAAACCACGCGTTTGTGCAGCCGCGCTGAAAGTCTCGAAGAGAGATCAGGGTCACTTTACAGTGCAGTGCCTTGTCTTGGGGCGAGCCCTCGTCTGGCTTCAGTTCCGCGTAGAATACGTTGGGGGGGAGCAGCCAATTGGCGGCGGCTAACATTGGCCGACCATAGGCTGCGCGATAACTGTCGCAAATCAGGTAGAGATCCAGCAAACCATCGTAGATATCGCCATTGCGCAGGCAGGATCCGTAGATCAGGGTACTGCAAATGGCGTCATTGTAGCGCACGCGCAATTGCTCCAATAGCTGGCCCAGCGCTGGATCCGACTCGATGGTGGGACCTCTGATATCGGGATAAGCGCTCATAGCTGGAGGAAATCCAGAGGGGCGCTGGCACTGATGTCCACGAGGCCGTTCGCTACCAAAATTTCTCCGTCAAGATTGAGCTTGCCATGCATTGCGAGTCGCATGTTGCGGGCATTATGACTGAAATAGCCCGACTCTGGAATTGCATTGCGGTTGGGACGCCCACACACGATGGAAAAAAACGTACGGGCGAAGCGAGTGCACGGTTGCTCTATGAGTGTCAGGCGCACAGGACCCTGCTCCTGACCCCAAAAGGGGCGCATGCCAAAGGCCAGGCGC
>JBALVO010000172.1:0-6245 GCA_036961445.1 Halioglobus sp.
CGTTAACACTGCCAGGCCGTGAGCGGCATTAAAGCTGCCGTGTTTGTATATGGCCAGGGCGCTGGCTGCCGCAATCACAGTTGCAACTAAATAGACGATTCCCAGGGGCGTGGTGCTGGTTATCTGCTTGTCTTGCCAGCATAAATAAAAACCGGCGAATACGGCCGCTGCGGCGACAATCGTGTGCAATATTCCTAAAGGGCTTAATGGCATAGCTGTGTCCTGAGTGGCTTGATAATAGTTGGCTGCAGCTTAACCAATAAATATATTGTGCGCAATATAATAATGCGCTATATAATTTTAGCCGTTCACACAATGAAGAATATTGAGCAACAATGCGACCTGATCGCAGGACTTAAATTGATCTATCACCCAATTTTTGCGCACTGATTATTTCCTGCAACTGGATACTCTTGGCCATAGCGATTATATTGCGCGGGTCACTACCTTAACTGGGAAATTATTATGGGTCGAGCCTATCAGAATCGTAAAGATTCAATGGCCAAAACATCTGACGCCAAAGCCAGGGTTTACAGTAAGTACGCCCGGGAAATTTATGTCATTGCCAAATCCGGTGGGGTTGATCCAGATGGTAACCTGGCGCTGCGCAGCCTGATTGAGCGCGCGAAAAAAGACCAGGTGCCGACCCATGTGATAGACAAGGCCATCGATAAGGCCAAGGGTGGCGGTGGTGAAGATTTTTCCATCGCGCGCTATGAGGGTTTCGGGCCGGGCGGCTGTATGGTGATTATCGATTGCCTGACGGATAACCCCAATCGCACCTTCGGTGATGTACGCCAGTGCTTTACCAAAACCAAATGCAAAATTGGCTCGCAGGGCAGCGTGAGCCATATGTTTGATCACAGCGCCATTTTGGTATTTGCCAACGATGACGAAGAAGCCGTGCTCGAAGCGTTGATGATGGCAGACGTCGACGTGACCGATATAGAAAGTGACGATGGCAAGGTCACTGTATTTGCTCCCCACACGGAATATTTCAAGGCCAGGCAGGCGCTGCTGGAGACATTTGGCGAGACTGACTTTGATGTGGATGAGATTCAGTTCATCCCGCAGACTCTATCGCCGGTGAGTGCGCAGGAGCAGGAGAACCTGGATACCTTCCTCGATATGCTGGACTACCTGGAAGACGTGCAAAACGTCTACCATAACGCCGGCTGAGCCCGCGCGGGTGGGAGATTACTTTAGTCTTCCGCCATTTTTCTTCACCTGCTTCACATGTTGGGCGAAGTTCACCTCCGCCGTTTCTCTCATGACATCCATCCATTGCAGGTGCTGACGCCAGATCTCTTCTTTTAGATGCTCGGGCTTCTTTAGTTTCTCGTGTTCAGGCATACATACTTCCGATGATGTTGCGATGATAGGCGCAGTGTTACGCCATTGTAGCTTCTTTAACCGCCGCACGTGTCGACCACCAGATGCACCACAGCAGCAGAACCTGCACCAGCAATCGAATGCTGAGAAACACTGCTGGCACATCGGGAAACAACTCTGGATGCAGCCACATATGGATATTGGCCGGGGTGACGCAGATCACCAGGGCGATCAGGGCATTGCCTGACCATTGCCGCAAACGCGGTATCAAGATGCCGATAGCACCCAGGATTTCCAGTGCGCCACTGATGTAAACAATCTCCAGGTGCCAGCCAACGTAAGGCGGCATGATGGACACGAAAAAATCGGGGTTGGTAAAATGTGTGATACCGCCGCCCATAAACCAGAGGAAAACGACGGTCAGCCCCAGGTACTTCCATGAAAACATTGTCGTTACCTTGTATCGTCAATTATGCCTACGCGAGTCTGCCAGATGAGGCGTTGCGCTACGAGAGTTTCCTCGACTTTCCGTACTCTGCCATCACCTCGTTTGCTGAAGGTCCGTCCAGCCACACCAACGTCTGGTAAAAGCCCCGCGCAGTGTGCTCTACTTGTCCACCGCAACCGCTGTCGATACCCCCGGATGAATTCAGGAAGCAGTCAATGACCGAGATAATTGCAGATTTTCGTAGCGATACTGTTACCCGACCGTCGGCACCGATGCTGCAGGCGATGTTGGCCGCTGAGCTGGGAGATGATGTTTATGGCGATGACCCTACGGTAAATCATCTGGAGGGCTGGATCGCTGCTAGCGCGGGCAAGGAAGCAGCGTTGCTGTGTCCCTCGGGTACCCAGAGCAACCTGGTGGCTTTGATGGCTCACTGCCAGCGTGGTGATGAGTATATCGTCGGCCAAGAGGCGCACACCTATAAATACGAGGCCGGTGGCGGGGCGGTACTGGGGAGTATTCAGCCGCAGCCTATAGAGTTTGAAGCGGACTCCACCCTCGACCTGGATAAGGTCAAGGCCAAGTTAAAGGCCAAAGACAGTCATTTTGCCCGCAGCCGTTTGTTGTGCCTGGAAAATACCCGTGGCGGCGACGTGTTGCCACTGGATTATCATGCCCGGGCTGCGAATTTTTGCGCCGAACACGGCCTTGCCCTGCATCTGGATGGTGCCCGCCTGTTTAATGCCATACAAAAGCAGGACGTTGCACTGGCGGACATCACGCAACATTATGACTCGGTGTCTCTGTGCATCTCCAAGGGACTGGGTGCGCCGGCGGGATCGCTACTGGTGGGCAGTCAGGCGTTGATTGATGATGCGCGTCGCTGGCGCAAAATGCTGGGGGGCGGTATGCGCCAGGCCGGTCTGTTTGCCGCGGCCTGCCAGTATGCCCTGGAACACAATGTAGATGGATTGTTGCTGGATCATGATCACGCGCAGCGCCTGGCACAGGGGCTGGCGGTGGTGCCGGGTATTCGCTGCGATCCTGCTGCGGTGCAGACCAATATGGTGTTTATCGGTATTGAAGACCCCGCGCAATCAGCGCCGCTGACCGCCTATCTGGCTGCACAGGGAATTGTTGTGTCGGGCGGCGGGCGCACTATTCGCCTGGTCACTCACCTGGATATAGATCCCGCTGGGGTCGACCGCACGATCGAGGCCTGCGCCGCTTTTTTCGCCTGATCCTACTCCTGTGGTGTGATGGCGTTGAGGTGGTCATACGCCTCGGCGTATTCCGTCAGTAGGCGAAACACGATATCGCGGCAGGATTCGATAGAATTAATTTGTCCTACCACTTGCCCAACGGGGTTAAAGGCAACCTTCTGGCACTCGCCACTGCCGGCGTACTTGTGCGTGCGGCGCACGGCATCAAACGTCAGGTAGCCCTGCAGGGGCATGGGTAGCGGATCGGGGGTGTCATCGCGCTCCCAGGCCTCGGTCCAGTCGTTTTTTAACATGCGTGCGGTCTTGCCGGTCCAGGCGCGCGAGCGCACGGTGTCTTCAGAAGTAGCATTCATGTAGGACTCGCGCTGCGCCGGTTCGGCATGTGCTTCTGCCGAGTTTAGCCACATGGAACCCAGCCACACACCGGATGCGCCCATGCTCATGGCCGCCAACATCTGGCGACCGTTACCGATGCCACCGGCGGCCAATACTGGCAGTGGCGCTACTGCGTCCACCATTTGTGGCCACAGGATCATCGAGGTCACTTCGCCGGCGTGGCCACCGCCCTCAGATCCCTGGCAGACGATGAAGTCCAGGCCCGCGTTCTTGTGATTGATGCCATGCTTGATTCGACCCGCCAGTGCGCCAATGAGGCGGCCGGCGTCGTGCACCTGCTGCACAATGTCTGCCGGAGGGGTGCCCAGGGCATTGACGATCATGCGGCAATTGGGGCGGGTTAGTGCCTCGTCTACCAGCACCTGGGCCTGCAGCGCGGAAAAGCTCAGGCTTACTTCGCCGTCGTTATCCGGGTATTCGGGTACTCCGTGATCCTTGAGCAACTGCTCGGCGAATTTGCGGTGTTGCTCAGGTATCGCCGCCTGCAGCATTTTTACCAGCTCATCCGGGTCGGTTTCTTGCATGCCCTCATACTTCTGCGGAATGGCCACGTCTACACCGTAAATATGATCGCCGATGTGATCGTCGATCCAGTCCAGTTCTTCTTTCAACTGAGCGGCCGAGAATCCCACGGCACCCAGCACGCCGATACCGCCGGCCTTGCTGACTGCGACTACCACGTCACGGCAATGGGTGAAGGCAAAGATAGGGGCTTCCAGACCCAGTTGTTTGCAGAAATCAGTTTGCATAGTCTTCCTCTGTGGTCTTGCCGGTGCAAGATTGGTGCTTGAATGACAGCTACAGTAGAAGATTTCCAGGGCCAGCAGAATGGCGCGAGAGGCCCGAAAAGCTGGCAAAAATTGACGATCCGATGTCACACGCAGCGGCTGCAGGTTATCGAAAGACGTCTACCCTATGTGATCGAAAACGCGACTTGCATGGGCATACACTCTGTACGTAGGCGGGCAGTCGGTACAATGCAGACAGCCCGACCAAGCCTTACGGTGAGGTATGCAGGTCTATGGCGAGGAGTGAGGTATCCCGCTTTCGGAAGCTTGTTTGTCTATGCTGCCGATTCTGATTCAGTATCCCACCCCGGAAATACGAGCACCGCAGGATGGCATTTCAGAGCCCTGGCGAGTGTCTTGGCGCGCTCAACGCCGAGGTTAATCCTGTCTCGCTCTATCGCAGATATCGTGGATTGGGCAATGCCTGCCAGTGCCGCCAACTGGTTCTGGCTCAGTTCCTGCAGCTCGCGCATAATTCGAACAGATTCACCTGGCGAGACTCGAATACGTTTTTTTGCTTTGCGAAAGTCGCTCATCACTATCTTCTCCTGTATTCGTGCGGATTAATCTCCACTACCTGCACTCTGAGTGTGTTCCCTTCTACCTGGTAAATTACACGGTACTGCAGATTGAGGCGGGAGGACCTGAAGCCCTTCAGCTTCCCCGCCAGGGCCTCATCGCGGAAACCCCGTATCAACCGCAGACCGGAGGGTCCGGAAATTCCCACGATATCTTTCCACTTTTCATAGCGCTTCTGTACTTCCAGGGGCGCTCTGGCCAGCTGCTTATCCAGGCGCCTGTGTTCGTAAATGAGCCACATACCAAAAATAGTATATATACCATATTAGTTATGTCAATAATCAGACTTTAGTATAGAGTTCATTCAAGTACAAAAGCGATGATGTAGCCATATATGTATGAAAACGCCACTTGTGCGTGGCGACACAACCAAGCTGACGCAGGAAATGACAAAAGTAGACACACTGGATCACCCGGTTCTGCACGTCACCTGCATTGGTGTATGAGCGGTCCGTACAATGCAGACAGCCCGACCAATCCCTATGGTGAGTGCATGAAGATCTATGGCTAGTAGCGCAGCAGCAGCTTACTATGCGTATCGTGATGAACCGATACTTTCCCCAGGCGCGATACACGCAGCAAGCAACCGCATGTATGGTGGCGATGATCCTGCTGTTATTTGCCGCAGCAGTAAGTGCCCATCCCGGAGGACTCGATGCCGCGGGTTGCCATAACAACCGCAGCACCAATGAGCCGCACTGCCATAACCAGGAAGCCACAGAGCCGAGCGATAACTACGCTTACAATAGTGAATTTCAGGGGCGCGTTATCGCAGTGACTGACGGCGATACCATCAAGGTTCTGGATGCCACTAACACCTCACACAAGATTCGTCTTAGCGGCATAGATGCACCGGAGAAATCCCAGCCCTTTGGTAACGCCTCACGCAAGAAGCTCGCATCCATGGTAGCCGGCAAGCAGGTTATCGTGCGCGGTATCAAATACGATCGGTATGGCCGCATTCTGGGCAACGTCTGGGTACAGCCCGGCGACTGCCCCCGCTGTGGCATGACCCTGTATGTCAATCACGCCCAGATACTCGCGGGTATGGCCTGGTGGTATCGCTACTATGCGGATGAGCAGAGCGAGGAGGACAGGGGGCGGTTCGAATCTGCCGAGCTGGAGGCTATAGCCAGGCACTGGGGACTATGGGGCGATCCGGATCCGGTGCCACCGTGGGTGTGGCGCAGGCGCTGAATATTGCGTGCCTGGTGTGACTAGGTCTATGCCGCTATTTCTTCAAAGGTGAGATTTGCCCCATCGTCCGTCTTTTTGGATATGCCTGAAAACCATACCGGTACAGACGTACGCGGCAGGTAGCATTTGCCAGGGTCAGGCAGCTGACTACTCACGCCAAAAATACGGCACCGCCAGCAAGCCCACACCCACGCCCACCAGCCAATAGACATTGGGTACAAAGTACGGGTACACCATGAGTGCGATCCCGCAGTACTTGGGGATTAACTTGGCCTGCTTGCG
>JBALVO010000173.1:0-6173 GCA_036961445.1 Halioglobus sp.
ATCGAGTTTGCCGATTGCCAGGCCACGAGATTTAACAACGGCAGTTTTCTGTCGCGACATGACGACGCGGTAGCGGGTAAGAATCGCCACGCCGCCTACGTATTCGGTTTGTCTCCTCAATGGCAGGCAGATTGGGGTGGGCTGCTGACTTTCCCCGATAATAACGCCGGCAAGGGTGAGTATTTTCTGCCACAGTTTAACTGTTTGTATTTGTTCAAAGTACCGCAACCCCATTTGGTCAGCATGGTCAGTCCCCTGGCGACGCAAGAGCGCGTCAGCCTGACCGGCTGGTTGCGCTCCGGTGACGCTTAATCACCGCTAATCACCCAGGAGTTATCCATGGCTATCAGAGGCATGCCAAAAACAATTCCCGTCCTTGTGACGGAGGCCACCAATGCTCACCGTGGGGGCCGTGTGGCAGAAGCAGCGAACCTGTATCAGCAGGTATTGCAACGTGAACCCGACAACCTCAACGCCCTGAACCTGTTTGGCGTACTCGCCCTGCAGGCGGGTGAAGTGCAGCAGGCCATTGCCAGTATTGAGCACGCAATCCGGGTTGATGCCAGCAGGGCACCTATCCACTTCAATCTCGGCAACGCCTATTTGCAGGCGGGCCAGGCCATCAACGCCACCAATGCCTACCGGCGCGCGCTAGCCATAGACAACAGTATGGTCGATGCCTGGTGTGGACTGGCTGCGGCTCTGACACTCTCCAGCGATTACTACGATGCCATAGCGGCCGCCGAACAAGCCTTGCTGCTCAGTCCTGAGTCTGTGGAGGCGCATAGCTGTATCGGCATTGCCCGGCAGTCGGCCGGGGAATTTGGTGAAGCCATTGCCAGTTATCAACGCGCCCTGGAGATCGCACCTGACAACCCACAATTGCTCAACAAAATCGGCTTTGCCCACTACGAGCAGGGACAATACGAGGAGGCCGCACAGGTTTGTCGCGAGGCGACTCGTCTGGCACCGGAATTTGGCCTGGCGTATTTCAATCTCGGCCTGGCGCTGACTGAATCCGGCCGTTTTGCCGCCGCCTGCAAGGCGCTGGCCAGGGCCGGGGAACTGGTGGTTAATCCCGCGGTTTGCTGCAACGCGCTGGGCCGGGCGCTGTTGCTGAGCGGGCGGCACGCCGAGGCACTGCGGGAGTTTACGCAGGCAGCCGAACTGGATCCGCAAATGGCGTCTGCGCATAATAATCTCGGTCTGGCCCTGCAGCGCCTTGGTCGCTTACAAGACGCCATCGCCGCCTATCAGCGAGCGCTGGAGATCAATTCCGACTACAGCGACGCCTGGCTCAATTTGGCCGTCCTGTACGAGCAGAGCAATCAACTGGAGAACGCGCAGGCCACCGTTGCGCGCGGTCTGGAACAACTGGAGCAGGATTCTGCGCTGACACTCCTGGCCGCGCGCCTGCACCGTCGCCGGGGTGACGCTGAGGCGGCGCTGGCGCTGCTGGAACAGTTGCCGGTGGACGATCTGCCGCTAGATTTGCGGCGCCGGGTGCTGTTCGAGCAGGGACGACTGGCTGATCTTACGGCGCGTGAAGACGATGCGTTTGGCTGTTTCGAGCAGGCCAACGCACTCAGCCGCAGCAGCCCGGCGGGACAGTATTATCTGCATCGCGGGTATGCGCAGCAGGTGGTCCAGCTGGCCCGGGGTATGGCGGGCAACTGGGCGCAAAACTGGCAGCGGGAGGCATTCGATAGCGCCGATGATCCGGTTTTTCTGGTGGGTTTTCCCCGTTCCGGTACGACCCTGCTGGAACAGGTTCTGACCGGCCACCCCGGCGTGGTAGCCCTGGAAGAGCAAGCTCTGGTGGCTGGGATCGGCCGCCAGCTGGCCTCCGATGAGAGTGAGTATCCAGCGTTGCTGGGGCGTTTGCCGCTCAGTCAGCGGCGGGAACTGCGAGCAGAGTACCTGCAGCTGGCCCGGGCGCGGGCCAATTGGCAACCCGGCCAGCTGTTGCTGGACAAGTTCCCTCTCAATGCCATCCATCTGCCGCTGATCCACTGCCTGTTCCCGGATGCCAAACTGTTGCTGGCCCTGCGTCATCCCTGCGATATTGCACTGTCCTGCTTCATGCAGGATTTCGAGCTGAACGAGGCCATGGTCAATTTCACTTCATTACAGGATACGGCGGCGCTCTATGACGCGGTGCTGTCGATCTGTGATTTTTCGCGGCGGCAACTGCCGCTGCAGGTGCATGAAGTGCGCTACGAGAACCTGGTGGATAACCTGGAAGGCGAAGTGCGATCCTTGCTTGGCTTTCTGGGTCTGGAGTGGCGTGATGAGGTCCTGGATTTTGTCGCCACCGCGGCGAACAAACCACGTATCCAGACACCCAGTTACGAGCAGGTAAGCCGGCCCCTTTACCATGATGCCTGCCTGCGCTGGCAGCGCTATCGCCGGCACCTGTTGCCATTGGAGCCGCTGCTGCGAGCGCACTGCGAGCGCCTGGGATATACGCTGGCAGCAGATGTGCTGGACTGACCGGCGCCCTGTTTAGAAACGCCCGGGGCGGCGATCCACAAGCAAGGGTAGTGCCGACCTTTTGAGTCGCGGCTTACGCCAGCTCGCGTTTGAACAGTGCCAGCAAGCGGCTCCACGCGCGCTCCGCCTGAGCCTCGTTGTAAACCGCTGAGTCCGGCGGACACCAGCCGTGTAGTGTGCCCTGGTAAACTTCGATCTCGGCGTTGACGTCAGCGTCGTCAAACGCCTCGCGCAATAGCAGCTTGGCATTGGGGTCTTTCTGGTCATCGTTGGCGGCAATCGCGATCAGAAAACCCGCCTTCATCTGCGGTGCCAGCAAATGGGGGCTGTTGTCGTCGCTGGTCGCTAAACCACCACCGTGGAATGAGCCACCTGCACCGATCCGCTCCGGCATAGCCGCGGCAAGGCGCAGCGTATAAGAACCTGTCATACAGTAACCGGTGATACCGATTTTTCTGGAAGTATCGACCGACGGCTGCTGATCAAGAAAGGTGACGAACGCGCGGCCATCAGAAACGCAGGTTGCTGGCGACAATGCTCGAGCATAGGGCATCAGGCGCTCGCGTACCTGGGGGTCGCTGAAAGATTCGCCGTCCGCAATAACCGCGCCTTTCGCATTACGATAGTAAGGGTTTACTACCAGTACCGAGTAGCCGGACTGGGCAAGGCGCTTACCCATCATTCGAAATGAGGTGCGAATACCCTTGATGTCAGGCCAGACAATGACAGCCGCATGCGCGCCCTCTGCAGGATACACGAAGTAACAATCTGCCTTGCCGTCGGGCGTATCGACAAGGATATCCTGCTCGACGACGTCCATCGCATTGGCGACAGCCGGTAACATCATCGCCACGGCCGCACCCACGCTGCGCAGGTTGAATTCGCGGCGTGTGAGTCCTTTTTTGCGCAAGTACTCTGCATTGTCCTTTTCGGACAGCTCATCGCACATGAAATTCTCCTATGGTTTGCCAAGACATTGAATGCCGACCCTGCCTGACAAAATTAGCATATTGCCCCGACTGGATATACACACACGGCTTGCCAGACCGGATGCAACCGGGCTGGCGCCGAATCAGAACAGGACGCGAGAGCGGATCGTCCCTTCAATGCCGGCCAACTTGGTTAGCGCCATGTCACTGTATTCGGCGTCTATATCGATGACGACATAGCCAACGGCATCATTGGTTTGCAGGAACTGGGCGGAAATATTGAGGTTGTTCTGAGAAAACACATTATTAATCGCACTCATGATACCCGGCACATTGTGGTGAATATGCAGCAGGCGATGGCTGCCAGCGTGTTCTGGCAGTGCCACTTCCGGGAAGTTAACCGAGGAAGTACTGGTGCCGTTGTCGCTGTAATGGGCCAGTTTTTCAGCGACTTCCATGCCGATATTTTCTTGCGCTTCCACCGTACTGCCCCCGATGTGTGGGGTCAGGAAGGTATTGTCGAAGCGCCGCAGCGGGGAAATAAATTCATCGTCGTTGGAGCGCGGTTCTACCGGGAAAACATCGATACCGGCGCCGCCCAGGCGTCCGTCTTCCAGGCTTTGCGCCAGGGCGTCGATATCCACTACTGTGCCCCGCGAGGCATTTATCAATATACTGCCTGGCAGCATTTGAGCCAATTGCGCGGCGCCGATCAGATTCGCGGTGGATTGGGATTCCGGCACGTGCAGGCTGACGACGTCCGAGCTGCCCAGTAACTGGTTCAGGCTGGGGACCTGGCGGGCATTACCCAACGGTAATTTATTGGTTACATCATAGAATTGTACTTGCATACCCAGCCCTTCGGCGATCACTCCCAGCTGCATCCCTATATTGCCATAGCCAATGATCCCCAGCTTCTTACCGCGAATTTCAAAGGCGTTGGTGGCGGATTTTTGCCATTGCCCGCGGTGGGCAGCAGCATTTTTTTGCGCCACTCCGCGCAGCAGTAGTATCGCTTCAGCAAGTACCAGTTCGGCAACGCTGCGGGTGTTGGAAAAGGGGGCATTGAATACGACAATGCCGCGACGAGTAGCAGCATCCAGGTCTACCTGATTAGTACCGATGCAGAAACAGCCGACAGCGACCAGTTTTTTGGCTGCGGCAAAAACCTCTTCTGTGAGTTGGCTACGCGATCGGATTCCGACAAAGTGGGCTGCGGCGATAGCGATTTTTAACTCTTCCGGGGGCAGTGCTTTTTTGTGCTGCTCGATGTTGGTATAACCCGCTCTTTCCAGTGTTGCCACCGCAGAGGGGTGAACTCCTTCGAGCAGCAAGAACTTGATTTTGCTTTTTTCCAGCGACTTTGGCGGCATGTCGATCGTAATCCTTTGCGAAACGTGGCGGTCTGCCGTAGACCTGTTGTCGGGGCAGTAAAAAAGGGCGCATATGGTATCATGCGCGCCCCCAGATTCAGTGCCCTGTGAAAATTACCGGAGGATATGCCGTGGCCCAACTCGATAACGATACTTTGACCGCACTGGAGGAAATAGTCGGTGTGGGCAGGGTATTGACCGATACGGAGTCCCTGCAGCGTTATGGTTGTGACTGGACTCGGGTGTACACGCCTGATCCCACGGCAGTCGTGCTGCCAGCGACAGTCGAAGAGGTGCAGAAAATCGTGCGCCTGGCGGCCCGGGAGCAATTAGCCATTGTCCCTTCGGGCGGGCGCACCGGACTCAGCGCTGGCGCAGTGGCGCACAATGGTGAATTGGTACTGGCCCTGGACAGGCTCAATTATATTGCAGGTTTTAATGCCGTAGATCGCACTGTGCGCTGTGGTGCAGGGTTGATTACCGAGCAGTTGCAGCAGTACGCCGAAGAGCAGGGTCTGTTTTACCCGGTGGACTTTGCCTCCAGCGGGTCCAGCCAGATTGGCGGCAATATCTCGACGAATGCCGGGGGTATAAAAGTAATACGCCACGGTATGACGCGGGACTGGGTGGCGGGCCTGAAAGTGGTGACCGGTACGGGTGAACTGCTGGACCTGAATCGAGGGCTGGTAAAAAACAATGCGGGATATGACCTGCGACAACTGGTAGTGGGCGCCGAGGGTACATTGGGCGTCATCGTCGAGGCCACCATGCGCCTGTCGCGACCTCCCCGGAATCTTGCGGTGCTGGTGCTGGGAGTGCCGGATATGGCCGCGATAATGTCGGTTCTGGCGGCCTACCAGGGCGCCATCGAGCTCAGTGCCTTCGAATTCTTTTCCGAGCTGGCCCTGCAGAAAGTCGTCGAGCACCAGAATTTGCAGCGGCCGTTTGCAACACCCGCGCAGTACTATGCCCTGTTGGAGTTCGAGCAACCGGACGACAATGCCATGGAGCAGGCCATGACGTTGTTTGAGCACTGTGTGGAACAGGGCTGGGTGCTCGATGGCGTGGTGAGTCAAAGCGTTGCCCAGGCCGCATCATTATGGCGCTTGCGTGAGGATATTTCCGAAACCATCTCCCGCTGGACACCCTACAAGAACGATATCTCCACGGTGATTTCCAGAGTTCCGGACTTCCTGGCTGAGGTTGAAGCGGTGGTGAATGACAACTATCCGGAATTTGAAATAGTCTGGTTTGGTCATATCGGGGACGGCAATGTGCACCTTAACGTGTTGAAACCGGATGACTTGCCGATGGTCGAGTTCCAGCAGCGCTGCGGCGCGGTGAGCAAGTGGGTGTTCGAAATTGTGCAGCGTTATGG
>JBALVO010000174.1:0-6031 GCA_036961445.1 Halioglobus sp.
CGAGCGCAACAGCACGAGCTCCGGCTTTCTGGCCGAAGAGCGCCAATGGATGAATACACTGCTCGAATCAGGTTACGTTGATGCATTTCGGGAAATAAATTCAGACCAGGACGAATTCAGCTGGTGGCCAGATGGTGGGCGCGATAGCAACGGCTGGCGCACGGATTTCCACATAATATCCCAGGGGCTGAAATATTCCGTGGATTACGGCGCTATCTACAAGAGCAAGGAATTCTCCGCCCACGCTCCTGTTATCATGGATTACGATATAGAGCTGTAGCCGACCGCCAGCAACTCAGGAGGCCAGTGCCTCCTTTTGCTTGACGATCAATTCATGTATCCCCTGAGCTGCAAGGTCCAACATACCGTCGAGCTCTTCGCGGGCGAAAGGACTGCCTTCAGCGGTACCCTGGACTTCAATAAAGCCGCCTGACTCGCCCATGATGACATTCATGTCGGTATCTGCTGCAGAGTCTTCCGGATAATCCAGGTCCAGCACTGGCACACCCTGGTATATACCCACAGAAACAGAACCGATCATTTGCAACAGGGGGTCACCCTGAATCACTTTCTCACGCTGCAAGGAACTGATGGCATCTACCAGTGCAACACAAGAGCCGGTTATGGCAGCAGTGCGCGTCCCTCCATCGGCCTGAATCACATCACAATCTACCGTAATCGTATTCTCTCCCAGTGCGGTCAGGTCCAGCGCAGCGCGCAATGAACGTCCAATCAACCGCTGAATCTCCACAGTACGCCCACCCTGCTTACCCCTGCTCGCTTCCCGACCCATACGCGTTCCGGTCGAACGCGGCAGCATGCCATACTCGGCTGTCACCCAACCGCGGCCCTGGCCACGCATAAACCTGGGTACCCCTTTTTCCACCGATGCCGTACATATCACCTGGGTGTCGCCAAAGCACACCAGCACGGAGCCCTCTGCGTGACGCGTAAAGTTGCGGGTTATGCTGATATCCCTCAGTTGTGCAGGCGCGCGGCCACTGGGTCGTTGCATGGGACTACTCCGTAGTGATTAAATCGCGCCAGTATACGCGAGCCTGCCAGTCGGGGCTGCGAATTCTCGTCATACAGATGGCAAGGCAGGTTTTGAAGGGCGGTCTATATGCTTTAAAAACAAACTGCTACACTCTGCGGCCATCAGCACTTTCAAAAAAACAGCAGCCATAACTATGATCCACAGCATGACATCTTTTGCCCGGGAGAGCACAACCGTTGCCCAGGGAGTGCTGACCGTAGAGTTGCGCTCGGTCAACCACCGCTATCTGGATTGCAGTTTTAAACTACCCGATGCTCTGCGTGCACTCGAACCCCGACTGCGTGAGCAGGCCGGCAAAGTCCTGGCCAGGGGTAAGTTGGACTGCCTGATACGCCTGCAGGAAAATCCATCTACGAGCAACGAACTGCAGGTCGACCAACAACAATTGGACAAACTATTGGCGGCTACACAGGTCATCAGCCAACAAATGGATAATGCCGCAGCTTTCAGCGCATTGCAGGTCTTACAGTTCCCCGGAATCTGCAGTAGCGGGGAGCGATCTGACGACGCACTACAAAAAGATGCGCTGCAACTGTTCGGCAAGGCGCTGGAGAACATGGCGCAAAATCGACGTCGTGAAGGGGAAAAAATGGCTGCCGTGGTACTGGATCGACTGCAGCAAGTTGAGTCAGAGGTGGCGGGAACACGAAAAATTCTGCCCGCTTTGATGCAGCAGCAGCGCGAACGTATTAGCGCCCGTATTGCAGACCTGGGTGTTGACGTAGACCCCGGCCGTTTGGAACAGGAACTGGCCTACCAGGCACAAAAGGCCGACGTGGATGAAGAACTGGATCGGCTGGATGCTCATATTGGCGAAGTACGCCACACCTTTGAAAAAGGGGGGCCCTGTGGTCGTCGACTGGACTTTCTCATGCAGGAGTTAAACCGTGAAGCCAATACCCTGTCTTCCAAGTCAATTTCCAGTAGTACCACGCAAAATGCAGTAGAGCTCAAAGTTTTAATCGAACAAATGCGTGAACAAATTCAAAACATCGAATAGCACGCCCAATCCTCGCCAGCATCGCGATGCTTGGATAACAGGTACTGACATGACTAGCACCGGAACACTTTACACGGTATCGGCTCCATCAGGCGCCGGCAAAACCAGCCTGGTCACTGCACTAATCGCGCGCTGTCAGGACTTGCGCGTTTCAGTGTCACATACCACCCGGGCCATGCGGCCAGGTGAGCAAGACGGCGTAAACTACCATTTCGTCGGTGAGAATTCTTTTCTGCAAATGCTGGATAAAGCCGAATTTTTGGAGCACGCGCGGGTATTTGGCAACCTTTACGGCACCTCGCAGGTCTGGGTTGAGCAACAATTGGCTGCCGGCACCGACGTTATCCTGGAAATTGACTGGCAGGGAGCGCAACAGGTGAAGCATCTGCTGCCGGAGACTCGTGCAATCTTCATTCTGCCTCCCTCGCGGGTAACGCTGGAACACAGGCTCAATAACCGCGGCCAGGATGACGCTGAGATTATCGCCACGCGGATGGCAGAGGCGGACCAGGAGATGTCGCACTACCGTGAAGGTGACTTTCTGGTGATCAATAACGACTTTGAGCAAGCTCTTGAAGAATTGTACTGCATCATTACCTGCCAGCGCTTGCGCACAGAGCGGCAGCAGGAAGCCCTGGGCAACATGCTACAAGCGCTTCTGGGTCAATCCCCGGCTTGTTAACTGGGGATTATTCACGCTGGACGCACCCCCCGGTGTTTAAGGTATAATTGAGGGTTCTTCCGGCCCAGTCCTGCTGCCCGGAATCAGGTAGTGTCATATCGTCGGCAATATTTTGGCGAACCACTCCCGTTTTTATTAATCTGTGTCTACAAGCCTGCTGTTTGTCGGGTGACACGCTCAGTATGGGAAGTATCTAGTAATGGCACGCGTAACTGTTGAAGACTGTCTGGAAAATGTTGCAAACCGCTTTGAACTGGTCATGGTAGCCAGCAAACGGGCCCGTCAAATGGCCACTGGCGGCAAAGACCCTCTGGTTCAGGAAGAGTCCGACAAGCCCACCGTAATCGCCCTGCGCGAAATTGCTGAAGGTCTGGTAACCCCGGACATTCTCGTCCGCGAAGAAGAAATGGATGCCGAAGAGGAATTGGCCGAAGTTATGGAGGCCAGCGAAGCCCTCTAGTTATCCCCGGGCATCTATGGCAAGAATCGCAGATCAGCAATATGCAAACCATTGATGCCCTCTGCTACACCCTCCGCAGCTATCTGGATCAGCAACAGACCAATCACGTAAGGCGCGCCTATTACTTCGCCGAACAGGCGCACCTTGGTCAATTGCGCCGCAGTGGCGAGCCCTATGTCACCCACCCGCTAGCGGTGGCTGGCATACTGGCCGAAATGCACATGGACCACCAGAGTCTGATGGCGGCCATGCTACACGATGTCATCGAAGATACCGGAATCGAAAAATCCGCCATCGGCAATCAGTTCGGCCCTACGGTTGCAGAGCTGGTGGATGGGGTGAGCAAGCTGACCCAAATGGAATTCCAGTCGCTGGAAGAAAAGCAAGCTGAGAACTTCCAAAAAATGGCCCTGGCCATGGCCCAGGATATCCGCGTCATCCTGGTAAAGCTGGCCGACCGCTTACACAACATGCGCACCCTTGGCGTACTTGATACCGGCAAGGCCCGCCGTATCGCACGGGAAACTCTGGACATCTATTCGCCGATTGCCATGCGCCTGGGTATGAATACAGTACGTATGGAATTCGAGGACCTGGGCTTTAGCGCCCTCTATCCCATGCGTGCCAGTCGCATCGACGCCGCTCTGCGCAACGCACGTGGTCATCGCAAAGAACTGGTAGAACAAATTCGACACCAGGTGAAATCTACCCTGGCGCAAGAGGGCCACGAAGTTGAGGTGTTGGGACGAGAAAAACACCTGTACAGCATCTACAAAAAAATGAAATCCAAGCGCAAGTCGTTTTCGGAAATCATGGATATCTACGCCTTTCGCATCATCGTGGACTCGGTAGACACCTGCTATCGCGTACTGGGTTGCATACATAGCCTGTATAAACCCGTACCCGGAGAATTCAAGGACTATATCGCCATTCCCAAGGCCAATGGTTACCAGTCCCTGCACACAGTATTAATGGGCATGCACGGAGTCCCTATCGAAATCCAGATCCGCACCCGCGAAATGGAAGAAATGGCAAACAACGGAATCGCTGCCCACTGGCTGTACAAAAGTGACGAACAATCCGTCAACGGCAGTCACGCCCGGGCCAGGCAGTGGGTACAGGGCCTGCTGGAGATGCAGCAGCGCGCGGGTAATTCACTGGAGTTTATCGAAAGCGTCAAAATAGACCTGTTCCCCGACGAGATTTATATTTTCAGCCCCAAGGGGCGGATTATGGAATTGCCGCGCGGCGCCACAGCCGTGGATTTTGCCTATGCAGTACATACCGATGTGGGCAACAGCTGCGTGGCGTGCCGCATAAACCGTCGCCTGGCGCCACTGTCAGAACCGCTGCAAAGTGGCCAGACCGTAGAGATACTCACAGCGCCGGGCGCGCGCCCCAATCCCTCCTGGTTCAATTATGCGATAACCGCCAAGGCACGCTCCAATATCCGGCATTTTCTCAAACACCAGACCCGGGACGACTCGGTAGCCCTGGGTCGAAGCCTGCTTGACAAGGCCCTGACGGGTTTTGACAGCAGCCTGGACCAGCTACCAGAAGATAAGATCACTGACTTCCTGGCGCACCAGCAATACGAAATGCTGGATGATTTACTGGATGAAATAGCCCGGGGTAACCGTCTCCCGGCGATTACCGCGCAGCAATTACTGGGCGAAGTGGGCGCAGACCAGCTAAAACTTAGCGGGGGTACTGCCCAACCGGTGGCGATTCGTGGCACCGAAGGCTTCATGGTCAGCTATGCCAAGTGCTGTCATCCCATTCCCGGCGATCCGATCGAAGGCTATCTCAGCGCTGAGAAAGGCGTGGTAGTTCATCGTGAGCGCTGCAAAAATCTCGGCGATATGCGCGAAAACAGAGAGCGCCTGGTGGCGCTGCGCTGGGATGATGAGGTCGAAGGCGAATACCCCGTGGAGCTGCGTGTTGAGGTAGAAAATCGACGGGGCATGATTGCAGTCATCGCCACACGCATTAATAGCATGGGCGTCAATATTGAAAAAATTTCCACCGACGACAAAGACTACCAATTTACTTATGTGCAAATCGAAATGTTGGTCCACAATCGGGTTCATCTGGCCCGCATCATGAAACGCTTGCGCAGCATTAAATACGTGCGCAAGGTAGGCAGAGTCAAAAATTAAGTAGCTGGGCTCTGGCCCACATCGCAGGAGAACTACGTTGAGCAATCGCGCCATCATATCAACCCCCGCCGCACCCGAGGCCCTCGGACCCTACTCCCAGGGTATCAAGGTAGGTAATACCGTCTGGCTGTCAGGCCAGATTCCGCTGATACCCGGTTCCATGGAACTGGTAACCGGCGCTATTGGTGATCAGGCAACCCAGGTGTTTAAAAACCTGGCGGCGGTAGCCGAAGCAGCAGGGGGCAGTCTGAACAATGCCGTCAAGATCAATATTTCGCTGACCAACCTGGAACATTTTGCCGAGGTAAACGAGGTAATGGCCAAGTTTCTGCAGGAACCCTACCCAGCCCGAGCCTGCGTACAGGTAGCGGCACTGCCTAAAGGGGTAGATATAGAGGTTGAGGCTATCCTGTCCATCTAGGTCCAGGCTAAGCTTCGGCCAGAGTGGCCGCATAGCCGCTTTTATAGTCCGGGTAGAGAAGCTGATAGCCGCTGCTGTGCAAGGCACGATTGCGGCATCGCTTATGGCCAGCTGGGGCGACCACTCTGGGCTGTGCCTCAGCTGGCCGCACCTCTGCCGGCCGCACCTCCACACCCATTTGCTCAGCAAGCCAGGACTCCACCTCAAACTGTGGGGCCGGTCGGTCATCGACACCGATATAAACCGGCTGCA
>JBALVO010000175.1:0-6003 GCA_036961445.1 Halioglobus sp.
GTTACTGGAGGAAAATCTTCGACTACGAGGTCTTACAAATCAGCTGCTCTACCTATTGAGCTACGCCAGGCTTGATCAGATCGGGTCAAGCAGATACCTGTCCCGTTTGGAGGGGTGCGATTGTAGATAAAGCGGTGTGGGGTATGGCTGAGTCGTTTAACCGGTTAGGGGATGGCAGATAGCTGATTCCACACATCGTCGTCAGGACTGGCTGGCGTTGCCTCCCAAACTGCCCTGGAGTATGTCGTGCTGGTTTGTCTGCTGTTGCCTCGTAAGCGGTCATTTACCTGGTATCAGCAAGCCCCGGGAAATGACTGCTTTGTGCGAAGGGACATTTGCCACCGCTGGACGGGTGATATAACGGCGGAGTCGCTCGCGCTTATCTTATTGATATCCTTCGCAGTTCACCCCGGCGTGGAGTGAGAACCCGGTGGCCTTGGCCGGCCCTATCCAGGGCGTCTGCGGGGTTCGTGTGCCAGAACCTGGACATGCCGGGGCGAAATTATACTATACTGCGGTAAACATAAACTTGGGCAGCCACGTTGATGAAACCCGGTATCACCTTCGCTGTGAATACGGCTGGTGGCAAGGAGCCGCCAAGTGATGGGTTGCCACAGTGGTGCATCCGCGCGAGGCCGGGCCTGCACTGCGGCGTGATTATCTGCGCCTGCCTGTGGCCCTGTAGTAACGCTGCCCGGGGCCATCTACCGGAATTTTTCGGGCACGAATACGTGCGCGCCGAAGAGGACCCCGCTGCTGCCCCGGCAGCAGCGCCAGCCTCACAGGCGGCCCGGCCCGGGCTTTCCGCGCCGGAAAGCCACTACAGCTTTAACCAGCAGGTCACGGACCGGGAAAAAGCCGGCGGACCCTATGCGCCGGGGCTGTGGGAACCACTGATCAGCCTGGGGCTGTACTATCAGGGACTGGGCGATTACGCTGCGGCCCGCGACGCCTACCAACGGGCTCTGCATATTTCGCGCGTGAATGACGGCCTCAACAGTGAGCTGCAGATTCCCATTCTGCGGGAACTACTGACCATCTACCGTACAATGGGAGACTACAAGGCACTCGACGGTGCCTATATCTATTACAACCGCCTGCGCGTTCCCGGGACGCCCCCGTATGAACAACGAACAATAGACGACGCGCTGGAATACCTGCAATGGGAAAGAGAGGCCTACGCGCAGCGCACAGACGGCTTGCAGTTGCGGCACTTACTGCAGGCGTACCTCGTCAACGCGCGAATGCTAAGGGCAATGGCGGCGGAGCCGGATATTCGCTTTGATTGGTATCAGCAGATAGCCCTGAGCCAATTGCAGAACCTCTACCTGTTACTGGGGGCCGACCCTGTACTGCAGGCACCGTCGGGAGGCACCGGGGGCACGGGCGGCAGCGACGCTATAGTGGATATGCATGTCTCGTCACTGCAACATGGCGCCTTTATCAAGGGCAAACACCTTTTGCGGGACCTCGTCGACAGGGCACACAATAGCCCTCCCAGGGAAATGGCCGCAGTGCGCCTGGAGCTAGGTGACTGGTATCAGTGGAATGGAGAATACCGCGGGGCCGGTCGCGAATATGCTGAGGTAGTGAGTATCCTGCGCAACGCGAACGAGGAACAGTTGCTGGAGCAATGGCTCGCCCAACCAATGGAACTGCCCGATGAACAAAGCCTGTGGCAGCAAAACCGAGCTAGCGCCGGGCAGGAGCAGGTTGTAGTTGCACGCTACAAAGTGTCCGCACGCGGAGAGATCAGCAACATCAATGTCAGCACAAGTGGCGAGGATGATAGCGGTTCCGCGCGACGCATCAAGTCCATGTTACTCGATACCCACTTTCGCCCACGCTTCAGCCAAGGCAAGGCCGAGCGCTCCGGGGAGGTCATTCGGCGCTACCGCCTGCTGCAGTAGACCCGGCCAGACACAGCCAGCCTCGCGGACACGATGGACTATATGAAACCGTCCATTAAATCAGGGCAAAAACACTTCAGGGACTATAAAGCTTGCATAAATGGCCTGGCGGTTTGTTCGCCAAGTCCAATTTAATGCAGATGTTGGGTGCTCTTGCACATCATAAAAACAAACCATTCCCAACCACAAAGTCAACTCGGAGTTGCGAGGACTCTCAGTATATCCCCGGAATC
The DNA here is from genome assembly GCA_036961445.1 of Halioglobus sp. GTDB lineage: Bacteria > Pseudomonadota > Gammaproteobacteria > Pseudomonadales > Halieaceae > JBALVO01. The sequence goes on from JBALVO010000175.1 coordinate 2,144, forward strand.
AACCGATAACGCACGCGCCGCGCATATTCTCGATAGCCCGGCAATTCTTCCTGGAGAGTCTGGTCTTCCAGTCCGGTTCTGATCACCGCGATGATCAGCGCCACAGCCGCTGGAATAAGTGTCCACACCGAGCCGAATGCAAGAACAATACCCAGCAGTGGCGGAATGTTTCCGGCATAACCGGGGTGCCGAACAATCCGGTACGGGCCACTGTCACACACCACATGCCCCCTATCCAACTGAATGCGCACCACGCTGAAGAAAAAGCGGTTCTCTGCCAATGCCCACGCAGCGAAAGCGTACCCTAGCGTAATCAAGATGAAGCCAATCACGATTAGCCATAGCGGAAATACCGGGGACCAGCCATAGCGATGATCCAGCCCTGCTACTATGACCATTGGAAACCCTAAACTCAGCGCCATTAGTGGAGCAAGCACCTTGTCCCAGGCTTTCGCGCTTTTGAAATTCTCGATGCTTTGTCGTTCGGCCAACAACCCAGGATGCCGCCTCTCCGCCCAAATTCGCCCCCCTATGCCGGCGGCAAAGATCAGCAGCGAATACAGCCACGCCTGCCACCAACCGAAATCCCCACCGCATACAAATAAAACCAGTGGGATAAAGAGATACACCACAATTAATCTTATCCACTGGCGAGGGAGCTCTGTTTGAACTGACTTTTGATTAACTGTCTTTGATGACATGCTCTTCTCCAAAAGTAGGCGATATTTATTAATAGCCCAACAGTCAGTCCAACGCGCCTTGTTTCTGCGTCATCTGCGATATGGGAACTATTTTACAGTTCTCAAAGGAAATGTTACCTGGTAAATCGAACCTTGTTTGTGCGTTCATGATGCCGGCAACCTCCATGCCTTCTATCAATTTGCAGTCGGTTGATTTGAGTGCCTCGCGTACCGTTTCTGCAGCTGAGTCGCAGCCCAATACTAGTACAGCATCATATTGTTCCGCGTATTTCTGCAGCTTCTTTCGTTTTCCTGAAGTCCACATACACATAAAAAATTCGTGAGTCGGAGCACTCTTGAAGACTTTTGTTTTCACTCCACTTTCCTGTAATCGGGATTGCAGTGTCGTGATGTACTCTTCGTAAGGGCCGGATTTGAGAAAGCTTTTAAATAGCTGAATGAAGGGCTTCTTTTCTCGCACCGATACAGTCACCGCAGGACACATATAGCAGGGCATTATCAAAGCGGAACTCAGTCCTGCGCCCTCAGAAACGACGTCTCGGTCATTGAAATGGATCGGCATTTATCTACTCTCCAAACATCATCCTTTCGTTGGGCCTAACGTTGAACTATACAGCGCTGTGTAATTGAACAACCAGATTGCCAGTGTTCATGTGGGCCTGCTCGTAAATTTACTGCAGACGTCGAATACAGTGTAGACAAAATGTCTCAATGTAGGCGAAATCGGCTGCATTTAGCTTCAAGATGTGAACGGTGAAAACTTCCGCTATCACCTCAAAGGCGACATTAGAAAAGCCACAAATAAGTCATTTTTAGGGCCTGCTTTGTGCCAGGGGCGGTCATAGCGACAAAACCGCTAAACCCGGTTTCGTCGGTTTCGGTAGTGCCTACTTGGTGGGCTGTCGGGGTTTCTGGCTGCTCCATAATATAAGGATCCTGAGCCAGGAGCTGAGGAAAGAAGCCGTAACCGTCAGAATGGTCGGCTATCACGACCCAGTCCAGCGGCCGACTCTATTTGGCCTGGAGTCCCGAAGACGAAGTAACTTCTTCACCGCGAGCAAAACGATAAGCCGGCTCCAATCCCAACTTGCTACCCCAGGCACCGGCATCCATGGAGAGTGAGGTATGCAAGTGAGGGTCGCCAAAATAGACCTGAACAGGATGTTTGACAGCAGGAGCATAGTAATCATCGGCCGCGTGTGCGGATGAAACTAACAGGAAGCCCGTCTCGGACGATAACGCTGTCTTCATATGCTTGTTCATTCGCCTTACCTCTAGGTCTGAGAAATATCCTGGCGGCTTTTTATCTGGCGAAGTTAATTTTTCGTACTCACGCGATCACCTGTGCTGTCCCGAGTCTCGATCATCATGCTCATCAAGCCAACTCACGAGCAGCTGGTTCACGCGGTCAGGATTCTCCAACTGGGGGAAATGCGAGGTATTCTCCACCATTTGCAGAGAAAGACCATCGCGAAAGCGCCTGACACTGATCTGCTCCCACGCGATGCCCGGAATGCATTGATCGTGCTCTCCCCGAAGGGCTAGAGTCGGGATCTCAATATTGCTCCTGAACATGGACCTGAACTTGAATGACTCAGCGTTCAGTCCAAAAATGGAGTTTCGGTAGTATCCAAGGGCACCTCGCAATGCTCCGGGCTCTGCCAGCGTCTTCTTCACCGATGTGACTCGGTCGTCATAGTCTTTCCAGGGAGGGCACCATGTGCGGTAGAGCATGTCGATAAAGCGAAAATCATTTCGACCGATGAAGTATTCGGCGAGCCACCAGAACTGAAAAAGAGTTATGTACCAGGCGTTTATCGTGTAGCCCGGGCAGCGCAGGAGCGTACGCAACAGGCTGATATTGTATGGAAGGCAGATGGTCGTAAGTGATTTCAACAGATCCGGGCGCTTGGCGGCGATCAGGTAGGCCGTCGCCCCGCCCCAGTCATGACCGACAAGGTGACACTTCGTTTGTCCGTGCTCGCGCTGAAGTTCCTCAATTAACGAAATTAGCGCGTCGCACGCGAACACAGGTGATGTTCGGCCTGACGGATGCTGAACTCCCGGTGTGAGGCCGGGCAACATTGGACAGACTATCCTGTATCCAGCATCGACGACCGGGCCAATCTGATGTTGGAAGGTCTCATAATTGTCCGGAAATCCATGCAGGCAGACGACCAGCGAGCCCTCTCCCGCTTCAATGACGGGATGCTCATACTGGTCTGCTTTGATTGACCTCTTGATCGCACGGTTCGTTAGCAACTTTCCGACTCCATAACCTGATTTCTGTAGGCGCAGTTGTTTGCGTCACATCTGCCTTGCCCGGGACATGTGGTACCTCCCGGAAAAATGATGCGTTCAATGTCCGGGGCAGCCTCCGGCCACTGGCCGCTCGATCGCGAGATTAAACCCCAATATCGTCAATCGCCCCGCATGGTGTTTATGGCGACGCGAGTATGCTCGATCGATACCGTCATTATTGCCCTCCGGCGTTTGAGCCTATGAGAGCTACTCCGCCCAGCCTCCACAAAATGCAATCGATTGACCCACGAAGAAATCACTTTCATTGGATGCCAGGAACAGTGCGAAGAGCGCATCCTCACGGCCTGTTGCCAACCTGCCAAGAGGCACTTTTTTCAGCTCGTTTTTGAACTCATCGGTCGCCTGGAACTCTGGTGGGAAGTAGGCGGGGTTTTCAACGAAGTGCTGCGCAATGAGGTTGATCTGCACATTGTGGTTGGCGGCCTCGACGCCGACCGTCCTGACATAGCCAACCTGGGCCGCACGGGCTGCGCCGTAAGCGGTGACGCCCTCCTGTGCTTTAACGCCCGTGGCACTGCCGTAGACCACGATCTTGCCTGCGCGCCGCTCATACATTTGCGGCAGGACGGCGCGGCATAGCTGGTGCAGAGGGTGCACCATGACATTGAACGCGGTATGCCAAATAGTGTCATCTGTATCGAGCGCGGAGACTCCAAATTGGGCATCAGCCGCCAGGTTGGCGACCAAGATATCGATGTCGCCGGCTGCCTCGACAATACCCTGTGCCGCACCCGGTTGGGTCAAATCGGTCTCATCCGCGATGACCTCGGCACCATGCTCCTTGAACAGCTCAATCGTTGCAGGCCCCATATAGTCCGCAGCCTGGGTCACAAGAAC
>JBALVO010000176.1:0-5925 GCA_036961445.1 Halioglobus sp.
GAAACAGATAGGCCAGCAGGGCACCTGCGACAGCGCCGAACAGATGAGATTCGAAAGAGACCCCGGGATCGCGTGGCAGGATGGTGAACAGCATGCCGCCGTACATGTAAAACGCGACCATCAGCAGGGCGGCGGAGCGCTTGTCACGTCGCAACAGGCCGCCGACAAACAAATAAAAGAACATTCCGTGGGTCAGCCCGCTGGCACCCAGGTGGTAGCTGCTGCGGGCGAACAACCACACGCCCAGTCCGGATAGCAGCCAGATACCGGCGAGCGCCCAAAATCGCGATTTTGGGTAGCCATAGAGCAACATACTGCCTAGCAGCACGGTGGGCAGTGTATTACCTATCAGATGCTGCCAGGAGCCGTGTACGAGTGGTGCGGACACTATTCCCCATAGTCCATGCTGTGTTCGTGGAAAAACACCCCAATGATACAGGTGCGCGTTTAACGCAAGTTCAACCAGCTTTAAGATCCAGATAAGGGCGATGAAACTGGTAGCGATAACGATACTGTTACGCAGAGGGTTAGGTTTGGCCATGTGTTCTGATCTTGGGGCGGAAGAATTGTTTTAAAGGGAGTGTGTTACAGTTTCTGTTTTCGCTGGTCATGGCTGGTGCCGCAAAGTGGCTGCAGCCAGGCCAGGATTTTGGCAATTTTGCGCGGAAAAATAGCGCATCGTAGGCGCAATTGCTGCTACGTTTAGCCTATAAATACGACACTCCAAATCAGGAAGTCCCTGGCAGTGAATTTGACCCAAAGCGCATTAAAAAACCCGGCCGCTGTCGCTGTGGCGGTGGCTGTCATCATCTTTTTTGGCGCATTTAGTTTAGCTCAACTGCCGGTGCAGCTTTTTCCTGATATCGAGAACCCCCGAATTGCCATTCGCACAGCATGGCGCGCAGCCTCGCCCAGAGAGATCGAATCAGAGATCGTAGAGCCCATTGAGGCGGTATTGCGGGGGCTTCCGGGGCTCAAGGAAATGGCCGGTTATGCCAATGCCGGAGAGGGCTGGATCAATCTGGAGTTTGGCCTGGATACCGATATGCAGCGTACTCTGGTGGAAGTGATCTCGCGCATGAACCGCCTTGATCCTCTGCCGCGTGATGCCACTCAGCCGATTATTATGCTGGGGGGAGACAGTGGCGATAAACCAGCCCTGACTTATTTCTTTCTGCAGTTGTTGCCGGGTGCTCCCGGGGATGTGCACGATTACGTTCAATTTGTGAATGATGTGGTGCGACCGGCGATAGAAGTCGTGCCTGGAGTGGCAAGCGTGGCTGTCTCCAATAACAGTCGCGCTGCAGGGCAGGAATTGGAAATTCTGTTCGATCCCGATCGCGCAGCGCATCTGGGAATCCAAATACCGGGCACCGCAGCACGACTGGGGCAGGCCAATGATATCAGCGGTGGTTTTGTGGAAGTGGGTCGCCGCCAGTACACACTGCGTTTTGCGGGCCGCTACGAACCTGATGAGTTAAGCGAGTTCGTGCTTGATTGGCGCGATGGACGTCCGATCAAATTGGGCGACATAGCCGATATCCAGGTAACGCGCGGCGAGCAGGTGCTGACCAATATTCAAAATGGTAACCCGGCCATCTCAGTGCGCATTGATAAGGAAAATAATGCCAACGCCCTGCAAACCCTGAATACAGTCAAGCGAATCGTGGAGAAACTGAATGCCGGCCAATTGTCTGATCGTGGCCTGGTGTTGGCACAATCCTTTGACGCCTCAGTGTTTATTAACAGAGCGATTGCGCTGGTTTCTGGCAATATTTTCCTGGGGATATTCCTTGCAGTTGGTGTGTTGTGGTGGTTTCTGCGTCGCCTGCGCGCCACCCTGATAGTGGCTATTGCAATACCGGTGTCCCTGTTGGCGACCTTCATAGTGCTTAACATTGCCGGACGTACGCTAAATGTAATTTCCCTGGCGGGCCTGGCGTTCGCTGTTGGGATGGTACTGGATGCCGCTATTGTGGTGTTGGAAAATGTGGTGCGTTTGCGCGAAAAAGGCATGGACGCTGTGCAAGCCTCTCTGCAGGGGGCGAACCAGGTATGGGGTGCATTACTTGCGTCTACTGCAACGACCGTTGCGATATTTCTTCCCGTTATCTATATGCAGGAAGTTGAGGGACAACTGTTTAGTGACCTTGCGATAACCATCGCGATAGCGGTTATTGTGTCCATGCTGGTGGCGGTCACTATCTTGCCTCTGGCGGCCAAACTCTGGCTGCCCCGGGAGTCTTTGCAAGACAATAATACAGCTCTGTGGGCGCGCATCACGGGGTTTATCATGGGTATTACCAGTACGCCCCGCAAACGCTGGACGCTGATTGCTCTATTGCTGTCTCTGCCAATCTTGGCGAGCTATGTCCTGCTGCCAGAATTGGACTATCTGCCTCCGGTTAAGCGGGATGCAGTTGATGCGTATTTTCGTCTCCCTCCAGGGGTGGGCGAGCACACCGTTGCTAAAGAATATGTCGATGTGTTGAATCAGCGCATGGCGCCTTATATGAGTGGTGAAAAAGAACCAGCCCTGAAGAATTACTATATTTTGAACTGGCCGGGTGGCGGTGGTATGGGTGCGCGAGTGAAGGATCAAAGCCGCGTTAAGGAACTGGAAAAAATTATCAACGAGGAAATTTTCGCCGACCTGCCAGATATGCGCTATTTTGCTTCACAAGGGAATTTATTCGGTGGTTTCGGTGGCGACAGGTCTATCGCAATACATCTGCAATCGCGTGATCGAGAGGCGCTGGGCCGTGTCGCGGCACTGGCCGAGTCACTCCTGGTCGAGGCGCTGCCCCAGACTAATATCCAGGTCCAACCTGAGCTGGAACCGGCAGAGCCGGAGTTACAGTTAATACCCAATGATCGCAAAATATCCGAGGCGGGCTGGAGTCGTCGGGAGGTCGGTATGCTGGTGCGGGCCATGGGCGACGGACTGTATGTTGGCGAGCACTTTGACGGGGAAAAGCGCATAGATATTATATTGCGTGCCAGGCCATGGGATTCGCCAGAAAAACTGGCATCCATTCCGGTTGCTACCCCTGCGGGGACACTGGTGCCGCTATCAGAGTTGGTAGAGATCAAACGCACTGTCGGTCCCAGTCAGCTACGCCGTATTGATAGTCGACGGACGATTACCCTGGACCTGCGCCCGCCGGATGATGTTTCCCTGGAGCATGTTCTCAAGGTTCTAAAGAGTGAAGTGGAGCCACAGCTCAGGCCAGAGATGCCAGCAGATGGCAATATACAGTACGGAGGTAGCGCCAACGCACTGACGCGGGCCATGGTCTCCATGGGCAGTAATTTTGGCCTGGCGCTGATTGTGTTATTTTTGTTGATGGCGGCACTGTTTCGTTCCCCCAAGGACAGTGCTCTGGTGGTTCTCGCCATGCCACTGGCGACGGTTGGTGGCATCGTTGCCCTGCGTTTACTGAACCTGATCAGCTTCCAACCACTGGACCTGCTGACGATGATCGGTTTTGTCATACTGTTGGGCCTGGTGGTTAACAATGCGATCCTGTTGGTTCACCAGACACGCAGCGCGGAGCGAGAGGGCATTAGTCGCCACCAGGCGGTTGAGCAGGCGCTGCGCACTCGTCTGCGGCCCATATTGATGAGTACCCTGACCAGTATTTTTGGCATGCTGCCCCTGCTGCTTTTGCCGGGAGCCGGCAGTGTTATTTATCGTGGTCTGGCGGCGGTAATTGTCGGGGGAATGTGTGTCAGTACAATATTCACGCTGGTGCTGTTACCGTGCTTTTTACGCATGGGTGAAGCTACCCGTGGTGTTATTGATGGTAGTGGTGATCGTAAGCCGTCACCACTGAAGTCTGTCGCATGAGGAAATGCAGAGCTATGTTAAACAATCAGTCAATGTGCATGCTGCGCGTTGTGGCGATGAGATTGATCGCAGTATTTCTGGCGGCGCAGGTTGGGCTTGCTGCGGCTGCAACGGGCGAAGTTGTGGTGGAGATCTCTGACGTGACTGCCAGTACCGGCGGTTCAGTCTTGCGTCTGCCGGGCACGGTGATCAGTACGCGCGATGCGGCCATTTCCTCAGAGCTGACAGGTCGCCTCACATGGGTTGCAGAGGTAGGGCAGCAGATTGCAAAGAGTGAACCCCTGGCCATTATCGATGACCATTTGCTGCAGTTACAGTTGCGTGATGATTGGGCGGGAATCGAGCGCTCCAAGGCCGACATAGAATATAACCAGCGGCAAATAAAGCGCCTGGAGAAGCTGGCATTGCAGAATAATACTGCCAAGTCCGAATTGGACCAAATGCAATCTCGCTTGCAAATGCTGGTGCAGGATCAGCGCGTCGCCGAGGTGCGCCGTGAGCGCACGCTCTATGATTTGCAGCGCAGCAGAATCGGTGCACCGTTTGATGGCATCGTAGTCAGTCGCGCAATGTCCGCCGGTGAAATCACCGAGTCGGGTTCACCCTTGTTGCGCCTGGTGGATACTCGCGCTCTGGAGATTAGCGTCAATGCGCCACTGCGGGTCGCATCCTATGTGCAATCTGGATCGCAGGTGCAAGTGGAGAACGAGGGTCTGAAATTATTAGCCAGTGTGCGCGGCGTCATACCCGTGGGGGATGCCCGCTCGCGCATGATGGAGTTGCGCCTCATACTGGAACCGGGTCATTGGCTTATCGGACAGGCTGTGACAGTGGAATTACCCGACGGAGAGTCCAGTGTCGGATTGAGCGTCCCGCGGGATTCGCTGGTGCTGCGCGACGGTGAGGTCTACGTGTTTACTGTCTCTGAGGACAATCTGGCGGTTAAAGTGCCGGTAGTTCCCGGCGCGGGCAGCGGCAGCAGGATTGCCATTGACGGAGATCTTCAGTTGGGTGATGCGGTGGTAGTGCGTGGCGCAGAGCGCCTGCGCGAGGGACAATTAGTGAAAGTAACCGGGCATCACGTGGCAGAATCGCAATAGCCCTCAAGGTGCTCGTTTATGCTGTTCAGGCTGCCATGGTGATCCTGGTAATCTATGGCAATTGGCGTAAGGGTGTTGCCACAGCTTAAAACCAGCGAGGGGAAGGCGTTGACACCGATTTTCCTGCGCAACGTAAAATTCTGTTCCAGTTCTGTCTGGATACGCTCACTTTGTAAGTCAATGGCAAACTGCCTGACGTCCAGTTCGAGCTCCGTCGCCAAAGTAACGAGGGTGCTGTTATCGGACGGATTCATCGCCCGTAAATAATAGGCGCGCTGGATGGCATATAGCATAGCCTCTTCTGCGTGTTGCTTACTGGCGGCGAGGACGGCCCGGCAGGCGGGGTAGGTTGACCGGCGCGGCTGGCAGTTTTGCCAAAAATCGAAGTTAAATTCTGCACCCGTTTGTTCGGCAATCTGCTGCCAATAGCCGGCGATAGCTTTTTGTTGGTCTGCCGGCATCGGTTCATCTGTATCCGGGGCCAGTCCTCCGACTACATTGATCAGTGTGAGAGAGTCCGGTAGCGCGGCGCGCAACTGCTCCCATACCTGGCGATAGCCCCAGCACCAACTGCACATAGGGTCATAAACGTGATACAGGGCGGTTGTTTGATTTTTAGTCATGGTAATAAGCCCTGCTCAAGTGGTGAGTAAATTATCGATTAAAATCTGCTCTGGCCTTGGGTCAAAGCGGTAAATAGCGATGCATAAGTAGTGAAATTACCTGTTTATTTGGGTATTGTAAGCCAGTGTCAAAATGGATTACCAGGCAGATTTAACTATGAGCGCAGATAGGAAGTCGAGCGGTTCGTTGTTTAGCGAGTTACGCCGGCGCAAAGTATTTCGTACTTGTGCGTTGTACATTCTGGTTTGCTGGGGTGCCCTGCAAGTGGGCGAGATTGTTATTCCCGCGCTGGGCTATGATCAGGACGAGATTTCCCGCTACCTGCTTTACCTTGCCGTACTGGGTTTTCCC
>JBALVO010000177.1:0-5915 GCA_036961445.1 Halioglobus sp.
CCTTTGGCGCAAATCGATAACTCCGGATGCGCAGTTCATACCCCGGCGCCTTTATGGAGCCCCCCAAAATTCTTCGGCCAGCTTTGATCAACTATATCCGTCCCAAAGGGGGTGCATACCCATCAAAAAATATTAGCAATCTCCTGACCTGGCCTTATAGGGGCAACTGGCTGCGTTGCTTCGTCATGCACACCCCCAGTTCCCAATCAGTGCATACCATGTGCTTCATACACTTCCAGATATTGGGTAATCGTCGGTGTTTGTGGAAATTCATCGGAGTTTGATAAAAATTGTGGTTGTTTGTAGAAAATACTGAATTAGTAATAATTTACGACTGATTCAAGGCAGCGGTAGGGCTGGGTAGTTGTCCCGCTACTTCACACAATACCCCCCAGACTTTCGCCACCCAGTAGGACACTTTGCTCCCTTTTCCCTGGGAATTGCTTCCCTGTCTGACGACTTGAGTGGCTTGCAGTAGTTTCCGCTGGAGTAGAATCCCGTGGGGCAATCACTGCCGCTCTTCGTGATGATGGCTTGGTCCTGGGATGATTTGATTGGCTTGCAGTAGTCTCCGGACTTGTAGGTGCCAGTGGGGCAAGAATCACCTTGGCGGGGGATGGGGGTTTGTGCTGAGGCCGATACCGCTATCAGCAAGATGTAGCAGAGTAGATATCTGTACATGGGAATTCTCCTGGATACTGCTTGGATTATAAGTGAAGTTGAAAGGTTCTGGTTTGGTGTTGAAAAATTCGAGAATATGCTCAGTGGCATAGTGACAAAACCGCCAAAACCGGTTTCGTCGGTTTCGGCAGTACTCACCTGGGGGTTTATCAGAGCTTTTGGGGCAGGAATGGATACGCTGAGTGTCAGCTACACCCGACGAAGTCGACGAACCCGACGACAGCCATATGTCTCAAGGACTTGTAGGATAACATCTGCGTCGAGTGCGTCGAGTAGGGTTCCAGTTTCTGGTATGGTTTGATTCTGAAGAGGCCGCCCTGCACTCCTGCCACAGAATCCTGACGACGAGTCTGCCGGCATCTGGCTGGGGTGTGTCGAGGGTGAGGGGTATGAGGTTGCAACGTCGCCTCACGAGTGTAATGGATAGGCACTGACTGCATTATATTATGGAAGTATTTCAAGATTATCCATCAAGTCCCCGCGGTGATTATCCTGAATGTCCAGTATACAAATTTTTCCAGCTGCGTGAGCATGCCGAGGCCTTTCTCGAGAGAGGGCAGCTCCGAATGGGGTCGCTGAATTACTACAGAAACATTGAGGATTTAGCCAGGCGCGATGAACGAGAGGGTTATGGACGGTACTGCCAAGTTAACTGCCGGAAATTGATAGAATCGCTGCATGAATATTTACAAACGCCACCGATTTCCTCCCGATATCATTTCATACGCAGTCTGGCTCTACTATCGCTTCAACCTGAGCCACCGGGATATAGAGGATCTCCTCGCTGAACGTGGCATCACAGTTAGCCGCGAAGCAATCCGCCTCTGGTGTATCAAGTTCGGCGCCATTTACACCCGCCGGTTGAAGCGAAAGCACCGAGGGTACGGTGACACATTCTTCATCGATGAAGTCTTCGTGAAGATCAACGGTAAGCAGCATTATCTTTGGCGCGCAGTCGATCAGGATGGCGATGTGGTTGATGTGTTCCTACAGGCCCGCCGTGACGGAAAGACAGCGAAGCGATTCTTCAAACGCCTAATGCGAAGCTATGGCGGCGAACCGAGGAAGATCGTGACTGACAAGCTGCGCAGTTATGGTGTCGCTCATCGGGAGTTGATGCCAGATGTAATTCATAGCACTAAACAGTATGAGAATAATCGGGCAGAGCAATCGCACGAGGTGACTAGGGTGAGGGAGCGGGGGATGCGGAAGTTCAAATCAGTTTGGCAGGCTCAGCGATTCCTGGGTGCGCATGCTGCAGTCCATAATGTATTCAATTTGGGTAGGCATTTGGTCAAAGCTGAACACTATAGGAAACTCAGGACAAGTGGGTTTGCAGAATGGAATGGGGCGGTTGCCTGATAGCCACCCACCGGATTATCTTCGACTCAAATACTTAACTTGTCAGAACCGGACAGAATATTCTGACTCAATAGAAAGCCCCACTATTTTTATAACCCCGCCACGAAGACAAGGATGTCGCTTGGAGTATAGGAGTTAATATCGGGGGTGAACAGCCAGCTGAAAAAAGGGGGGGCTCTGACCCTGACGCACTCGACGCCAATCGATATCCTGCAAAGTCTTGGTGTGAATGGCCTGGCGTCGGGTACGTCGAGTGCGACGGGTTGTTTGATGGTTTCTGGGAGAGGGGTCAGCTATTCATGCATCCCATACATCGTGTGCTAGCTGGATCAAAGCCCAGCCTGGCCGTACTGATTTCATCACCACAGATGAGACAGTTGCCGTATTCGCCTGCATCCATGCGTCGCAAAGCGCCATCGATTTTCTGTAACTGTATCTGCCTCCTGCGTGCCACTTCTTGTGCCATCTGCTGGGCTTGTAAGGCGTCCATGCGGGATAGGCGACCAACCATCGATTGGTCGAGGACTACGGTGTCAGCGGCTTCCTTGCTGGTGTTGTTCAGTTGCTCGATTTCGTCTTTGAGGGTTTTCAACGCCTGCCGAAAGATGCCTAACTGGTTCTGTTCCACTAATGTCAGCCTTATAGTTTGTCCCCTCGAAATCTAGCATGAATCCCTGGTGCCTGCTTATTGCTATCGGCCTTTATGGGAATGTCAAAAATCCTGCGGGCAGATAATTTGCAGTGTTGGGTGTGAAAGGGGGCCTACCCAGGGGCGAAGCAACAAACTCCAGTTACACTCGACGCACCTGACGCACCTGACGCACCTGACGCACCTGACGCACCCGACGCCAATATAGCCACTGTAAGGGCTTGGGGTGGGTGGATTGGCGTCAGGTGCGTCGAGTTGATTGGTGGTGTCTACCAGCGATCAGTATGCCAATAACCGGGCAGAGCAATCACATGAGGCAACCAGGGTGAGGGAGCGGGGGATGCGTGGTCCGGCATCCCGGAAGTTCAAATCGGTGGGGCAGGCTCAGAGATTTCTGGGTGCCCATGCTGCGGTGAGTAATCTATTCAATCTTGGTAGGCACTTGGTTAGAGCGCAGCACTATCGGGATTTGAGGGTTAGTGCGTTCGGTGAGTGGAGGAGGGCAGTTGCTTGAGACCAGAGGATGGAATCCTCTGAGCTCAAAAAATTAACTTGTCGATACCAAAATAACTAGTGCGTCAATATTGGATAAGCCTCGATATAAATCCAATCATTCTGTTTTGCCGGGATATGGCAACCCAGGCAGTCAGACTTATAGTCTTTCGCTGCATTAAGTTCAGTTTGGTCTGGTTTAAACAATGCCCAGCCCCAACCATCTCCCCATATCGGGTTGCCAGAAAAACGATTCTGGGTGTCTTTTATCATAACAAACCATTGTTTTAGTTCGTCAGTGGAATGATGAATTCCGGCCCCGGTTGAATAATCGCCGGATTTTGAGGCCCTCAATTCTTTTACAAGTACGGCACCGTCTGGAAACCTGCCATGGTCCCGATAATATTCCACCGATTCTTTTTCCGTGTAAACGTCGTGAAAACCGCTGGCCCCTCCAGCTGGGACAAACCAGGATCCTAAATGAGTCATAGAGGTCCTGAATTCATCCGGAAAGCTAATCGCACCCTCGGCATCTACATAGGGAGAGAAGTTATCCTGAGAAAGCGCTATAGGAGAGCCCAGAGCAAATATTACTGAGGCAGAGAGCAGCCGGGCAAGTATTCTGAAGGCTGACACTACTGGTCTCCTTTTGGTTCGATGTATTGATTGTCCAAATCTGACAAATGGCCGCCCGTTGCCGTTGTGCCTGCGCTCTTACCTGCGCTCAGTACTGGATAATATTGTGTAAAAACAAAATCATCAGCGGCAGCATTTTGATGACAGGCATTACAGGCAGCTGAGGGAAAGGCTGTTGCCGTGGGAGTTAACGTCTTGTGCTCTTTCCCGGAAAAGCTGAAGTAGGCCCAATTGCCGGGCTCATCGGGGAAATCTGCCTTGCTCTTGATGGTCGCCTCCAGGCCAATAAACTCTCCCTGAAAGTAGCCCTGGCCGCTAACAGCCGCTTTGGAACCAACACTGACCAACTCCTTCACTAAAATAGTGCCGTCGCGAAACGTGCCAGTATTTTTCCAGTGCTCCCAACTTGTAGGGTCAATATATACATTGTGATGTTCCGGGAATGCGGCTTTGCCGTTATTCATATCATTGGGCGTTACTGGCGTCCCAACATAAACCCACTCGCGATAACCTGTAGGGCGTTGTAATTCTCCATCTTTAATCGAATATGCCTCATCCGCGAGCGCCGTACCTGAAATTGGCAGAAGTGTGTATAGTGAAATCACGGTAATCAATGCGTTTTTAATTTTCATGGTGGTTCCTGTCGAGTCAGTGAACATCATTGACAATTATTGTACGTCCAGCCGTAGCCAGTTCAGGTATTTGAAATGCTCAAAGATGTCTCCCACCCGCTCAAAAATACCGCGACAGAAATGGAGGTAGTGGACGATATCCTGGAGACGCTACGTTTTCGGGGTAGCATTTTTTTCCATTCCAGTCTTGCCGCTCCCTGGGGAATGTCTCTGACTTCTTCGGCCACGCCACGGTTTCACGTTGCGCTGGAAGGCGGTTTTTATGTGGGCACAAATGATAGGCAAGTGTCGGTTCGACCGATGGAAATTGTGATGCTACCAGCAGGCGATATGCACTGGATAGCAGATCAGGAAAACCGTAAATTGGTGCCCAGTGAACGCGCAGGTCAAGCTTGCGAACTGGGGCAACCACTCTTCCAACAGGGCGACATAACCAATCGCTTGATGTGTGGCGTTGTTGAATACGATGATGCAATTTCACATCCTATAATCAGTGCCTTGCCATCAATATTTCATGTTTCAGATATCCATCACGAAGACAGTATCTGGATGACGGTGCAACAAATAGATAAAGAGATAAATCGTGGCGGGATTAAAAAGAGCTCGATAATAGATAGGCTTACTGAAGTGCTGTTTATTCAGCTCATCAAACAACACATCACCGAAAACGAGCATCTAAAGGGTTTTCTGTCGGCTCTGCGAGAACCGAGGATAGGGAAAACCTTACAATTGATTCACAAAAATCCTGAGTTGCACTGGACCTTGGATATGATCAGCGAAGAAGTGGGCATGTCACGGGCGACACTGCAGCGTAAATTTAAAAGCGAGCTGGACATGTCACCCATCATGTACCTGAATCGATGGCGTATCGCTAAGGCCTACCAACTAGTGAAGTACTCGAGCCGATCCCTTGACCGGATTGCAGGCAGTATCGGGTTTTCCGACGCTCGTACAATGCGAACGGCATTTCAGCGTCAGTATGGTATTACTCCCAGTGAATTGCGCAGGAAAGAGATTGCCAGGTAAACTCTCCGAAATTGTTTGGATCGCCTGATCCAGCCACTCTCCAGAGAAATTCGTATAAAATTACGGGCCAAGAAGGACTAGAGGGTACTGCCAAGTTAAAACGCTGGTTTTGGTAGAATCGGCGCATGAATACGTATAAACGCCACCGATTCCCCCCTGACATCATCAGTTATGCCGTCTGGCTCTACTATAGATTCAATCTTAGCCATCGTGATATTGAAGATTTACTCGCTGAGCGTGGCATCATTGTCAGCCGCGAAGCGATTCGTCTCTGGTGTATTAAATTCGGAGCCCTTTACGCCAGAAGATTGAAGCGCAAGCACCGAGGCTATGGCGATACGTTCTTCATTGATGAAGTCTTCGCCGGTGTGCCGGACCATTCAGATCAACGGTAAACAGCATTATCTTTGGCGGGCCGTAGACCAGGATGGCGAGGT
>JBALVO010000178.1:0-5826 GCA_036961445.1 Halioglobus sp.
TGGGCGCGCTTATTGGCGAGGACTTTGTTGCTGCCGCACCAGTGCTCACCTTACTGCTGCTGGCAGCTACCTTTGAACTTACTGCATCATCGCTGCGCTCGGCGTCCTACGCTATTGGGCATGCCGCCAAGGTATTACGCCTGTCCGTATTATCAGCAATTATTTACCTGGCACTGTTTGTGCTGCTTACTCTGGAGTTGGGGCTGATAGGGGCAGGGCTGGCGGCCTGCGCCGCTGCGCTACTGCCACCTGTCGCCATGGCGATTATGATACGCAACAGCATGCGCAAGAAAGACAGCTAAATCCAGAATGCCGGGGCGTGATGGGAATAGTTCGGGGTCAGCCGCGAGTTACCGATAGCGAGTGGGTCTAGGCGGTGCTCTGTTTAGCGTTATTGATCGCCTGCAGGGCCGCTTCCAGTACCTGCGCATAGGGGATAGTTGAATCAATATCGCAAACCTCGGCGCCATTGAACGTGAGCTTGGGCATGACTGCTATTTTGTCAGATAACTCTGCCATAGTATGGTCCGGTTTACGTGCATGTGCAGTCGCGGCGTCGATATTGAGACGGATCACCAAGGCGGGTTTATGCGCAGCCATCCACTCGTACATCGTCTGCTCACGCTCAGCCAGCTTGCGCACCAGCCAGCTACCAGTGCGATCTACCGTGAGGCCGGGGCCGTCGTAATGAAAACCAGGAATCTCCACTTGTGGATAGCGATCGGCAATCACCTGCACGCCGCGTCGGGAGAGCCACATAACACGCAGTAGCAACGCCGCTCGCCACAATGACAGCAGATACATAATTAGCGCAGTACCCGTACCCGGCAATTTCTTCTCCATATCCAGAGCCCGGTTAGCTTTGGTATGAAGATCATCCTCCAGCCTTACGCCTATAAAAGGCAGGCGCTTGATTTTATCGCCCATTTCACCCGAGACCAGACCCAGATAGCATCGCCTGGCCGGACCCTGGCTGCGTAGGTTGGTCAGCAAATCGGCAGTCAATCTTGATTTACCGGTGCCATCACAGCCAATAACGGCAAAAACCCCTGAAAGCGGCATATCCGGCTCGCTTGTGCGGGTAAAAAATTGGGGCATAGTGAACTCAGTTAGTCTTTATAGGGCTAGTTTAGCTGAAGACAGCATGCCCTGTCGCCATCAATTAGAGGGGCCATCCAGTGATTTTTCTAGCGCATCGTCAGCGGCACTCAACGCTGCTGCCAACACACCCTCGTAAGGATCCCGGCCATCCAGGTCGAGGATACGCGCGCCATTAAAATGCAGGTTTGGAATGATAGCTACCTTGTCCTGGAGCATCGACAGCTTGTGATCCGGTTTGCGAAGGTGGGCAGTGTCAGCGTCGATATTGAGCCGGATAACCAGCGCCGGAACATGCCTTGCCATCCACTGGTAGAGCCGCATTTCGCGCGCCGCAAGTTTGCGCCCCAACCAGGTTTCGGCGTTCACTGCCCCAAGGCCCGCGCCGTCAAAATAAAAGCCAGGCACCTCCGCTTGTGGATAGCGATCGGTAACTACCAGCACGCCACGACGAGTGAGCCTGAGCATGCGACGGAATTTATGGGCACGCCAGTGTGAAAGTATAAATATCACCAGTGTGGTGGCGGTATCCGGCGACGTTTTCTTCTTACTGTGCGCCTTGTTTGCCTTGCCCACCAGATAACGGCCCAGAGGAGGACCTATAAGAGGAAGACCTCGTATCCACTCGGCGATATTTCCCGATGACTGGCCCAGATACAACCATTCGACAGGCCCCTGGTCCTGCAGGCGATCAATGAGGTCTTCACTCAAAGTGGACTTACCCGCGCCATCACAGCCAGTAACTGCAATAACACGGGGAAGCGCCTGGAGCATGGGTAAAATTGGAGGTGAGGGTTGCACGCCTGAAAGCCGAATACGATATGCCGATTGAGCAGTCTACGATAGTTTTACCTGCACATCCAATAGCACACTAGCAGTCCACCTAATAGCGCAATATTATGGGTAAAGCGCCGCTGACAGTGGCGACGCCTCCCAGTAATCTGTAGCTGCCGGGCTTCTGCCAGTGGAAACTTACAAAGCTCGGACTGTTTGGTATACTTCGCGACTTTTCACTGGCTACACGTCATAGCCAGCCATGCTTGCAAATTATTGCATTAGTCAACAAAGTTCAAGGAACAAGACCCATGTATCATCAGCTGGAACTCGCTCGAAGCGGCGAAGCCTTGTTCAAAGTACGCGGAAAGTACTTGAAATTTGTGGTCATTCTGAGTGTGATTATCGCCTATTTTAATGGCGCCAGCGGCCCGTTTATCTCAGATGGAGCAAACCAGCTGTGGTTTTGGGCAGCCTTTGGCGTCGCCGCGGCGGGCGCAGTGCTACGACTTGTCACCAGTGGCTATGCCGCACTGGGGACTTCTGGCTCAAACAAAGTGGCCGCGGTCGCGCCTGAACTGAACACCACGGGACCCTATGCCCTGGTGCGCAACCCACTGTACCTCGGCCGCATCCTCAATTTTACCGGTATCGCCATGCTTTCTGGCAGCTGGGTATATGGTGAACTGATGTTCTTTATCACCATCTTCGTGTATCAGCGTATTTCGGTTTATGAGGAAGAGTTCCTGCGCAAGGAATTCGGTGAGGCTCACTCGCAGTGGGCAGAGGAAGTGCCCTTTCTTATGCCACGTCTGCGTGGCTGGAAGAAGCCCAAGTATCCGTTTTGGATCCGTCGGTGCATCAAGCGAGAGGAAAAGAAGATAATGTGGCTGATGAGCGCGGTCGCGTTTTGCGATTTCGCCCAACGTGGATTCGACCCTACGGCGTTGCCCGACAACCTGGTCTGGTATTATCTTTGGGCGGGCACAATGCTGGCCTATATGATGAGCCGCGGTTTGCGCTACTTCACTAAAACATACGACGGAATTTCATAATGCCGAGCAGCTCTCCACGTCTGCCTCCGCTCATAGCCATTGTCGGCTGCGATGGCTCGGGTAAGTCTACCGTCAGTGGAGAACTACTCACCTGGATCAATAAGGTTTACGGCCCTGCTGCTGCCGCTCACTTGGGCAAGCAGCAAGGAAATACCGGCCGCTCACTTGCCAATCTACCTCTGATAGGCAATTGGCTTGAAGGTTTTATCGGGCGCAAGGCGTCTACCGTCAAAAAATTCCGCACCGAAAACAAAGCCCCACACACGTTCCCGGCACTGGTAATGTATGCATTCACGCTCCGGCGAGTGCGACGGTTTCGTCGCATGATGGCGCTGCGGCAAAAAGGTCTGATTATCGTTGCAGACCGTTTTCCACAACTGGACTTTCCCAGCGCCTTCGACGGCCCGGACTTGTCTGTAGGCGCACAGGGCAATCAATTCGTGCAGTGGTTGGCACAGCGGGAGCAGAAATCCTTCGAATGGATGACCAGTTATCGTCCTGATCTGGTTCTTCGACTCAACGTAGACATCGATACCGCCTTTGCACGCAAGCCGGACCATCGCCGGGATGCGCTGCAGCGAAAAATTGAGATTACCCCACAGCTGACCTTCGACGGTGCGCATATCGTTGAAATTGACGCCGCCGCGCCACTGGCAGCAGTAGTGGCCGCCGCCGAGGAGGCAGCCGCGCATACCCTGACTGAGTTGGGCTATCCACGTTCGGGGGCGTAGCACCCAACTGCAGCTAAAAGCCGCTGTAAGCAATCAACCCTTTTACTATGTACTATAGTTCTTAGACACTACTGAGTCCTCAGTGATCATACTGAAGGTGATAACCATGAAATTTCGGCATCTGCCACTTCTGTTGCTGCTGACCTTGGGTTTTAGCCCTGCTGCCTCGGCAGATAGCGAAAGTACTTGGGAAGATATCAGTGATGTTGGCGCATACACATTGATTGGTACCGCCCTGATTCTGCCGGCTACACGAGATGACTGGGAAGGCTTGCGCCAGGCAACTTACAGTATTGCTTCAGCCGCGGCGATCACGCTGGCCGGCAAGGCGCTGGTGGACGAGGAGCGCCCTGACAACAGTGACAACGATAGCTTTCCGTCCGCACACACATCCAATGCATTTGCCTCTGCCACCACACTGCATCGCCGCTATGGCTGGCAAACCGGTGTTCCCGCTTATGCCTTGGCCACGGTTACCGGTATTGCCCGCGAGCGCGCCAGGAAACACCACTGGTACGACGTGGTCGCCGGTGCCGCGATAGGTACCGCTACCGGCTGGTTCTTCACCGACGCCCTCAATGACAAGGTTCAGCTAATTCCATGGGCTGACAGCAAAGGTGGCGGCGTGGCATTAACCATGCGCTGGTGAAGTCAGCCATACAACGGCTACCCGAGGGTAGCCAGCGTCTGGCAATTGTTATGCGTTAGACAGGTTTAACGGGATTAGCATCAAACTGCAGTGCAGCGCATCTTACCCTTCTGATTAACCCTATTGTTGCGTGCGCGACTTCTTGCCTTTGTGTTTACTACGCGCCTCGTCAAACTGGGTTTGTTGCTCTGGCGTCAACACAGCGCGTATATCTTCACGCGACCCTCCGGCCTCCCGGATTTCACGTATTTCTGCCACCTGGGTATCACTCAACCCCAAATGCTGCTGCATGCGAGCCGCGCGATCCTCACGTGAGCCATGACGCTCTTTCTTCAATTGCTCGGCCTTGACCTGCTGCTCAGGTGTCAGTATTGCGCGCATCTCTTCGCGAGTACCGCCGCCTTCGCGTATTTCGCGCATCTGCTGTATTTGATCCTCGCTCAGACCCAACGCCTCGTGCATACGTGCGGCCTTCTCTGCGCCCGGAGGACCGCCCGCTGGTTGCGCCAACGCGGCACCCGAAGCGAGTGCCAGACCAAGTACTATGATAAGTTTTTTCATTGCCATTCTCCGTTGATGTGTACGGATTCTATTGAAACAAAACCCTGAGTAAATTAGGGCCGGCTTTGGTTAAGAATTGTTAAAGTTTTATAGCTCGCACTGACAGTCCAGCTAGCCAGAATTTCTATGTCTTTATTTGCGAATGGCGAACATATTCAACGCCAGGCCTGCGAATATCAACACCATAGCCAGCAGTTTCCACCAGAGCATAGGTTCTGACAACAGTACCGCAGATGCTGACATACCAAACACCGGCACCAGCAGCGCCCAGGGCGTTACCGTCGCTGCCGAATAGCGATTGAGCAACATATTCCAAAGACCGTAACCGATCAAGGTATTGCCGACACTCTGCCAGACAACAACAGACCAGGCTTTCCAACTGGCCTGCATCAGGTTCTGGGCGATGCTATCGAATCCGTGCATGTACCAGGCCATAAGCATTAGAGGCGGTATCGAAAACACCGAGGACCAAACAAGAAAAGCGAGGATGTCGACATCACCGGCATTTTTTACAATCATATTGCCGCAGGCCCAACTGGCTGCCGCAAGCAGTGCAACAGCAACACCAAGGTGTGTTGTTTGTCCATCGGTATAGACAATGATTAGAATCAGGCCTGAGAAAGACACACACAGCGCAAGTAGTTGCTGGCGCTTGATGGTCTCATTGGTGAATACCAGAGCCAATAGTACAGTGAAAAACACCTGCATTTGCAGCAGCAGTGACGCCAGACCCGGGGTGATGTTTGCCTGCATCACCCAATAAAGTAGACCGAACTGTCCACAGCCAATCAATAGTCCATAGCTGGCCAGGTTCAGCCACGAGGTTTTTGGCTTCGGGAAAATGAATACCAGTGGCAATGCCACCAACACAAAACGCAATGCGGCGAAGGTAAACGGTTCAAGTTCATTCAGGCCATAACGAATAAACACAAAATTGGTGCCCCAGATAAAGGCAACC
>JBALVO010000179.1:0-5766 GCA_036961445.1 Halioglobus sp.
GCCTTGCTAACTCAACCCAGGCGACGCTGGCCACGGTAGCGCCCGGCATTTCTGAGGCCCTGGTGGCGACCGCTATGGGCCTGTTCGCCGCGATTCCGGCGGTATTGGCCTACAACCGGTTTGCCTCCAAGGTAGACGTGCTAAGCAATCGGTATGACACTTTTATGGATGAATTTTCCAGTATTCTCTATCGGCAGGCTTATGCGCTGCGCTCACGCGAGAAGAAGGCGGGGTAGCGCGCAGTGGCACGAGATCGCAAGAAACACCGTCCAATGGCCGACATCAACGTGGTGCCATATATCGACGTGATGCTGGTACTGTTGATTATCTTTATGGCGACGGCGCCCATGTTGATGCAGGGGGTGAAAGTTGATCTACCCGAGGCCACTGCCGACCCGGTAGAAAACCAGGACAGTGAACCGCTCATAGTATCAGTGGATGCCGCCGGTCAGTTGTTTCTCAACCTGGGTGACGAGAAACAGGTTTTGACGCTGCCCACGATCAAGGACCGCGTGGCAGCCGTTATTCGTCGCAGCCCTAAAAAGCCGGTATTGGTCTGGGGTGATAAGGCGGTATCTTACGGTGAGGTAGTGACCGTGATGGTGGCGTTGCAGGAGGCGGGTGCACCCAGTGTTGGCCTGGTCACTGAAAACCCCAAGTGAATACCTCCATTTACGCCAAGCCCATTGCGCCCCGCATTGTTTTGCGGCCCGCGCTGGCGACCGTATTCTTGCATGGCCTGATGCTCTTTATGTTAACGGTCAATTGGGCCGGTACCGAGCAAAAAGTGACCCGCGTTGCACCTGCGCCCAACGTGATCAACGCCAGACTGGTGGATGTCAGCGAGTTCCAGTCCAAGCCCAAGCCCAAACCGAAAGCTAAACCCAGGCCCAAAGCCAGGCCAGTTGCCAAACCAAAGCCGGTCGCAAAACCAAAACCCAAGCCGGTGGTCAAACCCAAGCCTGTGGCCAAGCCCAAGCCCAAACCCAAGCCGAAAGTTGAGCCACGCATAAACGAGCAAGAGTTGGCCGCGATCGCCAGGGCCGATCTGTCCAGGGCAATGGCGGAAGAAGATCAGGTGCAGGCGACCGCTACCGCTGCCGAAATGGCAGCCAGTTTTGCCTCTCTTATTCAGCAAACAGTGGTAAATTACTGGAGCCGGCCGCCTAGTGCGCGCAACGGTATGGAGACGTTGCTGTCCATACAGTTGATACCCACCGGAGAAGTGGTGAGTGTGAATGTGATCAAGAGTAGTGGCAATACCGCATTTGATCGCTCGGCGATTAATGCGGTGGAGAAGGCCGGTAGTTTCCCGGAACTACAGAATCTTCCATCCCGGGAATTCGAGAAAACTTTCAGGCGCTTCCGCCTGCTATTTAGACCAGAGGATTTACGTTACTGATGAAATGGCTTGTAGGTGCAGCACTGAATATCATGCTGGTACTGGGTGCGTTAAACGCCCGTGCCGAACTCACCATAGAAATTACCCAGGGCGTGGATAATCCGACCACTATCGCTGTGGTGCCTTTCGCCTGGCAGGGTTCGGGTGTGCCGCCAGAGGATGTCGCTGCTGTAATAGATGGCGACCTGACGCGCAGTGGGCAGTTCTCCCCGGTGGGCCGTGCGGACATGCTGGGCAGGCCCAGTACCAAAGCAGAGGTTTTTTACCGTGATTGGCGTGCCATCGACACAGAATACCTGTTGATCGGGCGGGTGTCGGTAACAGACAAGATGCGCATCGAGTACGAATTGTACGACGTGCTGCGCCAGGCCAATGTGCATTCCGGCGTGGAAACCGGGCCGATTAATGAGGCCCGTATGCTGAGCCATCGGATCGCCGACGTGGTTTACGAAAAACTGACGGGGATCCGCGGTGCATTCGCTACCCGATTATTGTATGTATCCGTTACCCGGGTCCCCGGGGGGAATGATTACTCGCGCCTCACCCTGGCGGACTCCGACGGTGCCCGTCCGATTGTGTTACTGGAGTCCCGGGAACCAGTGCTGGCCCCCGCCTGGTCACCCGATGGCAAGCAAATTGCCTATGTCTCTTTTGAAACCAGCCGTCCGGCCATCTATCGCCAGGACCTGGCCACCGGCGCGCGCGAGCAGCTAACCAATTTTCAGGGTCTCAACGGTGCTCCAGCGTGGTCGCCGGATGGCAACACCATGGCTATGGTGTTATCCAAGGATGGCAGCCCGGATATTTACCTTATGGACTTAAAGAGCAAACGCCTGACGCGTGTCACCCGGCACTATGCGATCGATACCGAGCCTGCCTGGATGCCCGATGGCAAATCTTTGCTGTTTACCTCGGATCGTGGCGGGCGGCCGCAGATATATCGTTACGACATTCGCTCCGGAACGACGGAGAGGCTGACTTTCGAGGGTACTTATAATGCTCGAGCCAGAGTAGCTCAGGATGGTCGCAATGTGGTGATGGTGCATCAGCAAGATGGCCGTTTTCATATAGCCCTGCTGGATCTCAAGACCAATCGGCTACAGGTTTTAACTTCCACTGAGCTGGATGAAAGTCCTAGTATCGCACCTAATGGCTCTATGGTATTGTACGCAACGAAGCAGGGTGACCGCGGTATTCTGGCCGCAGTTTCTGTGGATGGGGGTGTGAAGTTTCGCCTGCCCGCGCGCGAAGGTGATGTGCGCGAACCGGCGTGGTCTCCCTATATGATTCGCTGACAATAGCGAAAAACATTGATATTTAATCCGAATTTGAAGGAAAGATTATGAAGTATTTCCCTGTCGCAGGTAAGGCCATTACTTTGCTGTTCACAGCAGCTCTGCTGGTTGCCTGTTCCGGTAGTGATACCAAAGAAGACGAAGCTGCCGCTGCTGCCGCTGCTGCTGCCGCCGCTGCCCAATCAGCGCAAAAAACGGCCTCTATGCAGGCCGCAGCAGAACAACAGCGTTTGCAGGATGCCGCTGCTGCAGTGGGAAATGTATTCTATTTTGAATTTGATAGCTCTACTCTTACTTCGGAAGCGGTTACCGCGCTGGACGCCCACATCGCTGCGCTGCAAGGCGGCGATACGAAAGTCCGTCTGGAAGGTCATACCGACGAGCGTGGCACTCGCGAGTACAACATGGCACTAGGCGAGCGTCGAGCTAACGCAGTACGCGACTATATGGTGGCCAACGGTATCGCTACATTCAGTATTGAGACTGTGAGCTACGGCGAAGAGCGGCCTATAAGTTACGGTTCTGGTGAGTCCAACTGGTCGCAGAACCGGCGCGTCGAACTGAAATAATCGGTTGTCTCTATGCTAAACATAAGCAAAGCGCTTGTGGCGAGCGGGCTGGTCATTTTGACCGGCCCGCTGTCCTTTATAGCCCAGGCTCAGGATTACGTAGATGTCGAGGCCGAGCGTGCAGCCGAGGCCGCCAGTAGTGGCTCCAGTGTTAGCACGGCGCCGCCAGCTACGTCGTCTTCTTCAGCTCGACCGCCTCAATCCGATCCCTATAGCGTGCAGCCGGCGAAAGTATACCCGGCAACCAGCTATGGCACGAACCGCGCCCCGTCTGCAATAGCGACGTTGCCTCCGCCTACCCCGATTGGTGGTCAGTCCCAGGGCCAGAATCTGGGTAACCTGTTTTACCAGATCCAGCAGTTGCAGCAAGAAGTGATGCAGCTCAACGGTAAGGTAGAAGAACAGGCCAATGAATTGCGCAGGCTGAAAGAACAAAGCCTGGAGCGTTATGTCAACCTGGACAAAAGGCTAGGCAGTGGCGGGGGATCGACCCCGGCAACGACTGGTGGTGCTGTAGCAGGCGGCTCCACAGCGGGTGCCAACGCAACTATTGCAGGCAGTCAGTCAACGGTGGCAGCGCAGCCCGGTGAGGCCGATGCCTACCGAGCGGCTTATGCGCTGGTGCGCAGTCAGGAGTTTGACCAGGCAGTGCAAAGCTTCGAGCAATTTCTGCGAAATTACCCAGGCGGCACGTATGCCCCTAATGCCCACTACTGGCTGGGTGAGCTGTACCTGGTGATACAACCACCGAACCTGGAGTCATCAAGGCAGTCTTTTACTCTGTTGCTGAGCCAGTATCCCAACAATAGTAAAGCGCCTGACGCTCTATTTAAGCTGGGTAAAGTGCAGTTTATGAAAGGCAACCGGGAGAAAGCCAGGGAATACCTGGACCGGGTAATCAGCCAGTACGGTTCGACGAATAGCTCTGCCGTACAGTTAGCCAAGAACTTTATTGCCGAAAACTACTGAGCCGAGGCTCAGTAGATCCGTTATGACAAACGCCCTTTCTCACAGTGACGATGCCGTGCCTACTGCAACAGGGCAGTCTCTGCGCATCACCGAAATTTTTTACTCCTTGCAGGGTGAGGCTCGCACCGTGGGCGTGCCTACGGTCTTTGTGCGACTCACCGGCTGTCCTTTGCGTTGTGTTTATTGTGATACCGAGTACGCTTTTAGCGGCGGTGAATTGCACAGTCTTGCGCAAATTACACAGCAGGTAGCCAGCTACGCGCCGCGTTATGTAACCGTGACTGGTGGGGAACCTCTGGCGCAGCAAAATTGCCTGCCTTTGTTGACGCAGTTATGTGACGCCGGCTATGAGGTGTCACTGGAAACCGGTGGCGCCATGAGCCTGGTTGGTATCGATCCTCGGGTAGTTACTGTACTGGATTTGAAAACACCCGCCTCCGGTGAAATGCAGCGCAATGATTACGACAATATCCCGCTGCTGGACAGCGCTGATCAGGTGAAATTTGTCATCTGTGATCGCCAGGACTATGAATGGGCACGGTTCAAGCTGGACGAATACGGTCTGGCTGACCGGGTCGGTGATGTTCTGTTTTCTCCCAGCTTTGGCCAGCTGCATGGGCGCGATTTGGCGCAGTGGATTCTGGCAGATAACCTGCCGGTTCGTTTGCAGTTACAACTACACAAACTCCTGTGGAATGATGAGCCGGGGCGCTAGTCATGTCTGAGCAAAAACGCGCGGTTGTGCTGGTGTCGGGCGGCCTGGACTCCACCACGGTGCTGGCTATGGCGCTAAAGCAGGGTTACGCCTGTTATACCCTCAGCTTCGATTACGGTCAGCGTACCCGCTCGGAATTAGTGGCCGCCGAGCAGGTGTCTGCCCTACTGGGTGACGTCGAGCACAAGGTGGTTAAGCTCAACCTGGACACTATTGGTGGTTCTGCCCTGACCGATACCTCAATAGATGTGCCTGAGGATGAAACTGAAGGCATTCCGGTGACCTATGTACCGGCCCGTAACACCGTATTTCTGTCTATTGCCCTTGGTTGGGCGGAAGTACTGGGTGCCCAGGACATCTTCACGGGTGTTAATGCGGTGGACTACTCCGGCTACCCCGATTGCCGCCCGGAATATATTGCCGCCTTTGAGACCCTGGCAAACCTGGCCACCCGCGCCGGGGTCGAAGGGCATAAGCTCACTATCCATTGCCCATTAATGAAGATGGGCAAGGATGATATCGTGCGCGCCGGCATCAAGTTGGGTGTGGACTATGCATTGACAGTGTCCTGCTACCAGGCGACGTCAGAGGGCCTGGCCTGCGGCAAGTGTGATAGTTGCCGCCTGCGCCGCCAGGGCTTTATAGACGCCGGCCTACCTGACCCTACGCGCTATGCCTAAGTGTTTGATTCTGGTTAATTAGTGGGCAAAATAAACGCAGTGGGGGCTTGAGTTTTCCCGTCAAATCCGTACCATACGCTGCTCCTTCCGGGGCCGTTAGCTCAGTTGGTAGAGCAGTTGGCTTTTAACCAATTGG
>JBALVO010000008.1:0-12038 GCA_036961445.1 Halioglobus sp.
AAACCCACCTGGATCGCTGTCTTACCTGCCGCAGCTGCGAGACGACCTGTCCATCGGGCATGGAATACGGACACCTGATTGATATAGGCCGCGGACTTGTGGAACAGGAGGTGCGCAGAACCACCACGGACAGGGCTTCGCGCTGGCTATTGCGGTCGGTATTATCGCGCCCCCGCCTGTTCGCAATTGCGCTGACAGTAGGCCAAACGCTAAGACCGTTGCTGCCCAGCGCGTTGCGTACTGCGATTCCACCACGGCAGCGCCCTGCGGCAAGGCCAACAACACAACACGCACGAACAATGCTGGTACTGGAAGGCTGTGCCCAGAGTGCCGCCACGCCCAACACCAACGCTGCGGCGCGCCGGGTACTCGATAAACTGGGTATTACTTTGATTGCTGCACCCCGCGCTGGTTGCTGTGGCGCCGTCAACTATCACCTGGGCGCTCACGCGGACGGCCTGGACAATATGCGGCGCAATATAGACGCCTGGTGGCCACACATTGAAAACGGTATTGAAGCGATCGTAAACAGCGCTTCTGGCTGCGGCAGTTTGTTAGCACAGTACGGCCAGTTACTGTCACACGACCCGGCTTATGCCCAGAAAGCCAGGCGTGTCTCCGAACTCAATCGAGATATAGGTGAAGTTTTATTGCGCGAAGACCTGGGCAAGCTTGGTATTAACACAGCGCAAGGCAAAATTGCCGTACATACCCCCTGCACTTTGCAGCATGCATTGGCGCTGCCCGAGCTGGTTTCTGATCTACTGTTGCGGGCCGGGTTTGACCTTGCACACACCACTGACGGGCATTTATGTTGCGGTTCCGCTGGCACCTATTCCGTATTACAAGCAGCGGCCAGTAAGCGCCTGCGCGAGAAGAAACTGGCGGCGCTGACCGGGGACGCCCCAGCCTTGATAGCCACTGCCAATGTTGGCTGCCAACTGCATATGCAAGCCGCTACCGCTATCCCCGTGGTGCACTGGATAGAATTATTAGACGCTGGTTGAACTTGCAGTAACACCGCCTGCCGAAGTTTGACCCGGCATTTTTGCAGCCGGGTTTAGCAGGTAATCACGCATAAATAATCACCAGGCGGGAATCGTCTTTAGCGCGAGGAGTGGTGGCGTTAGCGCGTGCTCAAGCCAGGACTTGCTGCGCGGGCATGCTGATAAAATCTTTCCACACCTGGTCCATGGAAGGCTGCCAACGATCCAGGACAGATGACCTGCACTGCGCCTCAGGTAGCTGCTTTACCTTGGATAGATAGTGATACAGGAATGCTGAAACCCGCGCATTTACCGCGCAATGCACCCAGACTTTATGGCCCTCAAAAATAGCCATCGCGCCAAAAAATTGCCTGAGGTGGTCTACGCTGGGCGACTCAAACGGCACCGGTATGTGGATATAGGACATACCCAGGCCCGTTACCACCGCGCCTTCATTGGCAATGGCATTATCGGAATCCGGCATCGCCAGATTAATGACGCCGGTATAGCCGGCAGCGGCTATTGCTGCAAACTGAGTCTCTGTGGGCTGACCCGATGTGCCGATAGTTTCGGTCAGCTGTACAAAATTAATGGTGTCTTGCATAGGGCTCCTCTACTCACTCCGACCCTGGTCACCTGCGCAATCACAACCTGCATGGCACTCTCAGCCGCGCTTCAAGCCTTCTTTACGAATTGTGATTTTAACTTCATGGCACCAATGCCGTCGATCTTGCAATCAATATCATGGTCGCCGTCTACCAGGCGGATATTTTTAACTTTAGTGCCTACTTTCACCACTGCCGATGAGCCTTTGACCTTAAGGTCTTTTATCACCGTGACGGTATCGCCATCCTGCAGTGGATTACCGTTAGCATCCACGATGACAGCGTCGTCCTCGCTACTCTCTGCCTCGCCATCCTTGGACCACTCGTGTGCGCACTCCGGGCAGACGTACAACATGCCATCGTCATAGGTGTACTGTGAGGCACATTGCGGGCACTTGGGTAAATCACTCATACTGTTCCCTGTTTCTTACATCGATTACAGATAGCGCCAAGTCTCTCTAATTAGAGTTACCCAGAGACTTCCTGGTCCTATGCTGCCCGATAATTACTCGCCCGCCTTATACCACTGACCATCGCGCAGCGTGAGCCCGTGCTCTTGCGCGCACAGCTTGCCGCCATCACTCTCACTGACACCGCCGCCAGCCATCCCCATGGTCGCGTTCATGGACTCTTCCCTGCGCATACAACGTTCCATGATCTTGGCGTTTTCCTGCAGCTGCAGGTCGTTGCCCTGTGAGCCGCCCGCCTGGTATGGCCCGTTCCAGTACCAGTACCCTGCTGCGACCAGTGCCGCCACTACAATAAGTTTGCCGAACATTTTTCTATCCTCTAGTACAGGTTCAAATTCAATACCTGATCCAGTAGTTTAGCCGCTAACTTCGGTTGTGTAACAGCCATATTGCCAATCCCTGAGCAAGTTAGCCCGGGGACAGCAAAAAAAACCAGTTCTACGACGCCTGGATCTCAAGTAAGTATCAAAGCTAACACACAAGCCGCTGCCTGAAAGTCAGCTCAAACAGGGGGCTCCGGCATCAAAGTCGTTGATTTCGAAGTTTGGTTATATCAAATCGCCTGCTCAGAACGAAACATTAGTCGACTTGCGTACCGCGCTCTGGTTTTATAGTAACTGTGCCTGCGGGCACCCTCGCTGTATTGCTTCGCTGTGATTTAAGCTTATACATGCAACACAACACCAGGACTCAACACCGCCTGAGATTGTGCGAGTAAGACTCTCGCGACTGCCAGGCGCACCAAAACCTGCGACGGAGATAGACTCTATGAGAAGACAGAAGCGCGATATGAATTCCAGGGCATTTGATAAAGGCTACCAGGCGGGAATTACGGGACGCAGCAGTGATTTTTGCCCCCACGCCGATGAGGAGCACCGTCAGAACTGGATTTCAGGATGGCGGGAAGGCCGCGTTGACCAGTGGGATGGATTGACCGGAATATCCGGAGTACACAAAATACGCGCGGTCTGATTCTTCAGGTAACAAGCCGCAACAACTTACTTAGCACCCTACCCTGCCGGATTCTCTCCGGCAGTTAAGGTCTTTATTTAGCGGTCGTTCTGGTGCTGCTCTGTGCAAGATCCAGCAACTCTCTATTAGCCACTGCAAACATCGCAAAATCAGGCGTCGCTGTGGCGTGCAATTCTGCCAGCATGTCCTGCCAGCGCCCCAGCAACGTTGCCTCCTGTGCCTCCCAGCCTTCCATACAGGTCAGCAGGTTACGATCCTCACCCATATGGCGCATGGCACCAACCGCTAACGTGCGCTGCTGCCACTCTAGATCCTCAAGGTAAGAGTCACGGGCCAACGCCTGCCATTCAGTATCTATCTTTGACGTCAGTATTTGACTACTGAACCAGTCAAGTTCAAGACGCTCACCAATAAAGAAATATAAACTGGCTACATCCATAAGGGGTGCGTCTGTTTCCTCCGCGGCCTGGATAATACCCAATGCGGTATATCCATGGCTGGTACCGGCGATCGATTCAGCCAGTTTCTCGTCGACTCCCTCAGCAACGTAATGCTCATACAAAGCCTGGTACTGCTCTGAAGCGCGCCCGCGCAAAACAGCAGGATAGGCTTCCCGCAGTTGCTCAAGCCCACCACTAAATTCAGCAATTGCCTGCGTTGGTGCCAGCTGATGCCGCCGATTTCGCAGTAACCATCGGGTCGCTCTTTTCACCAGACGCACCAAATTCAGCATCATTTCGAACTGCACGCCGGTTGCAACCTGGTGATCCAATGCTTCAATCTGCGCCCACAGATCATGCAATTTATACACTTCCATAACCGTAGTGTAGGCTCGCGCCACATCCGCCACCTGCACGCCAGTGGCCTTTTGCTGGCGCATCACATAATTAAGTCCCATACGATTGACAATATCATTGGCAATCTGTGTTGCCATTATTTCTGTGTGCAAGCGGTGCGCCAGAATTTCCTCGTTGTACTGTTCTATTAAACGCTGCGGAAATGCCGTCTTTACCGCATTAGCCAAGTAAGGATCACTGCCAAGGTCTGAATCAATCAAAAACTCCTTTAGCGCCGCTTTACTATAGGACACAAGTATCGACAACTCCGGTCGGGTGAGCGTTTTACCCTGAACACGCCGCTCTAGTAGCTCATCATCAGATGGCAGGAACTCCAGTGTACGATCCAGGCGCCCGGA
The DNA here is from genome assembly GCA_036961445.1 of Halioglobus sp. GTDB lineage: Bacteria > Pseudomonadota > Gammaproteobacteria > Pseudomonadales > Halieaceae > JBALVO01. Next base: position 4,229 of record JBALVO010000008.1, read on the forward strand.
TTCTTCAAAGGTGCGGATAAAGCGCTGGTACTCACCACTGCGTTCTTCCGCCTGAAACTGCACCAGACTGATAGCCTGGACCTGGTCGTAGTTATTGCTAAGTACCAGATCAGCTACGCTGTCCGTCATCTCTTCCAGCAGTTTATTGCGGTGTTTTTCGGTAAGGTCGCCGCGGGCGACTACTGCGTTTAACAGGATCTTTATATTGACTTCATGATCCGAGCAATCGACGCCGCCGGCATTGTCGATAAAATCCGTATTGGAACAACCGCCAGCAAGGCAGTATTGCACCCTGGCCAGTTGGGTTATGCCCAGGTTCCCGCCCTCACCAATCACCCGACAGCGCAACTCCGTGGCATCTACGCGCAGAGCATCATTGGCTTTGTCGCCCACATCAGTATGGGATTCCAGGCTGGACTTAACGTAGGTGCCGATGCCGCCGTTCCACAGCAGGTCTACTCGCGCCCGTAACAGGTGCGAGATCAGCTCTGTTGGCGTGAGCATATCCTGTTCAATATCGAAACGCTCCTTTAGCTCAGGTGACAAGGTAATAGACTTGGCGGAACGGGGGAATATCCCACCACCGGCTGAGATCAGCGCTTCGTTATAGTCTGACCAGCCGGAACGCGGTAACTGAAACAGTCGCTCGCGTTCAGTAAAACTGGCGGCCGCATCAGGGTTCGGGTCGATAAAAATATGCATATGGTTAAACGCCGCCACCAATTGAATATGTGGTGACAGCAACATGCCGTTGCCAAATACATCGCCAGCCATGTCGCCGATACCCACAACGGTAAAATCTGTGCTCTGGACATCAATATTCATTTCGCGAAAATGGCGCTGCACTGACACCCAGGCACCGCGTGCAGTAATCCCCATTTTCTTGTGATCGTAACCAGCACTGCCGCCAGAGGCAAAAGCATCCCCCAGCCAAAAATCGTACTCTGCAGATATGGCATTCGCGATATCTGAGAACGTGGCGGTCCCTTTGTCCGCTGCGACCACCAGATAGGGGTCCTCCTCATCCTTGGCCACCACATAGGCCGGCCGCACCACGCCTGTTTCAGTGCGGTTATCGGTAATATCCAACAGCGCGCGAATAAACAGTTTATAACAGGCAATACCTTCTTCCTGCACCTCTTCACGTGTCATATCCGAGCGCAACTGCCTGGCCACAAATCCGCCTTTCGCCCCGACCGGGACGATAACGGCGTTCTTTACCTGCTGCGCCTTGACCAGACCCAGCACTTCAGTACGAAAATCCTCCTGCCGATCCGACCAGCGTAAACCACCACGTGCTACCTTGCCGCCACGCAGGTGCACGCCCTCCACTCGCGGAGAATAGACAAAAATTTCGAACAGGGGCACGGGTTGGGGAATGTCAGGGATTTCAGACGGGGAAAACTTAAAGGAAAAATAAGGCTTGAGTGTACCGTCGTCCGCCTCCTGAAAAAAGTTGGTGCGCAGAGTCGCCTTAACCACCCTGACAAACTGGCGGAAAATACGATCCTCACCCAGGTTCTGTACATCTTCCAGCGCATTCAAAATACGCTCTTCCACCGATGCTTCGCGTTGCTCTCGCCAAGCTTCATCGCCGTCAAACACGGGGGAAAACCGCGTCAGGAATAACTCCACTATGGCAGCGGTGATGTGCAAATGATTGGCCATGGTTTCGGCAATGTATTCAATACTGTAGGGAAAGCGAACTTGCCGCAAATAGCGGGAGTAGGCGCGCAACAACGCTAATTCACGCCAGCTCAGGCGCGTTCCGATCAACAGCCGATTAAACGAATCACTCTCCGCCTCGCCGAACCAGATGCGCGAAAAGGCATCTTCAAATTCGTCCTTTACCTCATCCATAACAATGTTATGTGACAGCGCATAGATCAAGGTGAATTCCTGCACCCAGTAGGTCTCTCCCATACTAGAGCGAACACCATAGGGTCGCTCCGTGACTACACGCAGGCCGAGGTTTTCCAATATGGGCAAGACGTCTGACAAGGGCAAACTGTTACCCTTATGATAGAGGCGCAAGCGCAACATATCGTCACCCTCTTCCACCAACCGATAGAGACTCATGGCCAGCTCTTCGCCGTGTTTCAGCCGCAGTATTTTTTTAATGTCCAATACGCCAACGCGGGAATCGAAGTCATCGCGGTAACCCGGGGGGAAACCCGGACCGAGTTCGCGCACGTATTGTTCTCCCAACTCTTCGCCAAACTCCTCCACCAGGCGGATTTGCAGGCGGTCTTCCCAGGCCAGTGTGGCCTCCACTATCTGGTCTTCTATTTCACTGGTGTCAAATTCTATGGCTACTGCTGGATCCACACGCAGCACAAAGTGGCAGCGCACTAAAATTGATTCAGAAAAATGTGTGGTAAATTCCGATTCCTGCGCACGAAAAGCGGTGGTAAGAATAGCTTCTATTTTTTCGCGCTGCTCCGTCGTATAGCGGTCGCGAGGAATGTAAACGATACAGTTGACAAATTTTCCATGCACATCCTTACGCACAAAAATGCGGGTCTGCCGGCGTTCCTGAATACGGTTAACCGTATTGACCGTTTCGTAGAGGTCAAGCACACTGGATTGGAATAATTCATCCCTGGGGAAGACTTCCACCACCCGAGCCAATTCCCTGCTCTCATGTGCTGCCCATTCCATATTCGACAATTCCAGAATTTGCTCTACCTTGCGGCGCAGTATCGGAATCAAGTGTGGATTCATGGTGTACACAGAAGAAGTGTACAAACCGATAAAGCGGTGCTGCCCCGTCACTTCTCCATTCTCGCCAAAGACATTTACCAGCACATAATCCGGATAGGTCAAGCGGTGCACGCGGGATCGAACCTGCGATTTGGAGAAACTCAACTGCTTCTTGTGCAGTTGTTCGCTGGACATCGCTTGCAGGTCACTCTGTAAATCCTGTTCGCCCCTGCTCTTGCTATGGCGCAGCAAGCCCAGGCTCGCCTTTTTGTCCGTCTTTATTTTCGTAGTCGCGCCGCTGCGCGTGACCTTTAGATACTCATAGCCGAGCATCGTCATGTGATTACGCCCCAACCAGTCGATGAAGGCGGCGGCCTCTTCGCGATAATCAAGCGACACGCACTCACTGGCCGCTATAGCGGTAGTGACCTCATCCATGCGTTCGCAAACTTTGGGAAAGTCGTCTACCACCACTGATACTTCGTCCAGTATGTTGGCAAGCGTCTCGCGCAACTCATCCAACTCTGCGGGTTTGGAGTGGCGACCGATCTCAAAAAACAACAAGGCCTCACCGGGATCAGACGCGTGGTCACCATTTTTGCCGGATAAAATTCCTTCCATATTGCCCTGCTCATCGCGGCCAACCGACAAATTTGAACTGGCGATAGTATGAATGCGCAGATTGCGACGATTCAATTCACCGCGTACCGACGCTGTGGTGAAGGGTATGCCGCGGCAAAGGATGACCAGGGTGGTATATCGACTCTCCCAACCATGGCTTTGTATTTCCGGGTTAAAAATACGGATTTTTGGTTCGTTTTCCGGCCACTTGAGCATGAATCGTAGCAAGCCATAAAGGCAGCCATAAAGATTTTCTACCGAGCGACCGCGCATATCCTCGGCGGGGAAGCGGCTGTAGAACGCTGCTGACAGGTTGTGCAGCGACTGCCTGTCTGCAGGTTCCGCCTTCGTGTCGATACGCAGTGTCAGTTCCGACAACAAGCTCTCTTTTAATGTATCCCAAGCCATACCGTGCTTCCTTTTTAGGCCTATCCGCGGCGGAGTATGATCCGCCGTATGTCTTATTGCCTGTAAGTTTAGCTCATAGCGAGAAAAATATAGCTAAAAATCCGGAACTTTTCCGGGTGGGAAAAGTCACAAAACTGCTCATATACGCCGATATAGACGCCGGACTGGACGAGGCCGGAGGTTCCGTTACAATGCGACCCTTCCCGACGCTTTCGCCAGACTATAGCAGGCCAGCGTTATCAAAGGTTAAACCACCAACTAGTACAGGAGAACGCGTGGCAAGCGCAGACATTAGAGCTCTCGAAGACTGGCTTAGCAGCCAGATTATTGGTCAGTCGCACCTGGTGCAAAGACTCATTATCGCCCTATTGGCGGATGGCCACCTGCTGGTTGAAGGTGCTCCGGGTCTGGCCAAGACAAGAGCCATTAAATCGCTGGCGGACGGACTCGAAGGCAGCTTTCATCGCATTCAGTTCACCCCCGACTTGTTGCCCGGCGACGTAACAGGCACTGAGATTTATCGCCCCCAGGAGACAAGCTTTCATTTCCAGAAAGGCCCGATTTTTCACAATTTGGTACTGGCTGACGAGGTAAACCGGGCGCCCGCCAAGGTGCAGTCCGCTCTGCTCGAAGCCATGGCAGAACGCCAGGTCAGTGTCGGCAGCCAAACTTACGAACTGCCTCGTTTATTTCTGGTGATGGCGACGCAGAACCCCATTGAACAGGAAGGTACCTATCCATTGCCAGAAGCGCAGCTCGATCGCTTCCTGCTGCATGTCAATGTCGACTACCCGGATGCTATAGCCGAAGCCGAAATTCTCAGGCTGACCCGCGCTGAGGCGGGCCGCGCGGTCGCGACACCACCGACCCGGCTACAACAAGAGGCTGTGTTCGCCGCCCGGCAGGAAGCCCTGGCCCTGCACATGTCTGCTCCCGTGGAGCAATACATGGTACAACTGGTGATTGCCACACGCTCTCCCGAACTGTATTGCAAGCAACTGGCCAGCTGGATTGAATACGGTGGCAGCCCGCGGGCCACCATCGCCCTTGATCGTTGTTCGCGCGCTCATGCCTGGCTCAAAGGGCAGGATTTTGTCAGCCCTGATGATGTGCAAGCTGTTGCCGCAGATGTATTGCGCCACCGTTTGTTACTCAGTTTCGAAGCAGAAGCCAATGGTGTCACTCCGGACCAGGTCATTGAGGAATTGCTGGCCCTGGTTCCTGTAGGCTGATCCTCAATGACCGACGTCACTGTACCTGCCCGTGGTGCCTATGCGGATCTGAACGAACTGATCGCGCTGCGTTTTCCTGCGCGACAGTTGGATCTGGCGCGCAGAAACAGAGCGCTAAGTAAACTGGCAGGGCCCAATAAGTCCAATTTCCGTGGTCGCGGCATTGATTTCGAAGAAGTACGCGTTTACCAGCCAGGTGACGACATCCGCACCATTGACTGGCGCGTCACCGCCAGAACGGGCAGTGCTCACACCAAATTGTTCCGTGAAGAACGGGAGCGCCCGGTGCTGGTCGTGGTAGATCAGCGCAGCAGCATGTTTTTTGGCTCCAGTCACTGCTTTAAATCGGTACTGGCGACCCAACTGGCCAGCCTGATTGCCTGGAGTGCACTGGATGCGGGGGACCGCGTAGGCGGCCTGGTTTTTGACGGCATACAACACCGGGAGATACGGCCACGGCGCAGCCGCAAAACAGTATTGGGGCTGCTGTCCCAGATCTCCGCATATAATCATGCGTTACCACTAACCAGCGCCAGCGCACCCGACAGCTTTGCCACTATGCTGGCAAACCTGCGGCGAATCGCCCGCCCCGGCACCAGTTTATTCCTGATAAGCGATTTTGGCGGCGCGTCACAGGAGCATGCCAGAGAACACTTATTCCAGTTAGCCCAGCACACAGAGCTCACCGCCGTGGCGTGCACCGACCCCATGGAATCGAGGTTACCCAAGGCGGGCAAGTACGCTGTGACCGATGGTAGCGAACGCAGCGAGCTCTATACTGCCGACAGAAAATTACGCAACACCTACCAGCAGCACTTCCAACAACACAGGGACGTGTTGTGCCAGGATTTTCTGCGCCTGGGGATTCCCATGTTGCAGGCCACCACTGACCGCGCGCCCTTCACTTTGCTGCAAGAATTTTATGGGAATCAGCGCCGGTGAACCCACAGGATCCACTAGCGAATCTGCACCCTTTGCGCGAACCCGACCTGCTTGGCTGGTGGCCAATGGCGCCGGGCTGGTGGCTGTTAATCGTTATCACCGCCCTTTGCCTGGTAATGTTGCTCGCGGTAGCAGTCAAGCGCTATCGCGCCAAGGCCTACCGGCGACAGGCGGTGACACAACTGCAAGTTCTGCGGGAGACCTACCTGGCCGATCAGGACGCCAGTCAGTATATAGCTGCAGCCAATGCACTGCTCAAGAGCGTCGCCCTGCGCAGCTATCCGCGCAGGGAAATTGCCGCCAGCAGCGGCGAGCAATGGCTGCAATTCCTTAACAGCAGTACGAAAAATACCGGGGAGTTTGACGCTGGATTTGTCACAGCAGCTTATAAAAAAGATTGCCCGGCTATGGACATGGAGCGTCTGCACCAGAGCGCACAAACCTGGATCAAGCAGCATAAGGTGATGCAATGATCGAATGGATATGGCCATGGATGTTGGCATTGGCACCGCTGCCGTGGCTGGTGCGACGTTTGGCACCTGCGGCCACCAGCCAGGAACCCGCGTTACGTGCACCCTTTTTTGATGAGTGGCGGCAGCTGAGCGAAAACCAGCAAGGGCGCGCCAGTAGCAGCGGTGCATTACCGATAGTGTCCCTGTGGTTGCTGTGGCTACTGTTGCTGGTGGCTGCTGCCCGCCCGGTATGGATAGGCGAGCCCATTGAGCTGCCCAACAGTGGCCGCGACCTGATGATGGCTGTCGATATCTCTGGCTCCATGCGCGTGGAAGATATGCAGGTAGGACAGGTCGTCGCGCAGCGCATAGATGCTGTCAGGCAACTCGGCGCCGAGTTCATCGGACGCCGCAGCGGAGATCGGCTGGGCCTTATCCTGTTCGGCACCAATGCCTATGTACAGTCGCCCCTGAGCTTTGACACCACCACGGTCAGACGTTTTCTGCTGGAAGCCCAGATAGGTTTCGCCGGGCAGGAAACCGCGATAGGTGATGCCATCGGGCTAGCGGTGAAACGCCTCAAGGAGAGACCCGCCGACAGCCGCGTGCTGATCCTGCTCACCGACGGGGCGGATACAGCAAGCTCAGTACAACCTCTGGACGCCGCCAAGCTGGCCGGGAGTATGGGCATTCGTATCTATACTATTGGTATTGGTGCCGACGAAATGACCCTGCCCGGACTCTTCGGCACCAGCTTCGGCAGCCGCCAGGTTAACCCCTCTGCCGAGCTGGATGAGGCAGGCTTGCAAGAAATTGCAAAGGCCACCGGCGGGCAATATTTTCGTGCCCGTGACCCACAGGAGCTGGCCAATATCTACCAGCTACTCGATCAGTTAGAGCCGGTGGAACAGGCAACAGCAACCTACCGCCCCCGTCAGGCACTGGGCTACCTGCCGTTGTTACTGGCGCTGATGCTCAGCTTTTTGCTGGCACTGAGACACTGTTGGCAAACCGGTGCCTGGAACGCTAAAGACAATAGCGCTGCAACGCCGCAGGAGCGCGCATGACAGCGCTGCACCTGATGCGTCCTGAGTGGCTGTGGAGCCTGGTTCCCGCGTTACTGCTGCTGCTATTGTTGTGGCGACAACGCGGGAGCAGCGGCAGCTGGAGTGATGTTATTGCTCCGGAACTTCTGCCCTATCTGGTAGGAGACAATGCCGGAGCCCGCAGTAGCAATCTGCTGCCACTGATTCTGCTTGGCTGGATTGTGGCAGCCTTTGCCGCCGCTGGGCCCAGTTGGCAGCAAATTCCTCAACCCATACACCAGAAGCAGGATGCGCTGGTGCTGGTGCTGGACCTCAGTTATTCCATGAAGTCGGGAGATCTCGCCCCCTCGAGACTGGATAGGGCGCGGCAAAAGCTACTGGATTTGCTCAAGCAACGAAAAGAGGG
>JBALVO010000008.1:12138-60292 GCA_036961445.1 Halioglobus sp.
ATAACACAAGCCCTGGATGGAACCAGTATACAACTGGCCATTATGGGTGTTGGCACAGACACGGGCGCACCCATCCCGTTACCCCGCGGAAATTTTCTCAAAACCGCAACCGGTGCCATCGTCATGCCAGTACTGGATGAGGACACTCTGCGCAACGTAGCAACCAGCAACGGCGGCAAATACATGCGCATGCAGATCGATGACAGTGATCTGGATTATTTATTAGCCGCTACAACGCTACCCGACAGCGAACAAACCCTGGCATTGGATCGCACCGCAGATGCCTGGGACGATCAAGGTTATTGGTTTATTTTACTGCTGCTACCGCTTGCACTTGGTTTGTTTCGTCGCGGCTGGATACTCTGCCTGGCGCCCCTGATATTGATTTCCCAGCCCCAGCAGGCACAAGCCCAGAGTTGGGACGACCTGTGGCTTACCTCCGACCAACAGGGCCAGCAGGCGCTGCAGCGCGGAGATAACGAGGCGGCCTCAAAACTGTTTGAAAGTAAGGACTGGGCGGGCACTGCGGCCTATCGCAACGGTGATTATGAGGCAGCAGCGAAACACTTTTCCGCCGCGGACAATGCCAACAACTGGTACAACCGCGGCAACGCGCTGGCACGCGGTGGACAACTCGAAGAGGCCATCGCTGCCTATCGTGAGTCCCTTGCGCTGCAGCCGGGCCAGGCAGACGCCGAGGACAACCTGGCACTGTTGGAACAACTGCAGGATCAGCAAGAGCAACAAGATCAAGACCAAGACCAAGACCAAGATCAGGATCAGGATCAAGAGCAACAACAAAACGAACAGGAACAGGATCAGCAGCAAGGCGAACAGGAGCAATCTGACCAGCAATCAGAGCAGAACGAGCAACAGCAGCAGGATGGTCAGCAAGACGAAGAACCTTCTGACACTGAAGAAAATGAAGGCCAGCAGGAACAGCCGCAACCCAAGGAAGGCGAAGCCGGTGAAGATGAGCAACAACAGGCTCAGCCAACACTAGCCGAGGCCGAGGAACAGGAGCGCGACCAGGCTATGGAGCAATGGCTGCGACGTGTTCCCGACGACCCGTCGGGTTTGTTACGTGAAAAGTTCCGCTATGAAAGTCGCCAACGGCAAGAGCAGGGAATCGGGAAAGATGATGAAACCTATTGGTAAATCGCTAGTTGCACTGTGCATGCTGGCACTGATGCTGGGCGGCGCGAGCGCCCGCGCGGCGGTGACTGCCAGTCTCGATCGTGACCGTGTCGCGATGGGTGACACCATGCGCCTCACTATCACCGTCACAGACAATGAAGAGTTGAGCAGCATAGACTTGCGTCCGTTGCTGTCGGATTTTGAAATTTTGCAACGTTCTACCAGCAGCAATACCAGTATTATTAACGGCCGCCGCAGCCATGTTAAGCAGTTGTTGGTGGATATCACCCCACGCCGGGAGGGAACCCTTAAAATTCCGCCCATGCGAGTTGGCCAACAGGCAACCAATATGCTGCTGGTTGCGGTATCCCCTGCCCCGAATTCTGCGAGCAACGGGCAAACGGTTTTGTTTGAAGCCGAAGTCGACCAGGACAGCACTTATGTACAGGGCCAGGTAATACTGACCTTGCGATTACGACAAGCCGTCAATCTGGACGGGCGCAGCATCAGCGAACTGCAACTGAGCAACGCGTTTGTAAAACCACTGGAACAAAATTCCTTCCAGCGCACGGTAGATGGCCGTCCATGGTTGGTACATGAAGTGCGTTACGCTATCTTTCCGGAACAAAGCGGCACACTTGAGATTCCAGCGCAGACATTTTCCGCCCGTGAGGGTCAGGGGCGCAGAGGCTTTTTTGACCTGGGCAGCAGTGGTCGGCAACTGAGTCGCAGTTCCAAACCTATTACCATCAAGGTATTGCCGCGCCCGGCAGTATTTCCAGCCAATACCTGGCTACCGGCTCGGAACCTGACCCTGGAGGAGAGCTGGTCTGCACCGCCAGAGCAGTTGCGCGCCGGTGAATCGGCCACCCGCACCATCCGTATGGTCGGCGAGGGATTACAGGGGGCGCAATTACCCCCGATCATGTTCCCGGCCACAGATGGGCTGAAGTACTACCCGGACCAGCCGGTGATAACAGATACAGAAGTGGCATCTGGCCTGCTTGGATCGCGCCAGGACAGCGCCGCCGTGGTGCCCACCCGCGCCGGCAAGTGGACCATCCCGGAGATACGTATTCCCTGGTGGGATATCCAGGCGGAAGAAATTCGCTATGCGGTGCTACCGGGTCGTGAAATATCCGTGGCAGCGGCTGACCCGGCAACGACCACCGCGCTGATCGCGGCGCCGGCTATCGCAATCACTGGCGCTGGCGACCCTGCAAGCGATGTCGCCTCGGCTGATATCCGGCGGTGGCAAATCCTGAGCCTGGTAAGCGCTGTTGGCTGGATACTCACACTGGGCTATCTACTCTGGTCGCGCCGTCCACCGAAAAAGAATCAGGCAATCGCGGCGGAAAATCCCACCGAGAGACGTCTCTTCAAGCAACTGCTCGCTGCCTGTGTCAATGGCGACGCGCTACAAGCCAGAGCAGCACTGATCGACTGGACGGCAGCCCTGTTCCCGCATTATGCAATCGTTTCACTGGACCAGGTTGCCACGGCATTTGACAACCAGGAACTGGGCATGGCACTGGCTAAACTTAACGCCAGTCTTTACAGCAGCGCAAGCACCAGCTGGGAAGGAGCAGCACTGGCTGATAGCGTCAGGCAACTGCGCAACCAGCACAAGATTGCAGCCGGGAACAGGCAACAGGCCTTGCAGCTGTACCCACAGGCGGTTTGAATCCGCCCTTCAAGCTACCACAGTCATTACCGCAACGACTTGGCTACGACCTCAAACACATCCGGTGACAAGGATGGCAGGTCGGCCAGGCGCTGCAGCTCTGCTTGCATCAGTTCTCCCCTGCCGCTGTAGTTGCGCCATTTAGTCAACGGCATCAGCAACCGCGAAGCGATCTGCGGATTCACACTGTTAAGCTCAACAATGACATCGGTTAACAAGCGATACCCGCCGCCGTCAATACGGTGAAAATTAATCGGGTTGTGGGAGGAAAAAACGCCAACCAGAGCACGTACCTTATTGGGATTGTGCAAATCAAAATCCGCGTGTGACAGCAAACCCTGCACACGGGCAAGCGCTTGTGTATCAGGAATTGCCGCCTGCACCTGAAACCACTGATTGACCACCAGCGCCTCATGGCGCCACGCCTGATAGAAGCTGTCGATTGCCGCTTCACGGCGCGCATCATCCGCATAAAAGGCAATCACTTTCAGTGCAGCAAGACGATCGGTCATATTGGCGGCCGAGGAAAATTGCTGCGCTGCCAAATCTACATAACTACCATCAGCGTTGGCCAGATAGTCCAGGCAGGTATTGCGCAAGCTGCGCGCGGCCATCTGGGGAGCGTCAGGCGTATACGGCTTATCGGTACTCAAACGCTGATAAGTCGCCACTAAACTATCACTCAAGGCCTGGGCAATGGCTGCTTTTACCGCCGCACGTGCACGGTGGATAGCGTCAACGTCTGCCCCCCCTGCTTGACTGGCCAATTCCGCCAGGTAGTTTTCGCTGGGCAGGTTCAGCATTTCGGCCACCATGGCAGAATCCAGTGACTCATCCGCCAACAGATTGCCACAGGCCTGCAACAGCAAGGGGTCAACCACCACAGCAGTGTTGTCCTGCAATTGCTGCTGCACTTCGACAATGACACGGGTCGCCAATGCCTGCGCGCTATCCCAGCGCACAAATCCGTCACCGTCACGGCTCATCAGGGCGTATAAATCGTCTTTACCGTAGTCGTACTCCAACCTGACCGGAGCGGAGAAACCCCGCAGTAACGACGGTACCGGGCGCTCCCTGATACCTTCAAAAACAAAGGTCTGTGCGGGTTGATCCACCGTCAATACCGTGTGCGTGTTATCAGCGGTTTCGGTATCCACTCCCGCATCAGCCAGGCGCAGAGGTAAATTACCCGCGTCACCCAACAAACCCATGGCCAGTGGGATCACAAATACCGGCTTTTGTGGTTGCCCGGGTGTCGCCGGACAGGATTGCGTTACATGTAATCGATATTGCTCGGCATCAGCGTCATATTCGTCGCGCACGGACAAATGCGGCGTTCCAGCCTGGGAGTACCAGTTGCGAAATTGACCCAGATCTATGCCGCTGGCGGCTTCCATAGCCAGCACAAAGTCTTCACAGGTAACCGCTTGTCCGTCGTGGCGTTCAAAATAAAGATCCGATCCGCGGCGAAACGCCTCGGCACCCAGTAAGGTGTGAATCATACGCACCACTTCCGCGCCTTTTTCGTACACCGTCGCGGTATAAAAATTATTGATTTCCATAAAGGAGTCTGGCCGTATCGGATGCGCCAGGGGGCCAGCATCCTCTGCAAACTGCACGGTGCGCAGCATGCTGACATCCTCCACCCGTTTCACCGTGCGCGAGCCCATATCCGCAGAAAATTCAGCGTCGCGAAAGACCGTAAAACCCTCTTTGAGACTGAGCTGGAACCAATCTCGACAGGTGACCCTGTTACCACTCCAATTATGAAAATATTCGTGGGCAACAATCGCCTCAACGCGCGAAAAGCCCTGGTCAGTAGTTGTTTGCGGGCAGCACAGCACCGCAGAGGAATTAAAAATATTGAGGCTTTTGTTTTCCATTGCCCCCATATTGAAATCATCTACGGCAACAATATTGAAAATATCCAGGTCGTATTCGCGACCGTATACCTGTTCATCCCAGGCCATGGATTTCTGCAACGAAACCATCGCGTGATCACATTTGCCAATATCTTTTTGTTCCACATAAATACGCAGGCAAACCTCACGCCCGCCGCAGGTCTCAAAGCTATCTTCGATATGTGCCAGGTCGCCGGCGACCAGGGCAAACAGGTAAGCGGGCTTGGGAAAGGGATCGTGCCAGATAACGCGCATTCTCCCCTCTTCGAGTTCCTGGGTATCTATCAGGTTGCCATTGCTGAGCAATACCGGGTAGCGAGCGTGTTGCGCATCGATAGTGACGGTAAAAACCGACATAACATCGGGGCGGTCCAGGTAATAGGTGATCTTGCGAAAGCCTTCGGCCTCGCACTGGGTGCAAAACATGGTATGCGACTTGTACAATCCTTCCAGGGATGTATTGTCCTGTGGGTATATTCGCGTTTTACAGCCAACCACGCACTGCTCCGGCACCTTGTGCAGCAGCAGCGTGTCAGCAGTGGCCTGGTACTCATCCTGCGACAACTCTATGCCATCCACAGTAACCGCCAGCAATTCCAGACCCTGGCCTTGCAGTTCCAGCGATTCATCCTGGGCGATTTGCGCATCACGCAGTAAATGCAGGCGAGATGACACCACCACGTGGTCTTCTGTTAGCTCAAAGTGCAATTCAGTGCGATTGATCAAATAGGCCGGGCGCTGGTAATCTTTGAGATAAATCGTTCCGGGATTGGCATCTTTCATAACGTTACTCAATTGTGTGATAAGGACAGGTGATAACCGCCATATTTACGCATATTAATGACCCCGGTATCAAAGATCAGGTACTGTCCTTTGATACCCAGCAACGTGCCACCGACACTGGGCGTCTTGTCCAGGTTGAAGGATTTCACCTTGGTCGGGTACTCCAGCACGGGGTAGGTAATAAGGGTTTCAGGCTGCGCTTCAAGTACGGTAATGGCCTGCAGTCCGTGCTCCTGTCGCAATCTGTCGATGTCGGCGGCGCAGGCCTCCATCAATTGCGTGCGTGCCTGTTCCAGGTCGCGAGGTTCTGCCGGTCCTTTTAGCATCGCTTGCCAATTGGTCTTGTCGGCAATGTGGTCTTTGAATGCCATTTCTACCAATCCCGAATACAACCGTGTCGCCACGCGGAAGATCGCCTGCGCCTGGGAGGCGCCCTGGTCCATCCAGCGGGTTGGCACCTGACTGCCCCGGGTAATACCCACTTTGAGGCCTGAGGTATTGGCAAGGTACACAAAGTGATCCGTCATACAGTGCGTTTCACCCCACTCTGGCTCGCGGCATGTACCCGCCGCATAGTGGCATTTCTCCGGGCTGACAATACAGTTGTCGCATTGAGCCAGGCGCCGGAAGCAGGGATAACAATAACCCTGGCTAAAACTCTTGCTGGTTTTGCGGTCGCAATGGATACAGTTGATCGCGCCCTGATAATCCAGTTGCAATTGCTGCCCCAGATACTGGTTCATCGGTAACTCATGCTCACCCAGCACCATGGTGTATTGCACCGGGTCGGCGAGACTGGTTTTCATTTTACGCACAGCCCCGGAAGCCAGAAAGTCGGCCACAATATTCTCCTATTCTTTCCAGTTAAGGGTTATTGCCTGGGGATCGTCACAGATTTCTCCGGCCTTGTGACCCTTGTCGATATATCCCACCCGCTCATTTTCAGGTAAATGTCGCTCCCCCCAGGCAATAACTGCCTGCATGGTTTCATCGCGCTGCTGGCGGGTCAGGGGCCGACCGTCTGGCCATTTCCCCATCTCCAGTGCGCGTTTCAGGTTCTGGTATACCTCTGGGGACATGGTATTGATAACTTGCTGGTATTCCATGGGAGTTTCCGGTATTTCGCGGTGGCATATTATACCCGCGCTAATCAGGCCTTGTCGCCCGTCAGACGTGAAAGCAAGCCAAATGCCGCGCCCAGAACAGCGCCGCACAGCAAACCGCCCAAATGCGCTGCGTTGGCGATGGCGCCAAAGCCCAAAACTTCAACGAAACCCACCATACACAACACCAGCCAGCCCACCATAAATAGCATGATCGTCGGTGCTGGCTGGATCTGCCAACGAGGCTGTAACAGGGGACCCACCCAGCCAAAGCCGAGCAAACCATACACGACACCCGACATGCCACCAAACAACCCGGGGCCGCCAAAGACAAATTGACTGGCGTTGGATACGGCCGCGATAAAAACAAACAACAAGAGCATGTTCAACTGCCCGATCACCCGCTCCACTTTAGAGCCAAGCTCCCACAGCCACAGGCTGTTGAACACAATATGCAGCCAGCCAAAATGCAGGAAGGCCGGTGTTAACAGGCGCCAATATTGATTGTCCATAGCACCAAATACCAGGGTGCCATCAACAATCTGGAATTGGGTGTACGTTAGTAGAGCCAGCCAATCCATGGGAGCACGCAGGTAGATCAGCAAAAATCCGACGATGCTCAGCCCAATCAGGAGCAGGGTAACTGGCGCGCTGCGCCACCGCAGAGTCGCGAGCAATGGCGCGCGCTGCGCCTTAGCTGACAGTTCGATGCGCACCTCTCCTGCGCGCCAGGCCTGGTAGAGCGCCGCCACCTGTGGCGCCTGCTCCGCGCGTTGCACCTTGACCACCTGGCGACCATTTTCTTCAAAAATGCGATGCACCACGCCACGCTGATGCATCAGTGCGCTTAATGGCAGCAGATCCTCTTCCACCCCCACACTGAGAGCCGTATGAAAATTTTCCATCAATTGACCAGCGCATCGCCCCAGCGCAGCTTGTCCCTGCAACTGGCGTAAAAACTGTGTCCCAGTGGATGCAACAGACTCAAACGGTGCGGTTTCTTTTTGATGTGCACAGAATCTCCTGGTCGTGCGGTCATGTTGACCTGACCATCACAGGTAACCGGTGGATGGATACTGTTGCGCTGTAGAATATCCACC
This sequence comes from Halioglobus sp., assembly GCA_036961445.1. Taxonomy (GTDB): domain Bacteria; phylum Pseudomonadota; class Gammaproteobacteria; order Pseudomonadales; family Halieaceae; genus JBALVO01. Next base: position 19,847 of record JBALVO010000008.1, read on the forward strand.
CGTATCTCCGATGCGCCGTCGACCACTATAGGACGACTACTCAAGGCATGCGGAAACATAGGCACCAGGACTATTGCGTCCAGCGAGGGGTGCATGATGGGGCCGCCGCCTGAAAGCGAGTAAGCGGTGGAACCGGTGGGCGTCGAAACGATCAGCCCGTCTGCGCGCTGACGATAAACAAAGGTATCGTTAATATACAGCTCAAACTCTATCATCTGAGCCGAAGTTCCGGAGTTCACTACCACGTCATTCAGTGCGTCCGCACGCCCCACTACCTTACCGTCTCGGCGCACGTCAGCGTCCAGCAAAAAACGACTGTCACACTCAAACTTACCATCGAGCACTGCCGGTACCTGCACCGCCATCTCGTCCGGGGTAATGTCAGTAAGAAATCCCAGGCGACCGCGGTTAATTCCCAACACCGGTGTTTCGTACTTGGCTAATGTACGGGCGGCGCTAAGCAGACTGCCGTCGCCACCCACGACGATGATCAGGTCGGCCTCCTCACCAATTATGTCGCGTGTCGCAAGACGCTGCGAATGATCAGACAATACTTCGCCCAGGCAATCCTCCAGCACCACTTCCAGGCCACGCTCCTCCAGCAACAGTAACAATTGCAGCAGTACTTCCTGCAGGCCACTTTGCTGGCTGCGCCCGACCAAACCGATTTTCTTAAACGATGCCTGCATTTCGCCTGAGACCTAGCCGTAAAGGGCTGATAGTATAAACAAGAATGAACAGTGTAGCGCAGTGATGCCTATTTATCCCTACCGTACACAACAAGTAAGAGACCTGGCCTGGGCCTGCTTCTCCCCCGCCCTGCTACTCACACCCCAACTCAGCGGCAGTGGGCAACGGGTGGACAATTGCGGGCTAAGACTCACGCCTGAGCGAAATGCCTGGCTGCAAGCCCTGGATCGTGATCCGCGCGCCCTCCTACAGCACCTGGCAAGCCAGCGCAGTCATCGCCTGGGCATCTATTTCGAACATCTATGGCATTTCTTTCTGCAACAGGACCCCGCAGTCGAACTGCTGGCGCATAATCTTCCCGTGCGACACGACGGCAAGACTTTGGGCGAATTCGACTGCCTGTACTTTTGCCACACACGACAGCGTTTCTATCACCTCGAGCTGGCGGTAAAGTTTTTCCTCGGCCATCGCCAGTTCACCGCTGAGCAAACGGCCAGCTCCCTGCGTGAATGGCTGGGACCCAGTTCCGATGACCGACTGGACCGCAAGATCGCGCACCTCCTGCAGCGGCAGATTCGATTGGGCGATAATCCGTTGGCGCAGAAACAACTGCAGGATCTGGGCATTACCGATCTGAATAAAGAAGTCGAGATCAAGGGCTATTTGTTCCACTCCACGGCGGACCCTCTGCCAGCACCCTATGGCTTCAATCCGAACCTGCAGCTTGGTCACTATGTGGCAATATCTGATCTGGATCGATTTCTACAAGCGCCGAGCCTAAGCTGTGTCGCAGGTTATAAAGACCTGCCAAAAACACTATGGCTATCACCGGTACAGGCCGATCAGGCTACCGCCCTGGCGGCAACGGAAATTAGCACCAGGCTCAATCATCATTTTGCCCAGGACAAGCGCTCGCAACTGGTGGCTGCGCTGGATGATCAAGGCCGCGAAATACAGCGCTTTTTTGTTACGCCACCGAACTGGCCTGCAGCATCCAATACCGTCAGTCAAGCCTGAACAAAATAGTACTGCCTGCACATTTCTAGTACCCTAGCGCGTTGACTGCAAGTAGCAGCATCACTATCGGGAGTCCGCAGCCAGCATGAGCAAAGCTATTCTAATTACAGGGGCCTCTCGAGGTCTCGGGGCAGGGCTAGCCAGGCATTTTGCCGCGCGCGGCTACAAGCTGGCACTAACCGCTCGTTCCCTGGATGCCCTGGACACGCTTGCCGACACCCTTAAGGAGCAATCGCCGCAAATCGTTACTGCGGTACTGGATGTGGCGGACTATGCCAGCGTTGCCAACGTAATCAACCAATGTGCGCAGCAGCTTGGCGGGCTTGATATTATTGTAGCCAATGCCGGCGTGGCTATTAATACGCCATCAGGTAAGGGGCAATTCGAGCAGATGCGCAAGATTATTGACGTTAACCTGACAGGAGCCATTGCTAGCGCTGAAGCCGCCGTCGAACTATTTCGACAGCAGGGCCACGGACAACTGGTCGGCATAAGCTCTGTTGCCGCCGCACGAGGACTACCTGGCAATGGCGCCTACAGTGCCAGCAAGGCCGGATTCGGTAAGTATCTGGAAGCGTTGCGTGCAGAGACGGCCAATGAAAAAATTGTCGTCACAGAGTTGGCTCCGGGCTATATTGATACCGACCTGAACAGTGCTCTTGCCAGTCGACCTTTTCTGGTCAGTGCCGAGAAAGGCACGGGTATTATGGCGGACCTGATTGAGCGAGAAGTCAGTTTTCGCTATGTCCCGCCTTGGCCCTGGACAGTATTGGCGCAACTATTAAAAATACTGCCCACACGCATTCTAAAGAAACTGTAGCGCTACCTCTGCGTCGCTACACCAGAATTACCAGGAATCCGTGCAGCATAAACCCAGCCATTATGATGTCATTATCCTCGGAGCTGGTGCCGCAGGACTCATGTGCGCTTTTACCGCCGCCCAACGCGGGCGCCGGGTACTGGTATTGGAAAAGGCCAATAAGGTCGGCAAAAAAATTCTCATGTCTGGCGGTGGTCGCTGTAACTTCACCAACTACTTCGTCACGGCAGACAACTTTTTGTCTGCCAATCCACACTTTTGTAAATCTGCGCTGAGCCGCTATACGCAGTGGGATTTCATTGCCATGGTAGAGCGCCATGGTATCGAATACGAAGAACGTAAACACTCGCAACTATTCTGCAAGCATTCGGCAAAAGATATCCTGACTATGCTGTTACAAGAATGCGACAACGCCGGCGTCGAAATCAAAACCCATTGCGACATCCATTCAGTAGCGATGATCGACGCCATTGAGCAGGCAGAAATGGGCGTTTCGACAACTGAAATTGCCAATTTTCGAGTCAACTTCAACCACAGTGCCAACGATACAATCCTGGTAAGTGAATCGTTGGTGGTTGCCACCGGTGCACTCTCTATTCCAACCCTGGGCGGCAGTAGTATGGGCTATGACATCGCCAGGCAGTTTTCCCTGACGCTCACCGCACGACAGGCAGGCCTGGTACCCTTTATGTTCAGTGATGCCACCAAACCACTGTGCGAACGACTGTCCGGAGTATCATTGCCGGTGACTATAAGCTGCAATCAGCAGTCCTTCACTGACAGTATATTGTTCACCCACCGTGGGATAAGCGGTCCTGGTGCACTACAAATATCCAATTACTGGCGGCCCGGAGATACCATTAGTATTAACTTGCTGCCGGAGCTTGAATCGATTGACTATCTCCTCCAGGCAAAACAACAACAGGGCAAAAGCCTATTGCGTAGCCTCCTGAATGGAGCATTGCCCAAGGCACTGGTCATTGAACTGCAGTCCCTGTTGTGGTCAGAATTGGCCGAAAGTCCACTGGCCGACTTTAGCGATAAAAAACTCATCGCTATTGGTAAAGTTCTAGCCCAGTGGCCGTTAAAGCCTTCCGCTACCGAGGGATACCGCACCGCCGAAGTTACACTGGGTGGCGTAGACACAGATGGCATAAGCTCCAAAACGATGGCAGCCAAGCAGTATCCGGGATTATTTTTTATTGGCGAGGTGCTGGATGTAACCGGGCACCTGGGGGGATTCAATTTTCAGTGGGCCTGGTCATCCGGCTACAGCGCAGGCCAATTTGCCTGAGGGTATTGAACTCAACTCGCCTGTTGCCTGCTGCTTTTAGCTGGCTATTTCCTCCAGATGATTATTCAGATGTATTACATGTGCCACTTCATATTGTTCTTTGGTCAATCGCCCATAGGCAAAATGCGGTTGTAACTCATCCTGGTATTGCTGAAAGTCATCCATCGCCTTTTGCAGCCGAACAAGCGCGACTTGAATAGTGCTTTCACCGGCTAAATAAGGGGCGCCTGGAATTGCTTCACTTAGTCCATGCGTCATTCTTCCCCTGGAAGAGAAAACAGAGAATGCAGCGTAGCCCGCAGTATTTTTGAACAAAGATGATTTATGTTGTGGGAAACCGGACATCGAATACTCTACGCTTTGAGCGCAGTGGTCAAATATCTGAGTTGGATTCCATTGGCCGCTACTGATAACGTTGTTACCGGTCAATGCATCGAGTTTTATGCGCGCCGCTGCGATCGTTAGATCCTCTGCGCGCACTCCCTCATGCCACCATGAATAGCCCCCTCCCAAAGCGATTAGCAGTCCGCCTGAGGCGGTTACTTTTAGTAATTGCCGTCGATTCATTAACCTGCCTCTTGGTTAGCCAGCATTTTACCTAACATCCTGCGCCTGCAGAAATGCCTGCCTGGCGCTCAAACTCTAGCACAACCAGTATTACATGAAACAGTTGTACTACAGGTAACTTCCCGCGAACCTACGTCGATTTCGCCGCGCTTATGCTCGAATCAATAACCACGATCCACGTTGACTTCGTTCATCAAAACGCCACCACTGCGCATAAGCCGATAGTTCTGTGCTATTTGTACTGCTACTGCAGCCGGGTCAGTAACGCTAGCGCAGTGTGGTGTTACCAGAATCTTTTCGTGGTGCCAGAATGGGTGGTCTTGCGGCAACGGCTCCTGGGTAAAAACATCCAGGCAGGCACCGCGTAATTGACCCAACTCCAGTGCCGCCAGCAAGTCGGCTTCGACCAGGTGTTCACCTCTTGCAACATTGATCAGGCAGGCACTCGCTGGCAATCTGGAAAACAGACTCTCGCCCAGGATGCCCCTGGTTTGGTGGGTCAGCGGCAACAGGCACACGAGTATATCTGCCTGGCTAACAAACTCGTGCAACTGCTGCTGGGCATAGGTTGTCACTCCGTCGATTATTTTGCGCTCGCGCGACCAGCCAAGCACCCTAAAACCGATCTCTTGTAGACGCGTGGCGACATATTCCCCCAGCTTGCCCAGACCCATTACGCCAATTGTTGTGCCTGCTACCAGGCCGGGTGAATGTGGCCGCCAATCCATCTGCGCTTGTTGACGGCTGTACACGTCAAGGTCACGCTGAAAATACCGGGCTGCTGCACTTATATATTCAAACATGGATTTCGCGAGAGACGGGTCGACAATTCTGACCACAGGGATATTGTGCGGCAGAGTACGGTCCTTGAGTAAGTGATCCACACCCGCCCCCATTGAGCAGATGCATTTCAGTTGCGCATAATCGCGTAATAAGCCCTCGGGTTGATCCCAGCACAAAGCGAACTCTATTTCTTCCCTGGCTCGTTCATGCGGCCATACTTGCACATCCAGGGATCGGTCTACCTGTTTCAGGGCCAGACGCCAGGGTTCTGGATCTCTGCCTGGGCAAACTATCGATATCGTCATTAACGAGCGTTCTTTTGCACGACTACAGCCACTTATCCGGCCATACGGATACGCATTTTCTCATTGTTGAATTCAATGACATCTCCAGCAACGATCTTTTTTCGTTTTCTTGTTTCTACACTTCCGTTAACACTGACTTCGCCGCCCGCGACTGCAGCTTTTGCTTGGCCACCACTGGCAACAAGACCTTCAAACTTCAGAATTTTGTAGAGCTCCACAGGCTCCATGGTAATTTCAACGTCTTTCATTAGCCTCTCTCGTTTATCGCTGACTAGTCCTGATCAGGCTGCGCAGCATAGGCTAATCCATTGTTAACGTACAGGTCACAATGTCGCCCGCAGCCATGCCGCTGGCGCTTGCGGCCATGCCATTGCCTGGCAATCCGTTGCTTAATAGCCTACATCAGATAGCAAGCAGTGGAGACTCACAATGAAAGATTGGAAAGAAGGCCTCGCGCACATAGTAGTCATGCAAATGTTAGTTGTCGCTGTACTGGTAGATCGCTGGGCCGGTGACGAGCAGGCGTAGCTAGCCTGCCAGACCGCTGAGCTGGCTACGTGAATCCAGACGACGATGCTTCGCGGTGAATTTCCCGGGTAAAAGCTGTATTATCCACGACAACTTATCCAGCACTTAGTCACGTCACCAAATCATGTTACGAATCAACGAAATCAAGCTCCCTCTTGATCATCAGGAGAATGATCTGGCTAGCGCTATAGCGGCCAGGTTGCAGCTTGAAATAACTGACTTATTGCACTTCAGTGTGTACAAGCGCAGCTATGATGCCCGTAAAAAATCGAACATTCTGTTGATATACCAGATAGATGTGTCGATTGATGCGGAGCGCGAAAAGGAACTGCTGGCATCCCTGCCTGAGGGTTCCTCTATCAGGCCCAGCCCTGATACCAACTACCGCTTTGTCGCCCAGGCCGACGCCAGTTTTCCAACGGCGAAGCAACAGCGTCCGGTGATTATCGGGTTTGGGCCCTGCGGCATCCTTGCCGCATTACTACTGGCCCAGATGGGCTTGCGTCCCATAGTTCTTGAGCGCGGCCAGGAGGTCAGGCAGCGCACCAAGGATACCTGGGGTCTGTGGCGAAAACGCAAACTACAAACAGAGTCAAATGTTCAATTTGGTGAAGGCGGCGCCGGCACGTTTTCCGACGGCAAACTGTACAGCCAGGTAAAAGACAAACAGCACCTGGGACGCAAGGTACTAACCGAGTTTGTCACAGCAGGTGCACCAGAAGAAATTCTGAGCGTTAGCAAACCGCATATTGGCACGTTCAAACTGGTCAAAATGGTGGAAAACATACGCGCGGAAATTATCCGCCTGGGTGGTGAGATCCGCTTCAACCAAAAGGTGGAGTGCATTCAACGTGACCCCGTTACGGTGACAGGTCATGAGGACCAGGGGCAGGTCACCGGCGTAACACTCAGCACGGGAGAAACCCTGCCTACCCGTCACATTGTCCTGGCGGTAGGACATAGCGCGCGCGATACCTTCCAGATGCTGCTCGACCAGGGTATTTATATCGAGGCAAAACCATTTTCCATCGGCTTTCGCATTGAGCACCCGCAGTCACTTATCGACCAGGCCCGCTTTGGTGAACAGTCCGGCCACCCGCTGCTAGGCGCGGCTGACTACAAGCTGGTTTATCACTGCGACAATGGTCGCAGCGTTTACAGCTTCTGTATGTGCCCGGGAGGGACAGTCGTCGCCGCTACCTCTGAAGAAGGTCGCGTGGTGACCAATGGCATGTCACAGTACTCGCGCAAAGAGCGCAACGCCAATGCCGCTATCGTGGTCGGCATAACGCCTGAGCAGGACTATCCGCAGCATGTACTGGCAGGTATAGACTTGCAGCGACAGCTGGAATCATTGGCCTATAAACTCGGAGGCGGTAATTACAACGCTCCTGCCCAGCTCGTTGGCGATTTCTTGCAGAACAAGCCTTCTACCGAACTGGCAAGTGTTATCCCATCCTATCGCCCTGGTGTCACTCTCACCGACCTGTCCAAAGCCCTACCGGATTACGCAGTAGCCGCCATACGTGAAGCTATCCCTGCTTTTGATCGACAAATAAAGGGCTTTGCTATGCACGACGCTATTCTTACGGGGATCGAAACTCGCACCTCATCCCCGATCTGTATCAAGCGCAGCAGGGACTACCAGAGCCTGAATACGCGGGGACTGTATCCCGCAGGAGAAGGCGCTGGCTATGCCGGAGGCATACTCTCAGCGGGTATTGATGGCATCAAGGTTGCCGAAGCCCTGGCCCTGGACATCCTGAAGTAGATAATGCGTTCTAGCAGAACCAGGCTGGACCGTTTTTTGCGCGCCCGCGCAGGGATAAACCGCAGGGATGTCAGACGACTACTTGCCCAGGGTCGGGTTACCGTCGACGGTGAAGTAGCTACCCGTATTAACCAGGTCATCAATCAGTTCAGCCACGTCGCACTGGATAATGCGCTGTTACAGGCCAACGAGCCGCTACACATTATGCAGCACAAGCCCACCGGGATAGTCAGCGCAACCCGGGATGAACGCCACAAAACCGTCATCGACCTGCTGCAACACCCCGAACGAGAGAGCCTGCACATTGCCGGTCGCCTGGATTTCAATTCTTCGGGTCTATTACTGTTAACCAATGACGGACCCTGGTCACAGCGCCTGAGCAATCCGCAAAACCGCATTCGCAAGGTATATCGGGTCACCGTAGAACAGCCAATAACAACGGACTATATCGCAGCTTTCGCGCGCGGAATGTATTTCGCCTATGAGGGGATAACCACACGACCAGCAGAACTACGAATTATTGACGACCGACTAGCTGAGGTCATATTGATTGAGGGTCGCTATCACCAGATCAAGAGAATGTTCGGGCAATTTCAGAACCGCGTCGTGCACCTGCATCGCTGTGCCATCGGTAATTTGGCACTGGACCCTGCCCTGGCACCGGGCCAGAGTCGCGAGTTAACCGCTCTGGAGCGAGACCACATCTACCACTAGGCGACAGCCGAGATGCCTACGGCTGCGCGCACCTTCTGCATTAGAGCAGTACTGTGCTGCCGGGCTCGTTCGGCGCCCTGTTGCAAGACACTCTCGATATGACCAGGATCATCCATAAGCCGGGTGTATTGCTCCCTGGCGTCGAACAGCTCGGCATTGATCAGCTCAAACAGCTGCTTCTTGGCCTCACCCCAGGCAATACCATTTTCGAACTCCCTGCGCATACGCGCCGTTTCGTCGGTCGAGGCAAATGCCGCCCATACCTGGAATACGGTAGAATCATCCGGGTCTTTGGGCTCACCCGGCTCCAGCAGGTTGGTCTTGATTTTGTTAATGGACTTGCGTAGTTGTTTCTCGGTCTGAAATAGAGCAATGGTGTTGTTGTAGCTCTTGCTCATCTTGCGACCATCCAGGCCCTGCAACACCGCTGCGTTATCATCAACCACCGCTTCAGGCAGGGTGAAGACCTCGGCAAAATTATGATTAAAGCGCTGTGCAATATCGCGGGCCATTTCTACATGCTGAATCTGGTCGCGGCCGACAGGAATTTTCTGCGCGTTGAACATCAAAATATCAGCAGCCATTAACACCGGGTAGCTAAATAAACCCATAGTCACACCAAAATCAGGGTCCTCTCCCGCCTCTTCATTGGCCTGCACCGCAGCCTTGTAGGCGTGAGCCCGGTTCATCAGTCCCTTGGCTGCGTTACAGCAAAGAACCCATGTGAGCTCGGTAATTTCAGGGATATCTGACTGTCGGTAAAATACCGTATTGTCTGTATCAAGCCCCAGCGCGAGCCAGGTCGCGGCAATTTCCTTACTGGACTGACGCACCCGTTGTGGATCCTGGGATTTGATCAGGGCGTGGTAATCCGCCAGGAAAAAAAACGAATCTATGGAGCCGTCACGAGATGCGGCAATAGCCGGGCGAATAGCCCCAACATAATTTCCCAGATGAGGAGAACCGGTAGTGGTAATACCCGTAAGAACACGTTGCCTGGCCATAGAAATTCGCTTGTTCTGAAAAGGCGCCAATGATACTGGTAATGGGCTCTACTGGCTATCCTGTGCGTTTATTACGTTCAGGATAGCTGCATGGTAACGCCCGGTCAGGCGCCTGACGTTAAACGCAGATACATCCGGCACCTGCGCCTGCCCTTGTTGCAGCAGCGCTGACAGCTGCTGGATGAGGCGCACTGCCGCAGCAGCCTCCTGATCAGGCTCATCTGGATTCGATGGGTAACAGTAGTGCGCCGGGTAGATCTCCGGATACGCCAGTCTGTTGGGCACAACCGGCAGGCAATGACTAGCGACCGCCTCCAGCACCGCCAAACCCTGGAATTCATGCAAGGCGGTGGATACCACCATATCCGCCGCGCTTAGCAGCGCGTGATAAGCCGTCACCGATTCCATGTAGCCAAAGTGCACCAGGCGATGACTGAATTCCTTTTCGATTTGCCCGAATACCTCTGGCGACTTACGAAACTGTTGCCCCGCCACGGCCAACTCGTAGTTCACAGCAGTGCGTTCCAGGCCGCGCAATATACGCAGCAGGCCATCACCACCCTTATCGTGCTCAAAGCGCCCTGTCCACAGCAGGCGCAGCGGCCTGGATGGCAAGCTACCGGACTGGCCCGGCCAGGCCCCGGCAACGGCAACGCATTGCTCGATGTCTATAGGAACAGGCAATACATCCGCTTTACCACTCAGTGCAGGCACGATACCAGGGGGGACCCGGTCAGGCAGTTTAGCCAAAAGTAGCGAACAGCCGGTCAAAAATGAGTCGCGGTTATACGCTGAATTAAACAAAATACTGTCCGCTGCCAACGCTGTATACAGGCCAACCATCTGTGCTTCAAGCAGGCTGTGCCGCTGGCGATCCTGCGGGTAGACGAATTGATTTTCATGGAAATAAACGATGGTGGGGATAGCGCTTAAAGCCGGAACCAAACCCCGCAGTGTCGCCAAATCCACCATGGACGTAGCAATGAGCAGATCGTAGTCCTGCTCCAGCCGTTCACGTTCGGCCAGCGCCCAATACAGCGGATTACCCCGCACCCGCCAGCTGAAATGTCGCGGGGGCAGACTCAGAACGCACCAGTGCCAGTGAGAAAACATGGCCTGCAGGGCGCGCTGCCAGTGCACATGACTTTGCGCGGCATAAGCCGACAGCAGCAGAACATTCATGGCGGAGGTGTCAAACCGCCGATAGCGGACCGCGATAATTGTAAAAACCGCCCAATACCCGGTAAAGATCCGCTGCGTCACGAGTGCCGGCCAGCTCGCGGATAGAGTGCATGGCGAACGTCGGCACACCGATATCCAGTGTGCGAATTCCCGTACCACCGGCGGTGATAGGTCCTATGGTGCTGCCACAAGCCATATCAGTGCGCACCACAAAGGACTGTACCGGGACATTTTCCGCTGCGGCCAGCATGCGAAACAGACCTGTAGTTTCGCTATTGGAGGCATAGCGCTGATTGGCATTGATTTTGATAACAGGTCCGCTATTGAGCAAAGGACCGTGATTGGCATCGTGCCGATCGGCGTAGTTGGGATGTATACCGTGGGCATTATCTGCGGAAATCATCAAAGAACGGTCAGTGAGCGTGGCATAAGATTGCTGGTCACCTGCCATCCGTTTTAGCACCGAACTAAGAAAAGGACCCTGCGCACCAGCGGTCGACAAGCTTCCCACCTCTTCATGATCGTTACACACCAACAGCGAGCTGACCGCACCATCGGCGCGCAGCAGAGCCTGTAAACCGGTGAAGCAGCTGAGCAGGTTATCCAGGCGGGCTGACGCCAGGAAATCCTGCCGCAAGCCAATCACCGCAGGCAACTGCGTGTCATAGAATGACAGTTCATAATCCAGTACCTGCGCCACGGCGCAATCTGGATGCTCTGCCAGCAAACGCGCTTTAAGTAATGCCCTGAAATCCAGTGTTTCATCCTCCGCCAACTGGCACAACACAGGAGGAATATCTGTCTGCGGGTTGATGCTCCGACCTTTATTGGCCTCCCGATCGAGATGTATTGCCAGGCTGGGAACAATTGCGATCGCGGTTCGATAATCGATTAAGTCCGTGCGCAGTTGTCCGCCCTCACACTGGTAACTAACCCTGCCCGCCAGCGAAAGATCGCGGTCGAACCAGGGGTTTAGCAGCGCCCCGCCATAGACCTCAACTCCCAACTGAAAGAATCCCTGGGTTTTTTTCTCAGGGTTTGGCTTTACCATCAGGCATGGGCTATCGGTATGCGCACCGACCATGCGCATACCTTGTGCAGGTGCAGACTCACGGCCGACAATGAACGCTATAATAGAGCTGTCGTTGCGCACCACATAGTGTTTGTCACCGGCTTGCAGCGCCCAGGTAGCATCCTCGGCTAAACGACTAAAGCCCTCTTGCTCGAGCTGCCTGGCCATTTCCGCCACTGCGTGAAACGGCGTGGTTGCGGTACCCAGGAAGTCACAAAGTTGCTGGTTGAATTCTTCTGCTTTCATACTGGCTCCCAAAGTTTACCTCTCATATCAGGCATTAAGCGTCTGCATGCGCGCAAACAAGCTGGATGTATCCCAGCGGGCACCCCCCATGGCCTGCACCTCACTATAAAAGGTATCCACCAAACTGGTAACAGGTAGATCAAGATTCATGGCAGCGGCCTCAGCCAGAACCATCGACAGATCCTTACGCATCCAGTCCACCGCAAAACCGTGCTCATACTCGCCCGCCAGCATCGTCTCATAGCGGTTAACCATCTGCCAGGATTGCGCCGCGCCCTGGGATATCACTTCCACGACAGCCGCAGTATCCAAACCGGCCTGCTGAGAAAACTGCAGGGCTTCGGCGAGCCCCTGCACGACACCGGCAATACAGATCTGGTTAACCATTTTGGCTAATTGACCGCTACCGGCAGGCCCCAGTAATCGGGTACAGCGGGCATAAGTCCCCAGCACGGCTTCTACACGGCTAAACGTTGCGGCATCTCCACCCACCATGATAGTCAGTGCTCCGTTGACCGCACCAGCCTGCCCACCAGAAACCGGTGCATCGAGAAAACCCAGCCCGCGGCTGGCGGATTCCTGCACCAGCTCCCGCGCCAACTCAGCTGAGGCTGTGGTGTGATCTACCACTACCGCGCCGCTTTGCAAGCCTGCCAGGACACCCTCTTGTGACAACACCACGCTGCGGACATCAGCATCGTTACCTACACACAAACAAACCAGATCCGCACCCAGGGCGGCCTCCCGCGGAGTGCCGGCAGACTGGCCGTGGTAGTGCGCCACCCATTGCCGTGCTTTTTCTGCAGTGCGGTTGTATACCGTCACCTGGTGCCCCGCCGCTTGCAGATGTCCAGCCATGGGAAACCCCATGACACCGAGTCCGACAAAACCTATTTTCATAGTCATAATCCGAGGTTATAGAGCAGCTCATAGCGCCCAAAGAAAATACAATATGCCCGCTAGTGCGATGCGGTAATAGACAAAAGGCATCAGCCCTACGCGATCCAACAGCCGCAAAAACATCGCGATACATAAATACGCGGTTATAGCTGACAGCACAGCACCAAGCGCCAGCGTCCACCAGTGGACTGTAACGCTGCTGGAACCGAGCTCCCACGCTTTCAGCGCCCCGGCGCTAGCGATGATCGGTATAGACAACAAAAAAGAAAACCGCGCCGACGCCTGACGATTCATGCCCAGCAGCAGTGCTGCGGTAATCGTTATACCGGAACGGGATACGCCAGGTATCGGGGCAAAGGCCTGGGCCAGGCCAATCAATAATGCAATCAGCAGGGTTAATGATTTGCCAGCGTTTCGGGTCGGGGCGGCGCGATCAGCGATACCCAGCAACAGGCCGAATACCAGGGTGGTGGTTGCTATAACCGGAAGACTGCGCAGGTTTGCTTCGATATAGTCACCTCCGACAAGGCCGACCACACCCGCTGGAATAGTGGCCAGAGCCAGGTACCAGACCAGCCGGCTATCTTCAGTAATGGCCCCACCTGCCAGCGACCGGAACCACCGGTCTGCCATAAGCACCAGATCACCACGGTAATAAAATAGCACTGCAGCCAGGGTACCCACATGCACTGCCACATCAAAGGCCAGCCCCTGATCCGGCCAACCCAGCAGCAGCGAGGGGATCACCAGGTGGGCAGAACTGGATATGGGCAAAAACTCAGTGAGGCCCTGCATCAGCGCGAGCAGCACTGCCTGATACCACTCGATCATGGCTTCTTCCCCTGCTCGGACAGTTTTTTCCAGGAGATCTCTTCACGCACGTAAACCGGCTGTACTTGTTGTGCCACCTGGATTTCTCCACGACGCAGTTTCTCCAGAGCCAGGGGAATCAGGTCCCGTGCTGTGGGCAATAACTCAATGGCATCACCTGCCAATCGCTGTCTCAAAGCCACTGGAAAGTCACTCACAAAATGACAGCCGTTACCTACCACAGACAATGACTCCGCCATGATTTCCGGAATCTCTGCCGGAGCACAGGCCCACGGACCCTGCTGCAGGACTGCCAGGCCACGATCAAATGCATATACTGCGCCGTATACTTCATTGATCCTGGCGTCCAGTATACTGAGCACAGTAGTCCCGACACCCACAAGCCCCGTCCGCAGTGCCGTCTGGGCCTGACCAGCCAGGCTTGAAATGGCGACCGCGGGGAGCTCATTTGCATAAGCCAAACCCTGCACTGCACTGGCGGCTATCCGTAGGCCAGTAAATGACCCCGGGCCGCAGCCGTAAGCTATTGCCTGTATACCGTGCGCCCGCAGATCGCCGCTGGGTAATAACTCCCGCAACATACCAAACAGACGCTGATTATGCTGGCGTGGTATGACCTCATGCCGCTCCCGGTACTCTCCATCTACAAATACGGCGACAGAACACGCATCGGTGGCTGTATCAATGGCCAAAACACCTGTCATAGTTCAAAATTTCCCTTGGCTGTATCACCTGGGTAGCACCGCGACCGGGTACTACAATGGTAAACTTGGATTATCACACAGGCCGGCATGGGTAAGAACTATTGTGAGCCAAAAACAACTTAATCCGCGATAACGAGCACAATGAATTCTACAGAAGATATTACGGGGTTAATTCTGGCCGGTGGTGCTGGCCGCCGAGTCGATGGGCGCGATAAAGGACTGATTGAGTGGCGCGGTAAACCACTGGTCGCACATGTTACGCAGCGTCTGCGCCCACAGGTTGGACAATTGCTGATAAGTTGTAATCGCAATTTCAGGCGCTATCAAGAGTTTGCACAGACCACAGGGGATTCTCGCAGTAACTTCCAGGGACCATTGGCAGGACTGGAAGCCGCCCTGCCAATGGTTGATACCAACTTCCTGGTGGTCGTTGCCTGCGATACCCCGCTGCTGCCTGATGACCTGGTGCTGCGCCTGGTCGCTAAACTGCAAGAGACGGGCATCGATATCGCTTACGTCCATGACGGTAACCGCGAGCAATACCTTTGCGCAGCAATGACACGAAGCTGCATGAGCTCCATTACCGGGTTTCTTGATGAAGGTCACCGCGCGGTGCGTCTTTGGTTCAGTCAGCAAAAAAGCGTTAGTGTCGATTTTTCAGATAATTCTGCAGCCTTTGACAATTACAATTACGCATAACGCATAACGCATAACGCAGCATCGGTTCGATCGCGCTAATACATGCACAAAAAAACCGCCGGAATCGCTCCCGGCGGTTTTTGACTGAAAAGCGCAGCTACTATTTCTTTTTAACGGGCGCCTTTTTCTTGGCTTTAGCTTTTGCTTTTGCCTTGGTAGCAGGTTTCGCTTTAGCCTTTACTGCCTTTTTGGGTTTAGCAGTAGCTTTAGGCTTGGCCGCTTTCGCTTTTACCACTACTTTCGCCTTTGCCACTTTCTTTTTCGCAGGCTTAGCGGCCGGTTTAACAGCAGCTTTAGTCGCTGGCTTGGCTTTACGCTGGCCTGATGATTTTTTCATGGCCTTTTTGGCACTGGCCTGCAGCTTTTTCAACGCAGCCTTTGCCTTCGCTTGGGCTTTTTTCTCAGCAGCTTTCATTTTAGCCATTGCTTTGCGTTCAGCTGCCTGCACTTGCTTGGTAAGCTTTTTCTCCAGAGCAACCACTTTTTTCCTGTCCGCTGCAGTGCGAGCTTTTAACCACTTCTCTGCATGTTTGGCCAGTGCTTTAGCCTTATCCAGTTCAGCTCTGGCCGACAGCTCTGCCTTCTTGGCCATTACCTGCTCTTTAGCCGCAATTTGATGGGCTTTGAGTTTGGCGCTCTCTGCCAGCTCATTAGCGCGGTCCCGTGCGGTGGACATTCTCTCTCGTAATGCTTTTACCTTAGCCGCAGACTTTGTCGACGCAGCTGCAGCAGCTTTAGCCGCACGCTTGTTAGCGGCTGTTGCATTTTTGGATGCCTGCTTTCGAGCCTCATCCACTTTCTTACGCGCTACTTCCAAAGCTTTTTTCTCTGACTCCACAGCATCGCGAAATTTAGCCAGCGCCTCATGCGCTTTTGCTACCACAGGCGAAACCGCCGCTTTAGTAGCGGCCTTTTTGCGACTAGCGCCAGTCTGTTTTTTCGAAGTCTTTTTCTTAGCGGTTGCCATTGGCACACCTCCACTTTGTTTTTCGGTTAGTACGGAAACAAAAATAGCAACAAAATCATGGGGATACAATAGCAATTGGCGGCAAAAAAACGTGTAATAATCAACGTTCCAATGCCCAAATCAGACAAGAAAATTACTTTCTAAACGGCGAAAATATTTTCCCCTGACCAAAATACACTTAAAATACAGGGGTTAAATGATTTTTCTGCGGCGAAAATCGATGCAAGAGATATAAATTTTGCTATAGGCGCACGGCGATACATAACTTGCCGGGGAAATTTTTTTGTATAAAAAAGGGAGCCAGGCTCCCTTTTTTATGGATGCAAATCAGGCATCCAGGGATGCAAACACTGCGTCACGAATTTCTTCGACACCACCAACACCTTCTATACGGTGATATTCTGGAGCGTCGTCACCAGTCATATGCTGATAGAAATCTACCAGTGGACTGGTTTGTGAATAATAAATTTTCAGGCGTTTGCGCACAGTTTCTTCGGTATCATCATCGCGCTGCACTAATGGCTCCCCGGTATCGTCGTCTACACCTTGCTGCTTTGGCGGATTATACTTCACGTGATACACACGACCGGAGCCTGGATGCACACGACGTCCACTCAAACGGGCAACAATCTCCTCATCGTCCACGGCGATTTCTACAACGTCATCTATAGTTACACAGGCATCTACCATGGCTTGCGCCTGTGGTATGGTGCGCGGAAAACCGTCAAACAAAAAACCGTTGTTACAATCTTCTTCAGTGATACGCTCTTTCACCAGGCCGATAATAATTTCATCAGACACCAGTCCGCCGGCGTCCATCACTGCTTTGGCTTTTACACCCAGATCCGTTTTTGCTTTAACCGCGGCACGTAACATATCGCCGGTGGATATTTGGGGAATACCGAATTTCTCGGTAATGAATTGGGCCTGCGTACCTTTACCAGCGCCCGGGGCACCTAATAGAATCAATCGCATTCAGCAAGTTCCTCAATGGTATTTTTGCGGGCGGAATGGACTACCCCCGCGATGTGAATTAGGGATTATTGAAGGCCAGTAACCATACACAGCACATGGGTTGGTTACAACCCCTGCCTTTAGCGCAGATTGGCCTGCTTTGCCTGCTCCCAAAGGTCATTAAGTTGCCCCGGACTCAGGCTTGCCAGAGATGCACCCTGGGATGCAGCCAGCACCTCCATATGGCCGAAACGTTGCTCAAATTTACTGGACGCATCCCGCAGGCTCGCCTCGGCATCCAGCTCAAGATGCCTGGCTAGATTGACACAGCTAAACAGCACATCCCCCATCTCTTCGCGAATCTCAGCTTCACCCTGCTGCGCCATGGCATGACGCAACTCGTCGATTTCTTCTTGTAACTTATCCAGCACCGCAGGCGCATCAGTCCAATCAAAGTTAACCTGCGACGCACGTTTTTGTAGCTTTTGCGCGCGGGGCAAAGCCGGCAGCGCAACGGGAACGTCTGCCAACACACCAGGCTGGGATTTCCTGTCACGTTCATCCTGCTTGATTTTTTCCCAGCTTAGCTTAACTTCATCCACTGTTGTTTCCCGTGTGACCACACCCTCAAGATCACCGTTTGCAAACACGTGCGGATGGCGTCTTATCAGCTTTTCCACCAGGGTTGTGACGACGCCCTCAAAAGAGAATAAATCACGCTCTTTGCCTAATTGCGCATAGAAGATGACCTGAAACAGAACATCGCCAAGCTCCTCTGCCACATGCGGGTAATCTTCGTGCTCAATGGCTTGCGCCAGCTCGTAACACTCTTCCAGTGTGGACGCTACGATGCTTTGAAAATTTTGTTTTAGATCCCATGGACAACCGGTTTGCGGGTCACGCAGGCGCTCCATAACACGCAACAAATCACTCAGCTGATAACGCTGTAGCCGCACTGTTCCCTCCTAGTCTGAAAGTCGGACTGCAGACACCACATTTTTCAAGCGATTAATACGTTCCAATAACTTGGACAACGACGCCAGATTGGGGATTTCCACTCGCAGGCGCATGGTGGCAGTGTGAGCTTTCTTGTTCGTCTGGGTGTTTATTGACAACACATTAAGTCGGGCATTGGAAAACAACACGGTAATATCGCGCAGTAAGCCCTGCCTGTCATAAGCCTCAATGGCAACATCCACCTCGTAGTTGTCCTTGGGCGACATGCCCCACTCCACTTCGATGGCCCGCTCAGGAACTGAGTCTTGCAATTTAATCACCCGCGCACAATCAGCGCGATGAATGCTTACCCCTTTGCCCTGCGTTATAAATCCGGTTATCGCATCCCCGGGTAGAGGCTTGCAACAACCTGCCATATGCGACATCAGGTTCCCCACTCCGCGAACCTGTACCTGATCGCGATAGCTATCGCTGCCTGGCCTGGCCAGCAGCAACTGCGGCTCCGGTCGACTCTCCACCAGACCCTGTGCAGCATTAAGCACCGCTGCGGATGACAAGTCGCCCGCCCCCAGGGACGCATACATGTCATCGACTGTAGCGAGCTGAACTTTCTTGGCAATGCGTTGATAATCTATGCTGGTAAGTGAAAGACGCTTGAATTCTCTTTCCAGCAAATGACGTCCCGCGGCAACATTATCCTCCCGCGCCTGGCTTTTGAACCAGTGTTGGACCTTGGCACGCGCACGAGAAGTGCGCAAATAACCCAGGCCGGGTTGCAACCAGTCGCGCTTGGGAGACCCGTCTTTACTGGTCAGTACCTCCACCCTCTCGCCGATTTTCAGCGTATAGGTAAGTGGCACGATAACGCCATTAACCTTGGCTCCCCGGCAGCGGTGCCCGACTTCGGTATGCACGTGATAGGCAAAGTCCAACGGCGTAGCGCCCTGCGCCAGATTGACCACATCACCCTGGGGAGTAAATACATAAACCCTGTCCTGGGCCACATCAAAGCTGAACTGCTCAACGACGCTGTTGGCGTCTCCAGTCTCCTCGTGCCAATCCAGCACCTGTCGCAGCCAGGCTATTTTTTCCTCGTAAGTGCTCGCCAGGCCTTTGTCGGAATCAGCGCCCTTATAGCGCCAGTGGGCGCACACACCCAGCTCGGCTTCAGTATCCATTTGATGCGTGCGAATTTGTATTTCAAGGATCTTTCCTTCCGGGCCTATTACCGCGGTATGCAAGGAGCGGTAGCCATTTTCTTTTGGGTTGGCTATGTAATCATCAAATTCATTGGGGATATTACGCCACAAACCATGTACCACGCCCAGCGTGGCATAGCAGTCCTTGACTTCGGGCACCAGGATACGCACTGCGCGGATGTCATAGACTTGGGAAAAGCCAATGCTTTTACGCTGCATTTTTCGCCATATACTGTAAATATGCTTGGCGCGTCCGGCAATCTCAAAGTCCAACCCGGCCTTGTGCAACACCAGTTCCAGCTCCGTTGTTACGCGTGCAATAAAGTGATCGCGTTCCAGGCGCTTACCATCCAGTAGATGGGCGATTTTGCGATAGGCGTCGGCGTAGATATAGCGGAAAGACAAATCCTCTAATTCCCACTTCAGGTGACCAATACCCAGGCGATGTGCCAGAGGGGCGTATAAGTCGAAGACTTCCTGCCCAATGGTACGCCGACGCTGTTCGTCATCTTTGACAGCACGAATCGCGCAGGTACGTTCGGCCAACTTGATCAAAGCCACTCGCACGTCATCCACCAGTGCGATCAACATTTTACGGACATTATCTTTCTGGCCGTGCGCCTGTCCCAGCACCGGGTGATCGCCCTGTAAGGTCAGGTCGCCGATTGAGGCCATGCGCAACACGCCCTCAATTAAGCCCACCACCTCTGGTGAAAACTGCAGCGCAACCTCATCCAGCAGCAAGCGCTGCTCGCGCACAGCCCTGTATAGAATGGCCGCTAACAGGCAATCCAGCCCCACATGCAGTTCTGCCAGAACAAACACCATATCCAGACCCGCGGTGAAACAATTTGTCTCACGCGCCCAGTCACCAGCATCCTGCCCTGGTCCAAGTTGTGCCTGTCGCGCTAACTGGCAGGCAGCCAGCAGGCGGTCACTATCTGCGCTGTCCATTTCCAGCGGCAGTTGTTGCAGCCAGCTCTGCAGATCAATTTCACCGGCTGCATTAACTTGCGATTGTTGTCGTACCTGAACCATATCTACCCGGACAAGCCTGATGGGTTGAATACACCGGTAGAAAGATAGCGGTCCCCGCGATCGCAGATGATAGCCACAATGAGGGCGTTCTCGATTTCACGGGACAGACGCAGGGCACCGGCAATGACACCGCCGGAGGACACACCACAAAATATACCCTCCTGTGCTGCCAGGCGGCGCATGGTCTCCTCTGATTCCTGTTGCGAAATATCAAGTACCCGGTCCACCCGCGGTGCCTCATAAATACGAGGCATATAGGCCTCGGGCCAACGCCGTATTCCGGGTATGCTGGAACCTTCGACCGGCTGTAAACCGACAATTTGAATGGCGGGATTTTGCTGCTTGAGATAGGTCGAGCAACCCATAATGGTCCCTGTAGTACCCATAGAGCACACAAAGTGGCTGACCATACCCTCGGTCTGGCGCCAGATTTCCGGCCCGGTGCCCTGAAAATGGGCCTGTGGATTGTCCGGATTAGCGAACTGGTCAAGCACCGTGCCTTCACCACGCTCCTGCATTTGCATCGCCAGATCCCGCGCCCCTTCCATACCCTGCTCCTGCGATACTTCCAGCAACTGAGCGCCATACGCAGACATGGCCTGCTTGCGTTCATCACTCATATGGGAGGGCATAATCAGGATCAGGCGGTAACCGCGAATAGCGGCCACCATCGCCAGAGCGATACCTGTGTTACCACTGGTGGCTTCAATGAGGGTATCACCGGGCTTGATATCACCGCGTGCTTCAGCCTGCGCAATCATACTGAGCGCAGGCCGGTCCTTGACCGAGCCGGCCGGATTGTTGCCTTCCAGCTTGGCCAAAATGGTATTACTGGTATCCCCGGGCAAGCGCTGCAGACGGACCAGGGGAGTATTGCCAATGCAGGCTTCAATGGTAGGAAAATCTGGCATAAGTGGCTTACCGCATGCTGGAGGGCAGATTATATAGGACTTCCAGCATGCTAGAAATTGTTAGCTGTCATCATTTGGCCAATATCGCAAATGCGACCACGAAATCGACCTCATCAGCCAAACTCAACTCAACCCGCAAGCCACCACGGCGGGCCGCCACCGCGCTTGCGCCACCGCTGAGTCGCACCAGTGGAGCGCCATTGGCATCGTGATCAATTTGCATGTCCTGCCAACTCACCCCTCGACCTATGCCGGTACCCAGCGCCTTGGCAATGGCTTCCTTAGCTGCAAATCGTTTGGCCAACAAGCGGTTTGCCTGTTTACTGACTCGGTACTCTTCCTGCTCTGGTTCGGTGAGGATACGCCGCACAAACTTGTCCCCAAGGCGCGCCACTACATCATCTATGCGCGCAATTTTAAGAATGTCGGTGCCTACAGAAATCACCCCTTGCCTCCTTTAATGCACGGCGCCACCTGCGTTTGCACAACATCGCTCGCAGCACCGGACCTTGTCCGAAACAAATCACGGCTCTTCAATGGAGCGTCACCCAAATGGCCCGCCAGTGCCTGGCGCAGCAAGCGCTTGGCGGTAGCTCTCACCTGCCCGCCGAATTCACCATCAGCCATAATGATCAAGTCCTCCCCGGCATAAGCTGGACGCGCTACATCGGCAACCTCACCCCGCGCTACCAATCCGTAATCAGGGTGGTAGTGATACCATTGGTCCGCCCGCACCGGCGCTCCACTGTGACCATCCGTCGCAAGATCAAAGCTGTAGCCCAATTCGTCCAACAAGGTAAACTCAAACTGGCGCAGCAAGGTATCGAGGGCGTCACTTCCCGCAAGCCCCTGCAACGCCCGTGCATAGGCGGCAAACAGCCGGGGATGAGCGTCGTGCTGGTGTAACAAGCGCACCAGTAACTCATTGACATAGATACCGCTGAACATTCGCTCCCCGCGCAGCCTGGGCGCTTTACCCACCGACTCAGTGGCAGTGAGTGTTTTCAGTTCCGCCCTGCCCGAGAAGGACACCAACAGGGGATTGAAGGGTTGCAATAGTGCGTTGCTGCTACCACCGCGGGTTCGGCGCCTGGCACCTTTGGCTACCAGGCTAATGCGGCCGTATTCGGCAGTAAGGACTTCAAGCAGAGCACTGGTATCGCGATAGGGGCGACTGTGCAATATATAGGCGGGCTGCAGGCTAACGCGCATAATCTGGCGAACAACCGTTAGCGATCATCATAGCCGAGACTACGCAACGCGCGTTCATCATCGGACCACCCTGATTTGACCTTTACCCACAACCGCAACATAACTTTGCTATCAAACAGCAACTCCATATCGCGACGCGCGTCAGTGCCTATCGAACGTAATCGGGAACCCTTCTCCCCAATCAGGATTTTTTTCTGTCCCTTGCGCTCCACAAAAATGACCGCAGAAATATTCAGAATTGTATCCTCCTGGACAAACTCCTCTATCTCCACGGTGATTTCGTAAGGGAGTTCATCCCCCAACTGCCGCATAATTTTTTCCCGCACGATTTCCGACGCCAAAAAGCGCTGGCTGCGATCGGTTATCTGGTCCTCGGGGAAAAAATGTGTGGATTCTGGCAGGAACTTCAGAATCTCCGTCTCCAGTTCAGCAACATTGTGCTGCTGCAATGCGGACACTGGCAAAATAGCGGCAAAGTCACACTTAGCCGCCAGCACTTGCAGATGCGGCAGCAATTCCGCTTTGTCAGCCAATAAATCTACTTTATTAATTACCAGCATAGTGGGTCTACCACTGCGCTTGATCTGCTCCAGGACCATGGCGTCTTCGTCGGTCCAGGCGGTGCGATCCACCACAAATACCACCAGATCCACATCCCGGATCGCCGAGCTTGCCGCTCGATTCATATAGCGGTTTATCGCCTTCTCAGCATCCTTGTGCAGACCCGGTGTATCCACAAAAATGATCTGGTGCTGACCCTCTGTTTTAATGCCCAGCACCTGATGGCGCGTGGTTTGCGGTTTGCGCGAGGTAATACTGATTTTCTGGCCCAGGATATGATTCAGTAGCGTCGACTTGCCCACATTCGGGCGCCCTACGATAGCGACATAGCCACAACGTTTCTTATTACTTACCATGCTGGGTTAAGCTCTCCAGAGCAGAGTGGGCGGCTGCCTGTTCAGCCTTGCGACGGCTACTACCGGAGCCTTCCACGCTCAACGCAGGCTTTTGCAAGCGACAAGCAACCTGAAACTGCTGATGGTGATCCTCACCCATCACATTGATTAACTCATACTCAGGTAACGGGCTGCGGCGCCCCTGCAAATATTCCTGCAATTGAGTTTTGGCGTCTTTATCGGTAGTAACGTGATTGAGTTGTTCCAAACGCGTGGTAAACCAGCGCAGCACATTCGCTCGGCATTGCTCCACATTACTGTCCAGCAAGATAGCGCCAACGACTGCCTCAAACGCATCAGCCAATATTGACCCCCGGCGGTGTCCGCCACTTTTGCGCTCCCCCGGCCCCAGCTCCAGATACTCGCCCAGCTGCAGTTCCCGCGCCACTTCCGCCAGGGTGTCACCCTTTACCAGGGACGCACGCATGCGGCTCATGTCACCTTCCCGCGCCTGCGGAAACTGCTGATACAAAGCCTCGGCGATAATATGATTGACGATGGAATCCCCGAGAAACTCGAGTCGCTCATTATTGTGACCGCCGGCGCTGCGATGAGTCAGCGCCAGGGTAAGCAGTTTTGGGTCAGTGAACTCGTAACCCAGCGCCCGCTGCAGACGTGCGGTGTTAGTCATATACCGCTAGAATTTAGGTTTTTTGGGTATCGCTGCCCCGACAAGGGGTTCCGGGTTGCCCATGACAAAAAACACATCATCGAATTTCAAAACCATATCAATACGCCCCATTACTGGCAGTCTTACTTCATAATTAGCGTCGACATAGGTCTTGCCGTCCGTACGGAAAATTTCTACTTCCTTAGGGTGCAATTCATAAATCTGGTTGCTATTGAATATATTAGCAATTTTCCGTCGAATCTGCCGGACAGACATTTTCTTCGCATCATGTTCCCCTGCGATATTAGAGATTATCTCCTTCACACTCAGGTACTCAAAATACGGTGGCGCCATGCGCAAACCGCACATCACAAAAAAGCCCAGCATAATCAGAATTGCCAATATTCCGGGTATCGACATACCGGACTGACGCTGACGAGTTATCATATTTTTATCCCCAGTTATCCCTTTATTCTCAATCTATCAGGCCAACACGACTGAAGCTTGGGATACTAAACAGCGAATCCCAATGCATCCACACCGCAAAGGCCTTGCCTACTATATCCTTTTCTGGCACCTGACCCCAAATCCTACTGTCACTACTATTATCCCGGTTATCGCCCATCATGAAATAATGTCCCGGTTTAACGACCACCGAAATATCCCGTGCCGGGCGCATCAGGTCAACCTGCATCAGGTGGTTAGCATCACCAAGCTGCTCCAGGCCCAGGCTGTAGCGGGAGGACCCATCGGGAAGCTGCGCCAGTGTCTCGTGCTCCAGCTTTTCTCCGTTTATAAACAGGGCCTTGTTGCGATAGGTGACGGTGTCACCGGGCAGGCCTACCACCCGCTTTATAAAGTAAGTGTCATTCATATGAGGTGGAAAAAACACCATCACATCACCGCGCTGGGGCTCATTCAACGCCAACACCTTGTTGCGCAACACTGGCAGGCGAATGCCGTAGGTATATTTATTGACCAGAATGTAATCACCCACCTGCAGGGTAGGCACCATGGAGGAAGACGGTATTTGAAACGGCTCCACCAAAAACGAGCGCAACACAAACACCACGAACAACACCGGAAAGAAGGATTTGGCATATTCGACCAACACGGGTTCGGCAGCGCTTTGCGACACCCCCGCCTGGTACTTCAGTGCCTCTGCACCACCCTCTTTGTCCCACTTAGGATACTGGGCTTGCAAATCAGCGACCGTGCGGCGCCTGGCAGGTGCCAGTAATAAAGCATCCAGTAACCAGACCAAGCCGCTACTAAAGACCAGGATTACCAGAATCAGCGGAAAATCAATTGTTATACCACTCACTTATCAACCATCCTTGTCAGCCATCCACCTTTAGCACTGCCAGGAAGGCAGATTGCGGTATCTCTACGCTTCCAACTTGCTTCATGCGTTTTTTACCGGCCTTTTGTTTTTCCAGCAACTTGCGCTTGCGACTCACATCGCCGCCGTAGCACTTGGCTGTCACATTTTTACGCAAGGCCTTCACCGTCTGCCTTGCAACGACTTTACCGCCCACAGCTGATTGAATAGCCACATCAAACATTTGTCGCGGAATCAATTCCTTCATTTTTTCGGTCAGCGCCCTACCGCGGTACTGTATCTGGTCACGATGCACGATAGTCGCGAGGGCGTCGACACGCTCGCCATTGATCAACACATCCAGGCGCGACAAATTTGCCGCTTGAAAGCGCTCAAAGCCATAATCGAGCGAAGCATAGCCGCGACTCACAGATTTCAAGCGATCAAAGAAGTCCAGCACCACTTCGGCCATGGGTATATCGTAGATCACTGACACCTGGGCGCCGAGAAATTTCATATCCCGCTGCACCCCCCTCTTCTCTACACATAATGTAATAACATTGCCCAAATATTCCTGGGGCACCAGCATATTACAGCGAGCGATGGGTTCACGCATTTCGTCGATATCGCCGCCATCGGGCAACGAGGATGGATTATCCACGGTAACAATATCGCCGTTTTTCTTTACCACTTGGTAGATCACGGTGGGCGCAGTGGTAATCAGGTCCAGATCATATTCTCGCTCCAATCGTTCCTGAATAATCTCCATGTGGAGCATACCCAGGAAACCACAGCGAAATCCAAAACCAAGGGCATCGGAGGTTTCCGGCTCATAGAACAAGGACGCATCATTAAGCGTCAACTTAGCCAGGGCATCGCGAAAATCCTCATAATCGTCTGAAGAGATGGTAAAAATACCCGCGTAGACCTGCGGCTTGACCTGCTTAAACCCAGGCAATGCAGGTATGTCGGGGTTTTTCGCATGAATCAGGGTGTCCCCCACAGGCGCCCCATGGATATCCTTGATACCCGCTACAATATAGCCCACCTCGCCGGCCTGCAGCACGTCCCGTTCCTGGCGCTTGGGCGTGAAAATGCCGACGCTATCAACCTGCTGAGACTTGCCAATAGATTTGGCGATGATCTTGTCGCGCTTACGCAACACGCCCTGCTTGACCCGCACCAGCGATACCACGCCCAGATAGTTATCAAACCAGGAATCGATTATCAGCGCCTGCAGAGGCGCGTCCCTGTCCCCTTCCGGTGGCGGAATATTTTCTACCAGATATTCCAGCGCTTCTTCTATTCCCAGCCCAGATTTGGCACTGACCTGACAGGCGTCCGTGGCGTCGATGCCAATAATTTCCTCAATTTCAAGCTTAACCCGATCCGGATCTGCCTGGGGTAAGTCCATCTTATTGAGAATCGGCAGTACTTCCAGCCCCTGCTCGATAGCCGTATAGCAATTGGCGACCGACTGGGCTTCCACGCCTTGCCCGGCATCGACTACCAGCAGGGCACCCTCACAGGCAGAGAGTGACCGCGACACCTCATAGGAAAAATCCACATGCCCGGGAGTATCGATGAAATTTAGCTGGTAAATCTGGCCATCGCGCGCCTCGTAGTCCAGCGTCACGCTCTGGGCCTTGATGGTGATGCCACGCTCGCGCTCGATATCCATGGAATCGAGCACCTGCTCGTCCATTTCCCTGGCACTCAGCCCACCGCAATGCTGAATAAAGCGATCTGCAAGGGTGGATTTGCCGTGATCGATATGGGCGATAATAGAAAAATTCCGGATGTTACGAAGGTCGCTCACGCACTAGGGCTCTGTTGAAGTGACACCCCCACCAAACCCGTTTGGCGTGGGGTACTCTGCCACCAAAAAACGCGCGATTGTACCCCAACCAGGATGCTACCGCTATGTTGATGAGACTCTACCGCAAAGCCATCAGTCCGGCAGCTTCAAGCCGATGAACATGGGTGAACCACGCCGAATCAGGCGCAGGGGCACAGAGCTCCCACCTTGCAGCTTGTCCACTGCCCGCTCATAGGCTTGTTCCGATTTAATCGCACTGGAAGCAATCAGGGTAATCACGTCACCGGGTAACAGCCCGGCCTCAGCAGCTACCGATCCTGGCACGATTTCGCGCACTACCACGCCACCGCTTATCCCCACTCGCTCCAGGGTTTCTTTATCGACTGTCTCTACCACCATGCCCAGACGTCCGCCACGACCTTCATCGGCACCGCCAGGCGTCAATGCATAGCTGTCATCGGCGTTCAAACCACCGACCTTTACTTGCAGCTTCTTGTGCTTCTTATCACGCACTACTTCTACCGGCACTGTGGTGTTGGGCGGAATGAGACCCACTACGTGAGGCAAATCCGCCGAAGTAGGAATATCTTTCCCGTCGAAACTGATAATCACATCACCAGCGCGCAGCCCTGCCTGTTCGGCCGGACCATCTTTCGCCAACTCCGCTACCAGCGCGCCCCGCGGCCGCTCCAGACCAAACGATTCTGCAAGATTTATATCAATGTCCTGAATGGTGACACCCAACCAGCCCCGGGTTACACGACCGTCTGCCTGCAATTGCGCAACCACATTTCGGACTACGCTAACAGGGATAGCAAAGGACAAGCCTATCGAGCCACCACTGCGGGTAAATATCTGCGAGTTGACGCCAATAACTTCACCATCGAGGTTAAACAGCGGGCCACCAGAATTACCCGGATTAATGGCTACATCTGTTTGAATAAAAGGTACATAGTTTTCATTGCGCTCGGTCGGCAGACTGCGACCCTTGGCACTGACAATACCGGCAGTCACAGAATAATCCAGTCCAAAGGGCGATCCTATCGCCAACACCCACTCACCGACTTCCAGATCATCTGTGGTGGCCAGCTTTAGCACAGGCAGGTCAGCAGCCTGTATGCGCAGCAGAGCCAGGTCAGAGCGTGGATCCGTACCCAACACTTCGGCGTCAAATTCACGGCGGTCGCTCATTCGCACCAACACGCTATCAGCGCCTTCAACCACATGATTGTTGGTCAGAATGTAGCCGTCATCCGAGATAATAAACCCCGATCCCATGCCAATACGCTGCTGCTGAGAAGGAGGTGCGCCGCGAAACTCAAAAAAACGACGCAGGTACTCGGGGATTTCTTCGGGAGCGGGCTGTCCTTGTGCGGTGCGCGCACTGCGGTGCTCCACGATAATTTTCACCACGGCAGGCGAACTTTCTCGCACAATCTCACGGAAATCAGGTAGCTCCATCGCCGACACAACAGCAGCAAAGGTCAGAGCAATAAACAGAAAAATAGAAGTGAGCAATCGGCTTGTGGCAGTCATCAAGAATATCCAAAAAAAGTGGGGGTTAATCGAGGTATAGCACAGTTCGTCAGGCCAGGGTTACCGGGTCGCTAACCAGCGGTCGCAAAATTTCCAACAAGGTCGGTTGCAGACGTTGATCGTGTCGATGATGCCACGCATGCCACCGCACCAGCCCAATACCTGCGGCAAGCCCTCCCATAGCACCGATTGCGGCCAATACATCCTGGTTACCCTGTACCAGACCTGCGGCCAGCGCCGCACCGCCAAGCATGCACAACAATGGCAGCATATAAACAACCAGCGATCCCCGTAAAATCACTTCCTCGGGAATACTGATACGCACCTGGTCATCAACGCTACAACGAGCGGCGTCACAACGACCACTCAACACGCGAATGTAACTACGCTTGCCGTCGCTGATTTTATTGATAAGCCCATGGCCACAGCCTTTTTGCGCTACACAGCTGCCACAGGTGCTCTGGCGAATAGTCTCTACCCAAAGCCCGTCAGGCTCTACCGCAACGACTCGTCCGGTTTCAACCAACATTTCATTTGGCCCAATTGATGGAATCGGCCACCATTCTAGCCGTATTGACCGGAACTTCCCCTATAACCGTCACCAATACCGGCTGCCCGGTAAAACTCATACCGCGAGTATAAGAGGTGGTACCTCCACTGCGCACTACCCCTTCACCCGGGCGTATTTCACGAGCCAGCTCTTCCAGAAATACAGAAAAAACGGCCAGACCATCTGTATACGTGCGACGTCCGGCACTACCGGTCGCCGAATCTGTTGCCGTAAACCCCCGGGGCAACCAACCGACAGCCCATACCCCGCCCACTGCGGCGATGGACACGGGAATCTGTGGATGCGGATGTTGCGCCTGGTGTATCAGGTTTACTTCAGTGCCTTCTGGAATGTCGCCGGTATATGACAAGTTGGCAAATTGAAACTTTTCCAACGTTTTATCACCACGGCCAATGGTCTCTGTCTTCAGCAATAGCCCGGTCTCTCGATCCAGTTCCATAATGTAGCCAAACCGATACATATCACGTGGCTCGATGCTCACGCGCACAGCCTTGCGACCCGCCACACGCTCTCCGTCGTCAACACTAAATCGATAGTGCTCGGCAATGCCACAGCGTCCCGCCTCCAGGTCTGTCCCTATACTAAGAAGTTTGTGTCCGGGATGGATGCATTCCAGGGGATGGTTGAGCCGCTCTACCTGCGCGCCCTGGCCGGTGAGCTGGGTAAGTCGCTCCGAGCTACTGCCATGCTCAACCGAATGCGAGACCTGCATAACCTGCATATCTTCACCACGCTGCAGGGTTACCACACCGTGATAACTCACTTGCTGCAGGCTGGTGGACATTTTTTCAAGCCAGCCCAGGGCCACAGGATCAGCCCCCGGGCAAGTCGCGGCCTGCACGGCACCCGTCATCAACAACGACAGTGCTGCCATTGTCAAACGCACTCCACGCTTGCTAAACAGGCTCTGCGACACTGGCGTAGGCTCCCTATTCCCTGATCTGCGGTACGCGGGCAAAAGGGATCAATCCCTGAGGAGAATTGAGTGCCGCTTGCTCGGCATGTTCCTGCATATACATTTGCATGCGCTGACGCGCCAGTTCCTGATAGGCGGTGCGAGTTGCTGGCTGCAGTACCGGGACAGATTGCGTGCCGTAACTGGCCTGCACGGTCGTCGCTCCCAGACTGTTCACCAAACCTACCGGAGAAGCACTGGCTGCCACTGCCTGGGAACCGCCATAGGGATCAGTGCCACCTATGCGGGCAAGCTGCTGGCCACCGATAACCACCGTAGCAGTCACTGAAGCTGCTACCGCAAGGCTGGTCAAGGGGCGTAAAAAACGCTGCCTGAGGCTAACAATATTCTGCCCCGCCTGAACCGTCTGCTGTTGCAATTCATCGCTGCTGGTGCCGGCAATTGCCTGGCGAACCTGTGTTGATATATCCAGCTGCATATGTGCGAGAGGCGCGCCGGCCATCGTTGTGCTAACTGCATTGTAACGAATCCAGGTATTACGCACGTCCGCGTCGTCAGTGACGCGTGACAGGATGCGTTCCAGTTCCAGTTCGTTGGCTTCATTATCCAACAGTGCAGAAAGAGACTCGCGCATTCTTTCAGTCATCGTTCAATTCCTTCGTGCGATCGCACGTATCATCCTTCATTTGCTCCGGCGCCGTATTTCGCTGCCAGTGCTGTAAATTCTGTTTTTCAGGCCTTGCCATCGAGCTGTTCCCGTACCTGCCCATCAATTGCCTCGCGAGCCCGGAAGATACGCGAGCGAACGGTGCCTACCGGACAATCCATGATATCGGCAATGTCCTCGTAACTCAGACCATCAAACTCACGTAAAGTTACCGCGGTTCTAAGATCATCTGGCAGCGCGCTGATGGCCCGCTCTACCACGGCCTTCAATTCCGCCGCAAACAGGGCATTTTCGGGTGTTTCGATATCCCGCAATGCACCACCACCGTCATAGTATTCCGCGTCTTCCACTTCGACATCACTACCCGGAGGCCTTCGGGAGCGAGAAACAAGGTAGTTCTTGGCAGTGTTAATGGCGATTCGGTACAGCCACGTATAAAACGCGCTGTCTCCGCGAAATCTGGGCAGCGCCTTGTAGGCCTTAATGAAAGCCTCTTGCGCAACATCCTGTACTTCATCGGCATCACGTACATAACGACTGATCAAGCCAAAAATCTTGTGTTGATACTTCAACACCAACAGATCGAAAGCCCTGGAGTCGCCTTTTTGTACCCTGACCACGAGCTGTTGATCCGTCTCTGCGGCAGTCACGTGCTATCCCCCTCCCTAGTCCATGACATTACTGCCCCGGTGGTGCTTTGCCCACTGCAATAATTGACAGCAAAAACAGCCATAAGTTCGCTGGCTGGCCATTGCGGTCGGTTGTAAGAGAGGTCTATCTTGATAAAGTTCCCCAAGGGAGTATTTCCTTATATCTCATGAGGTCGTATATACTCGCATGCAGCGATGTTAATCGAAGCTAAGTCTCTGAGCCACATCAATTAATTAATCTTCCAAACAGCCACACGCAGTGAAGTCTATGACTATTCATCACCAACACGACGTACTGATTATCGGGAGCGGCGCGGCAGGGCTCAGCCTCGCCCTGCATTTACCGGGTCATTATCGTGTGGCAATACTATCCAAGGCCGACCTGAACCAGGGCTCGACCTACTGGGCACAAGGCGGCATGGCGGCGGTCTTGCACAACCGCGACACGGTGGATTCCCATGTGCAGGACACACTCACGGCCGGGGCAGGCCTATGCCAGCGAGAAGCGGTTGAATTTACCGTGGGCAACAGCCGCCGCTGTGTTGAATGGCTGGTAGCGCAGGGGGTCGACTTCGACCTGCGTGCAGACCAAACAGATCCGTCTGGCCGTGAGTTCCATCTCACCATGGAAGGCGGCCACAGCCATAGACGAATCATTCATGCGGCTGACCGCACCGGTCGAGCTATATCGGAGGTACTCACAGAGCAAGCTGTGGCGGCACCAAATATCGAAATTTTCACCCATCGCGTGGCGGTAGACCTGGTAGTCGACGACGGCCGCTGCCAGGGCGCCTATATTCTCAACCAGCAGACTGACCGCGTGGATCTGTTTCAGGCCAGCGCTGTCGCCTTGGCTACCGGAGGAGCGAGTAAAGCCTATCTCTATACCAGTAACCCTGATGGTGCCAGCGGCGATGGTATCGCCATGGCCTGGCGAGCTGGCTGTCGTGTCGCCAACATGGAGTTCAACCAGTTTCACCCTACCTGCCTGTACCACCCCAAAGCCAAATCTTTCCTGATTACCGAGGCCATTCGGGGTGAAGGAGGCAAGCTGTTACTACCGGATGGCCAACGCTTCATGCATCATTTCGATGATCGGGCTGAACTGGCTCCAAGGGATGTAGTGGCAAGAGCAATAGACCACGAGATGAAACGACTGGGCGCAGACTGTGTTTTTCTGGACATATCACACAAATCCCGGGAGTTTTTACAAAGCCATTTCCCCACCATAATGGCTCGCTGCGAGGAGTTCGGCATTGATATCAGCGCCGAGCCGATCCCCGTGGTTCCCGCTGCACATTACACCTGCGGTGGGGTGGTCGTGGACACCAATGGCAGCACCGATGTCGCCGGACTATACGCCATAGGTGAGACCTCCAGCACAGGTCTGCACGGTGCTAACCGCATGGCCAGCAACTCTCTGCTTGAGTGCATTGTCTACGCCGAATCTGCCGCCGGGCATATGGCCAAAACTCTGGCCCAGGCGCCGGCACCCGCCACTGTTGCCATGTGGGACGAGAGCCAGGTAACAGACTCGGACGAGGATGTGGTAATTTCCCATAACTGGGATGAGCTGCGCCGGTTCATGTGGGACTACGTGGGCATTGTTCGCACCAACAAACGACTGCAGCGTGCTTCGCACCGGGTGCAGCTCTTACAGGCAGAAATCGCCGAATACTATGGGAATTACAAGGTTAGTAATGATCTGCTGGAGTTACGCAACCTGGCAATGGTGGCGGAACTAATGATCCAGTGTGCCATTTCGCGTAAGGAAAGCCGTGGTTTGCACTACACCCTGGACTATCCACAGCAACTACCCACTGCGCAGGACACTGTGCTGCAGCCAGGCAACTCACCGCTCCATAGCTAACCTCAGCCGCAACAAGCGCAACTGCTGCCGCGGCGCGCTATCGAGAAACAACCAGACACCATTATTCCGGCCAGTGAGAGATTCCTGCCAGGCAAAATAAATGAGCCACCCCAGGCAGGTACTGCGCAGACGCACAGTCACCGGCCTGGTTTGCTGAGCGTGTTCTACACTCCACAGGCCCTGCTGCCAATGCACTACCGCACCGGCCATGGCTTCGCAGCGCAGCTGCCACAACGATAATCCCACCGGCGTTGCCAGTATTCCCACCAACACCAGGTAGCCCTTGGCATACAAAAGATACAACGCTAAAAAAATACAGCTACAAAATATGATATGACAAACTCGACGAACCCGTGATTTACCTACGATCAGGTGGAGTGCGGGTGAACTCGAGTATCTTACTGACAATAGTGACCAACTCCTTGTCCTCAGGTTGTGCACGCCCCATAAACCAGCTGAACAGGTCCTGGTCTTCACAAATCATCAACTGCTTGAATCGTTTCCGATCCTGCTCATCAAGATCTGCATAGCGCGCTGCGACAAACGGCTCGAGCACCAAATCCAACTCCAGCATGCCGCGTCTGGTAGCCCAGCGCATACGGTTAATTTCTTCGTTTGATACCATGCCAGAAAACTCGTTCAGAAAAACTTCAGAAGCCGCCAGTATATCGTCAAATTCAGTCACTGGCGCGGGCTCTTGTCAGCAGTTGCTGACAGCGCCCCCCGCAGCGCCTATTATTGACCACCTTGTTACCGACCATCAGACATTTGAGGTATCCACTCTTGCTTTGCCAAACTACGCCCCTTGCACAAGAATCCCTGCTGCATATTCAGGGGCCGGATTCGCTCACTTTTTTGCAGGGACAAACAACCTGCGATACCCGCACACTGGATCCAGATCATGCTGTTCCGGGCGCTTACTGTACACCTCAGGGTCGGGTTGTCTGCGACTTCTTACTCAGTCAGCTGGAGGAGGATCACTATGCGCTGCGTATGCGCCGCGACATAGTGGCCAGTAGCAGTGCTATCTTTGGCAAATACATTATTTTTTCCAAGGCACAACTGGATGCCGGGCGCGACGATTGGCAGGTACAGGCATGCTGGGGACCCGATGCCCGGCAGATTCTGCACGACATATTTGGCAGCGCACCAGGCGAGCGTTTTGCAGCCAGTCATGGTACTGGTTTCGTACTGGTGCAAGTAGACCATGATGGTCAACAATTTGAGTGCTACCACAACAACAGCTGTACCGCACAACTGCAGCAGCTGGCGGCAACCGCAGCGCTTGCCACCGAGTCACAGTGGCAGGCACTGCAATTACACAGCGGTATCGGTCGCGTTGAGGCCGCTACTGTGGAAGCGTTCATTCCACAAATGCTGAACTACGACCTGACGGGCCACATCAACTTCAACAAGGGCTGCTATACCGGGCAGGAGGTGGTGGCACGCCTGCATTACCGGGGCAAAAGCAAACGCAGGATGCACCTTGCCGAATTAGCCACAGAGCACCCGGCGCTGGCTGGGACTGCCCTTTATAGTAGCAGCAGCGAACAAAGTGTAGGCAATATAGTCAATAGTGCGGCCGACGCAGAAGGGCGGGTAATGGCGCTGGCGGTCACCACGCAGACGGGGCTGGATAATGGCCTGCATCTGGGCGCAGTGGACGGGCCCACTCTTTCCCCCAGGGAATTACCCTATTCACTAGACGCCGATCAGGCTCTCACCGACCGCCGTTGATTGGCTCAGGCTCGCCAGTGGGTTCACGGCCTCTCGCCGTTGCGGGCTATTGCGGCAGGCGCCAATCTATGGGTGCCGCTCCCCTGCGCTGCAAATAATCATTGGCGACAAGAAAATGCCCACAGCCGAAAAATCCCCGATATGCACTCAGCGGCGACGGGTGCGAAGCCTTTAGCACGCAGTGGCGTGCGGCATCTATAAACGAGCCCTTGCGCTGGGCATAGCTTCCCCACAACATAAACACGATACCTTCACACTGCCGGTTCACCACGTCAATAACGCGATCGGTAAACGTCTCCCAGCCCCTACTCCGATGAGAGCCGGGCAGTGCACATTCCACCGATAGCACGCTGTTGAGTAACAGCACCCCCTGCTCTGCCCAGGACGTCAAATCGCCATGCCGGGGGATTGGCAGATCCAGTTCAGTATGAATTTCTTTATAGATATTGTGCAAAGAGGGCGGCACCGCAACACCGCGCTTTACCGAGAAACTAAGACCGTGAGCCTGCCCCTCGCCGTGATAGGGGTCCTGCCCTACAATGACCACCTTGACCCGATCCAGCGGGGTCGTTTGCAGCGCAGCAAAAAGCTCGGTGCTAGCAGGGAAAATTCGCTTACCCGCCTGTCTCTGCGCGCGCAGAAAAGCACGTAAATCGTGCATATAAGCCTGGTCGAACTCTGCTTCCAGTTGTGCCATCCAACCGGGTTCGAGATCGACTGGCCCCTGTGCTGTGACGAAATCTGGCGTTGAGTAACTCAGTTGCAAGCCGCCATCAATACTACTCGTTCATACAGCGAAACATCCTGTACCCGGTGCACGCCCTCCACCACTTCCACCGCATCAATCTTCAAAGCCACCACACGCTTGCTGCGTTGCCGCTTGGTCGCAGATGCGTTTTCCAGGGCCTCCAGCGGAGCTGCTGCAAACGCCGACGCGCGGCGCTCCGGCGACACATCGTTATACAGCGTGCTACGCATGCGCGGTATGCGACCCGCTGCAAAAATCTGCTGCTCCATGAATGGCGGCGTCCATTCCTGGCCGTGTCCGGATCCGGCTGCGCGAGTAATACTTTCATTCATCAAAGACCCGCCCAGGTCGTTGACCCCGGCATCCAGACAAGCGGCCACACCAGCCTGGCCCATTTTCACCCATGACGCCTGGATATTATCGATAAGACCGTGAAACACCAGTCGCGCCACAGCATGCATCAATATGGCCTCGCGAAAGCTGGGGCCGCGGCGAGCATTTCCCTTAAGATACATCGGGGCTTCCATATGCACGAAAGGCAGCGGCACGAACTCGGTGAAACCACCGGTGCGTTGTTGCAGCGCTCGAATTTCCAATAAATGCCTGGCCCAATGATGTGGCTGGTCGATATGGCCGTACATGATCGTCGCCGTCGTGCGCATACCTTCGGCATGCGCGGCCGCCATGACCTGCAGCCACTGCGATGTATTCAACTTGTCCGGGCAAAGTTGTGCCCGCACCTCATCGTGTAATATTTCCGCCGCTGTCCCGGGCAGTGTGTTAAGGCCAGCTGCTCGAAGTTGTCGCAGAAATTCCGGAATCTCCAGGCCTAGCGTTTGCGCGCCTTGCCATACTTCCAACGGCGAGAAAGCATGAATGTGCATACCGGGCGTGGCATTGCGTACCGTATGCAGAATATCCAGGTACGTCTGCCCCGTGTAGTCGGGGTGTATCCCCCCCTGCATACAAACCTCTGTCGCGCCCCGTTCCCAGGCCTCCGTGCAACGCCGCGCAATATCTTCACCGCTTATATCATAGGGTCGGCCGCGCAGGTTTTCACTCAACTTACCCTTGGAAAAGGCACAAAACTGGCATTTGAAATAGCACACATTGGTATAGTTTATATTGCGGTTGACCACGTAGCTGACGTGTTCACCGTTAACCTGCTGGCGCAATTGGTTCGCTTGACTTACCACATAGGAAAAGTCATCTCCGCGGGCATTGAATAAGCGGGTCACATCATCTTCGCTGAGCTGTCCAACATCGGCACAGCGACTGACAATCTCACGCACATCCGCGGAAATCTTGTCAGGTGATGGACGACTGCCCAATAATCGGGCTTCAACGGGTGGCACCGGTTGTTCCTGCCCTGGCGTCCAGTTATCTCTACGAGCAAATCCGGCACCGTCCATCTGCCGCAATACCGCGGTGCGTACCGTTGCATCCAGCCAGTTTTCACTTGCCCTGGCGTACGCTGGATAAATCGTTAAACGCTGTTCGAGAAATTTGCCGGCTGCTGCCGTTTCTCGTGCCAGCTGATCCAAATGAGGCCAGGGAGCCTCGGGATTAACATGATCAGGCGTCAACGGAGACACGCCACCCCAATCGTTAATCCCTGCTGCTATCAATTGCGGAAGTACACCAGGGCTGAGGTTCGGAGGCGCTTGAATGTTCATCTGTGCACCAAAAATCAACCGGGTCACAGCGATAGTCCACAGCAGCTCATTAAGATCCGGCTCAGGCGCGGCAGCCATCAAGGTGCCGGGTTTGGCGCGAAAATTCTGTACGATGACTTCCTGCAAATGACCATGGCGTTCATGGACATCTCGCAGCGCCAGCAGCGACTCGATGCGCTCGCTGCGGGTTTCACCAATACCAATAAGGATGCCGGAAGTAAAAGGGACCGCGGCCTGCCCTGCCAGCTCCAGCGTCTGCAGGCGCGCGGCGGGGCTTTTGTCCGGAGAGCCATAATGCGGCATACCCTTGTTGCATAGTCGCTCGGAGGTAGACTCCAGCATAATACCCATGGAGGCGCTGACCCGACGCAGTCCGGCGATTTCTTCTGCAGTCATACAGCCCGCGTTGATATGGGGCAGCAAGCCGGTCTCAGCAAGCACCCGCGAAGCCACTTCCTTGACATAATCCAGCGTACTGGCAAAGCCCAATTGCTGCAGCGCGTTGCGCGCCGCGCTATAACGTAATTCAGGCTTTTCGCCCAGTGTAAACAGGGCTTCCTGGCAGCCCATTTTTGCGCCTTGATGACAAAGTTCGAGAACCTCGTCTATCGGCATATAGGCTTGTGTTATTTTCCTGGGCGTGCGTGCGAAGGTACAGTAATGACATACGTCGCGACACAAATGCGTTAACGGGATAAATACCTTGCGCGAATACGTCACGACATTGCGATGACCACGATCACGCAATAGCCCGGCAGCACTGGCCAGCGAGGCGGTGTCAGCACAATCTGCCAGGGCCAGCGCCTGCTCCGGCGTGGGCATATGTCCCTGCAATATATGGTCTTTTATCGTCTGCCAGGGTGCCATCAGAGTGCCATTCCTTTGTCCAACTTCGATTTTCCATCCAGCGTAGCCAGTGCCAGCTCCACGCGCGCACCCAATCCAGTGCCCTGCAACAGGTCACATGTCTTACTCGCGCACCTTTGCTGCAAAGCATCTATCACCGTTTGCATATCCTGCGGCTCATCAACATCCACCGCAATGCCAAACCTGCGCACAACCTGCACTGGCATACCAGCAGCATGAGCAACCGCTATATGCCTGGCACAGCTGTCAGCGCCAAAACAAAATTGAGGTGTGCTGTCGCGAGTAAAGGCCAGCAGGTTGGTCCCCGTTCCGCGCTGGTCACAAGCAATCACCAGGCCTGCCAATTGCTGCTGAACGCGCAGTACTTCTGTAATGTCAGCCTCCGTCAACAAAGGTAAGTCGGCATGCAGCACCACCAGTGGACTAGCGCTAGCGGACAATAAACGTTCACTGGCCGCCTGGATGACGGCGTTAAGTCCGACTGCCCCCATAGTGCGTTCATCCCAAAATTCGACCTGGTATTGCGCTGCCAGCATGCCGGCGCCGGGATCATCAGATACCAGCGTCACACGGTCTATTTGCGCATGCCGTGACAGCACTGCCAGCACGTCCTCAGCCATGGCTTGAGCCAGCGCTCGACGCTCGGATGGACGCAATAATCCCGACAGGCGCGACTTGGCCTGCACGAGGTCCTTCAAAGGAACTAACGCCTGTGCCATCTCCGCTATCTACCTCCCACCTGCAGGGCGAATCGCGCCAGCTTCTGTTTGTCTTCCCGGCTCTTCATTACGGTAGAGGTAACTGCCACCTCCACGCCCAATTTTGTTATCTCGGCTGCCAATCCAGCGTCACTGTCATCAATAATGAAAAAATCCAGTAGACCGGGATAGCGTGCACAGTAGTGCTGGGCCACACCCAATGCCGTCACCGGCACACCCAGCTCTGCCATCATCTTCGCAGTGGGTCCCTTGATAGCCAGGCCCGCCACTATAGGACAAACAAGCACCACCGGCGCTGGATTGTCGCGCAGCGCTAACCACAGGCCAGGAACCTGCAATATCGGATCAACACTAACATAGGGGTTGGACGGACATATCATCACACTGGAAAAACTATTATCGTGCAGCAAGCGCATCGCATTGCGATTGGGCCGCGCCGCCGAGATCCCCTCAAAACTGAACCCGGTTACCGCAGGCATGCACTGTTCCTTTACGAAATAATGCTGAAATGGCAGTTTTTCAGCGATACAGTGCACCGTTGTGTGCACCGCGTCCTCCGTCATGGGGTGCACGTGACTTGACACACCCAACTGCTTAGCCTGGTCATTTATAATTTCGGCCAGGCCTTTGCCAGTTTTCAGCTGCTGGGTGCGCCATAAATGCGTGGCCATATCCTTGTCACCAAGTCGAAACCAGGTCTCGCCACCCAGGCGACCCAGCGCTTCCATGGTATTCCACGTTTCGTTCGCCTGCCCCCAACCCAGTTCGTTATTGGCCAGGCCCGCTAGCGTGTACAGTAAAGTGTCTACATCCGGACTGATGTGTAAACCCAGGTGCTCAAAATCATCGCCGGTATTCACCAGCACATGCAGTTGCCCTGGCGACAGCTCATCCGCCAATCCCAGGGCGAGTTTCGCACCCCCCACACCGCCGGACAGCGCCAATATGCTGTTAGCTGGAGCATTCACTAGCGAAACAGGTCCTGTGATTTATCTCGAATCAGCCCGCTGGATCCTGTTTCAGCTTGCGCAATAGACGCTCCCCGGGCCAGCACCACCGGGCGAGCCTCCGCGGCCTGCCCCATTATCAGAGACGCACCGGCGGCCAACTCATCGGCCACCGCTGGCTCGGTCACTTCCAGCAGATTGCCAAAAATATCCTGCTCCCCAACCTGATTATTCAGCGGTTCCAGACCTGCAGTGCCGATTGCCATACCTACCGTACCGTTGCGCCAGGCACGGCCCACGCTATCGTTAATAATAATTTGCGGAGCGACCCCGCTGAGCACAGCCAACCCCTTGCGCAGCAGCGCGGCTGAACGGTCCGGATCCTCAGGCAGTAGCAACACGTATTGATCCTCGGGATCGTTGACAATATTGGATTTATCAATGCCGGCATTAGCGAGCACGTAACCATGG